>DFGF01000134.1:41863-55436 GCA_002371715.1 Prevotella sp. UBA3757
TGAAGTCGTTGTCGCGATGACGGGCAGCCTTGGCTCCGACACCGCCGCGTCCCTGCTCGTGGAACTCGTCGAGCTTGGTGCGCTTGATGTAACCCATGTGCGAAATGGTGATGACCACGGGGTCGTCGGGATAGAAGTCCTCGGCATTGAACTCATGGTCGAAGGGAATGATTTCCGTACGGCGCTCGTCGCCATACTTCTCCTTGACCTCCTGCAGTTCCTGCTTCATGACCTCCTTGCAGCGCTCGGGATTGTCCAATATCTCCTGCAAGTCGGCAATAAGCTTCATCAGGTCATCGTACTCCTGGTGCAGCTGGTCTACGCGCAGGCCCGTCAACTGCGAGAGGCGCATGTCAACGATGGCCTTCGACTGCAACTCGTCCAGTTCGAAGCGCTGCTCCAGGTTGCGCTGGGCATCGCTGGGCGTCTTGGAGTTGCGGATGATGTGAACCACCTCGTCAATGTTGTTGACGGCAATGATCAGTCCTTCCAGGATGTGGGCGCGCTCCTGAGCCTTCTTCAGGTCGTACTTGGTGCGACGGATGGTGACGTCGTGGCGGTGCTCGACGAAGTACTTGACGCACTCCTTCAGCGTCAGGAGGCGCGGACGCCCCTTGACCAAGGCGATGTTGTTGACGGAGAACGACGACTGCAGGGCCGTCATCTTGAACAGTTTATTCAGCAGCACGTTGGCGTTGGCGTCGCGCTTGCAGTCCACGACGATGCGCATGCCCTGACGGCCCGACTCGTCGTTGACGTTGGCCACGCCCTCAATCTTGTGCTCGTTGGCCAGGTCGGCAATGTACTTGACCAGGTCGGCCTTGTTGACGCCGTAGGGTATCTCCGTCACCACAATCTTGTCGTGCGTCTCGCCGGCCTCAATCTCGGCCTTGGCACGCATAACGATGCGTCCGCGTCCCGTCTCGTAGGCGTCGCGCACGCCCTGCAGACCGTAGATGTAGGCGCCCGTGGGGAAGTCGGGGCCGGGAATATACTGCATCAGCCCGTCGGTATCTATATCAGGATTGTCGATGTAGGCGCAGCAGCCGTCGATGACCTCGCCCAGGTTGTGCGTAGGCATGTTGGTGGCCATGCCCACGGCAATGCCGTTGCCGCCGTTGACCAGCAGGTTCGGAATCTTCGTCGGCATGACGCTGGGCTCGACGAGCGAGTCGTCGAAGTTGTTCTGCATGTCGACGGTGTCCTTCTCAAGGTCGTCCATGATGTGCTCGCCCATCTTCGACAGGCGGCACTCGGTGTAACGCATGGCTGCCGGCGAGTCGCCGTCGACGGAGCCGAAGTTGCCCTGGCCGTCAACCAGCGTGTAGCGCATGTTCCACTCCTGGGCCATGCGCACCAGGGCACCGTAGACCGACGAGTCGCCGTGGGGGTGATACTTACCCAGCACCTCGCCGACGACGCGCGCGCACTTCTTGTAAGGTTGTGTCGAAACGTTATTGATGCCCATCATGCCGTACAAGATGCGGCGGTGGACGGGCTTGAAACCATCACGCACATCAGGGAGGGCACGAGCCACGATGACGGACATCGAATAATCGATGTACGAGGACTTCATCTCCTCCTCAATGTTGATTTTCACGATTCTGTCGTTGTCAAATGTCTGATCCATCTATTTTTTAGCGATTTCGCGTTTAAGGGCATTTTCAGCCCCGCTGACGCATTTTTACTATTTATAAAACCATGCAAAATTACGAATAATCGTGCATATTGCAAAATAAATTAAGCAATTTAAACAGAAATACGTTGCTTTTTCAGGGTGCTATGAGGTTTATCTCAAGCCACAGCACCACAAAACCGATAATCCAGCCCAGCAGGACCTTCGGCGTCAGGTGCTTGACATACCAACCCATCCGCACATGCTCGGCACGCATCAGGGCCAGTCCGCTGACGCTGCCCACCGTGAGCAGACAGCCGCCGACGGCCGTCGAGTAGGCCATGATTTTCCAGAAGGCCCCGTTCGTGGCCACGTCGCCGACGCCAACCTGGTAGAGCGAGATGTTGGAGATGGCAATGGTAAACGTGTCGACCACTGCCGACAGCAGGCCCGCACCGATGCCCATCAGCCAGACGTCGTGGACGTAGGTGTCGAAGAACGAGGCCACGTCGTCCCACACGCCCGTCTCCGTCACGACACCCATGCCGAGCATGATGCCCGTGACAAACAGCAGCTGCTGCATCACCCCGTACTGCAGCGAGGTGGGTATGCGGTGCTGCGTCATCTGGTCGGCAGTGAGCAGCTTGCGGTTGAAGGCCTCGTTGACCACCCACAGCACGGCCAGCACGCACAGTGCACCGAGGAAGGGTGCCAGCTTCGTGATGTTGTGGAACGTGGGTATGAACCACAGGCCTCCAATGCCCACAATGAGCATGACGATGCGCTGCCAGCGGTTCAGCCGCGTGTCGTCGCCACGGTAGGGCGACGGACTCCAGGCCGTGTCCAGACGGTCGGGCAGCTCGCGGTTGACGAGTATCGTCGGGACGATCCAGGCCAGCAGCGCAGGCAGGGCCAGGTAGGCCGAGAAGTGGCTGGCCGTGACTGCCCCGTCACCCCAGAGAATGAGTCCCGTTGGGTCACCAATGACGGTGAAGCAACCGCCGCAGTTGGCGGCAATCACGATGGCCGAGCCTACATACATGCGCTGGCGCGAGTTCTGCAGGATATTGTGCATGATGACCAGCATCATCGTCGTTGTGGTCAGGTTGTCCAGGTTGGCCGAGAGGATGAACGTGGCAAAGGTGATGGTCCACAGCAGCCGCTTCGAGTTGCGCGTGCGAATCCACTCAATGATGAAGTCGAAGCAGCCGTTGTTGGCCAGCAGTTCCACAATCGACATCGTGGCCACCAGAAACAGCACGATGGCAGCGGCACGACCTACATAATAAAGGAACACATTATTATATATAAAGTGCTTCACCGTGTCGCTCGTCGCCGTGCGACCGCCCAGCCACTCCAGGTAGTCGCCCGGATGCTGGGCCATCACGAAGTCCTGGCCCCAGCAGACGTAGACCACCCACCCCACCGTGCCTAAGAACATGGCAATAGCGGCCTTGTTGACACCCGTCAGATGGCCCGTGGCTATCAGCAGATAGGCCATAATGAGCATTGTTACGATGATGGCAGTCATGAGAATTTACAATTTGACAATTTATTTCCGGCAATTTACAATTTGACAATTTATTTCTTCTCTTCGGGTACGTAGTATCGACCCTTTGAGACCTCCAGCACCTTGCGTGCGTATGACGACGGGAATCCCGGACGCGCCACGCGCTCACCCAGCCCATGCTTGGTGCGCAGGAAGCGGCCGTCCTTCTCGGGTTTGACGGTCATGTCGTTATACTTCACCACCAGATAGAAGGCCAGCTGACGCCAGCGGTCCATCATGCGCTGAGCCTGGTCGATGCTGTAGTCGTTGAGGAACTGCGCCATCGCGGCAGGTGCCATCTGGCGGGCCTGCTCCTCTATCTGCGGCTGCTGAGCGAAATAGGCCTGCTCCAGCGAGTCGCGCACCTGACGGAGCGAGGGAAACAGCATGGAGTAGCGCGGATAGACCATGTTCGAAACCCAGTTCTCCACCCAGAAAGCATTGTCCATCGAGAAGGTGACGTCGTCGGCACCGGGCGTATTGTAGCACAGCGGGCGACGCGTCATCGAGCAGTAGATGGGGGTGTACGCCACCATGTTGCCGTCGTCGTTGCCAAACCAGAAACAGCCGCCCACCTGGCGCGGCAGCCACGAGCGCATCTGGCTGACAAAGCTCCAGGCCGTCTGCTGCGTGGACGTGGGGCGCTCGTTGAAGCACTTGCGCCCGTCGACCGTAAAGTAGAGGGGCGTAGGCCGATAGGGCATCTGCCAGATGCCGCCGCCAATGTCAGTCGTGTCGGCAACGGACAGCGGCGTACCCTCGTAATGGTCGCGCATGTCGGCCATGACGTCGGCCACGCTGAGCTTGCGGTCGGGAACCACCCACAGGGGCATATCCTCAGCATCGGGGTCGATGCCGAGTGCCCAAGGCAGGTAGCGGTCGAAGCCCCGGACATGATGGTTGAAGAAACTCCACACGCGGGCATCGCAGATGCGGCGCCCTGAGAAGTCGGGGAAGGCGTAGGCGCGCTTCCACGAGAAGTCCTCGTCCTTGCCGTCATACCACCCCATCTTGCGCGCAAACTTGATGGCGTTCTTCGAACACAGCACGTTGTCCTTGTCCTTAGCATTGAAGCGCCCGATGCGGCTCTGGTTGGCATGGGCACAGATGGCATTGTCGGGCACGCGCAGCGCTACCCACACCACGCGCTCCTTGGACTTCTGGCGGTCGGGGCCGCAGCCCTGCATTTCCAGAATCCACGCCTCGTTGGGGTCGCAGATGCTGAAGGTCTCGCCCTCGCTATAATAGCCGTAGGTTTCTACCAGTGAGGTCATCACGCTGATGGCCTCGCGCGCCGTCTTAGCGCGCTGCAGGGCGATATAGATTAGTGAGCCGTAGTCAATGATGCCCGTGGAGTCAACCATCTCCTCGCGACCGCCATAGGTGGTCTCGCCAATGGTGAGCTGCCACTCATTGATGTTCCCCACAACGTTATACGTCTCGGCCGCTTCCGGTATTTCGCCCAAGTATTTGTTCGTGTCCCACTCGTAAATCTGGCGCATATCGCCCTGCTTGTGGCTGGCAGCCGGATAGTGGGCCAGCTTCATAAATGCGCCATACGAGTCGGCGTTATACGAACAGATGACGCTGCCGTCCTGCGAGGCACCCTTGGCAACGATAAAATTAGTACAAGCCCCGGCATAAGCCACCAGCCCGAGCATGACTGTCAACACTGCTATTTTCTTCTTCATCATTACTTCCTTTATAATAGTAACTTAGTCATACCAAGTTCTTTTTTTTACGGTTACTTACTCCTTCGTGCGGTAGCAAACTCTAAACTCTTCACTCTACACTCTAAACTCTACACTCTACTTGAACAGTTGTCTGAACGCCGTGGGCACGGGCGTCTCGAACTCCATGGGCTGGCGCGTCACGGGGTGGTAGAAGCACAGCAGCCAGGCGTGCAGGCACAAGCGGTGCAGCGGGTCGTCGCCATTGCCATATTTCGTGTCACCGCAAACGGGATGCCCCATGTCGGCCGCGTGTACGCGAATCTGATTCTTGCGTCCCGTCTCGAGCTTGAACTCAACCAGCGAGTGCTCCGTGGTACGGTCTAACACATGGAAGTGGGTCACGGCATACTTGCCGCCATTGTCGACCGGCGACGAGTAGGTGACGTAGGCCTTGTTGTCCTTCAGCCAGTTGGCTATCGTACCGTCGTCGGGTTCCATCTCGCCCGAACAGACGGCCACGTAGCGCCGGTCGTAGACGATGTCGTGCCAGGCATGCTCCAGCATCTGCTCGGTATCCATGTCCTTGGCGTAGACCATCAGTCCGCTGGTGTCACGGTCCAGCCGGTGAACGACATGGGCACGGCAGTTCTGGTGCGACTTTCTGAAATAGTCGTCAAGCACACTCTTCACGTTCAGCGTCGAGTGGCCTGCCGCCATCGACAGGATGCCGGGCTGCTTCTCGATGACGATGAGCCAGCGGTCTTCGTAGACTATCTTCAGATAGTGGCTCCTGAATGGCGACTGGTTGCGCTTGGTCAGCGATACGGCTACCTTCATGCCCGGCTGCAACGGAAAGTCGAACTGGGTGACCGTCTTGCCGTTGACACGGATGCCCTGACCCTGCAACGTGGCCTTGATCTTGGTCTTGCTTTGCTTGACATTAGCCAACAGGAAGTCAAGAAGTCCCTGTTGCTCGTGGACTACGTAGTGGTCGTAACGACCCTGAGGATTCGAACTGTATCTCATACGTCTTGCGTCATAATGATGTGTGAGAGAGGGGGTTGCGGCCTCTTTTTAGTTATTTTGCTCGAAGAGCTGCATGCGTTCCTCCAGCTGCGCATACTGGTGGTCCTCAATAAAAGAGGTACACACGCGCAACCCCTCCTGATGGGAACCCGTAGTAATCAGGCAGATGGCCGACACACCGTAATACATCAGCTCGCGAGCCAGCTGCCCGCTAGTCATCTGCTTGTAACCAATCGTGAAGTAGAAGCCGTCGGCCACGGGTTCGTCAAGATCTTTGTCGTAGACGATATGGAAACCATGGCGGCAGAAAATCTCCTTCAGCTTGTGAGCGCGCTCACCGTAAACGCTGACCTCGCGGCGGAAGTCGTACTCGCCGTCCGTGGCCGCGCGCAGCATAGCACTCATGGCATACTGGGCCGAATGGCTGGTACCGCTGGAAAGGGCGTAGAGCATGCGCGTCGAGAAGACCAGACCGAAGGGCAGGCCCTCGTAGCGCTGTGCCAACGCGTCGTAGTGGCGGTGGAACAGCTTGTCGGAGATGCACGTCACGCCGATGCGCTCGCCGGCATAGCTGAAAGCCTTGGAACCGGAAATAAGCAGGATGTAGTTGTCGGTATAGCGGCCGACGCTGGGCTGATAGGGCGGCTGGAAGGGAACGCTCAGATCCTTGCGGAAGTCCATGGCGAAATAGGCCAGGTCTTCCATCACGATGGTGTCGTACTGCGTAGCCAACCGCCCGATGGACTCCAGTTCCTGCTCGTTCAGGCAGACCCACGAGGGGTTGTTGGGGTTGGAATAGACGATAGCGCAAATGTTGCCACGGCTCAGGTAACTCTCCAGCTTGGGAGCCAGCTTGTCGCCGCGATAGTCGTAGACGTCGAAGGTCTCGTAGCGCACGCCCATCACCTGTAGCTGCATCTTCTGAACCGGGAAGCCCGGGTCGATGAAGAGCACAGTGTCCTTGCCATCCTGGGCCTGCGAACACGTCAGGAACGAGGCAAACGTGCCCTGCATGGAACCGCAGACGGGCACACAGCCCTCAGCAGCCACATCGAGACCGATGAAGGCTTTGACAAACCGCGAGGCCTGGCGCTTCAGTTCGGGATAGCCCTGAATGTCGGGATAGCTGTGGGCTATGCCGTCCTGCAGGGCTTTCACCTGGGCGTCGACCCCCACCTGGGCGGCGGGCAGTCCGGGAATGCCCATCTCCATCTTGATGAACTCCACGCCACTCTGCGCTTCGGCCTTGGCTGCCACCTGCTTCACCTCGCGGATGGTGGCCTTGGCAAAGTCGTTGATGCCCAACTCGGCTATCAGGCCGTCGACAATCTCCTTCTTGATAGGTGTCTCCATCATTTCTGTACTTCTTTACCGATTGCTAATGCCTTGATGTTTGCCTCAACGATGGCGTCGCCCTTGCGGCCGAACACGCGGCGGATGGCATCCTCCAGCTTCTCGTACTCGATGCCCAGAGCCTTCTGCGCTGCGCCCAGCAGGATGACATTGGCCGAACGGGGCACACCGGCCTCCTTGGCCTTCTGCTCGATGTCGACCATGATGACATGCGGCAGTTTCTCCAGGTCCCGCTTGATGGTCTCCATGTCAGGATAGTTGGGAATATTGACAAACGGGGCGCTGGACGTAATGACCCACCCGTTCTCGGACAGGAACGGCAGATAGCGCAGCGCCTCCATGGGCTCCATTGAGATGATAACGTCGGCACCGCCCATCGGTATCAGGTCGCTCTGGATGGGCTGGCTCGATATGCGCAGGTTCGACTGTACGTCACCGCCACGCTGGCTCATGCCGTGAACCTCGGCCTGCTTGATATACAGGTCTTCCTTCATGGCGGCCTCGCCGATGATGGTAGCGATGGAGAGGATTCCCTGGCCGCCTACTCCGCAAAGAATAATATCTGTTTTCATGTTTTACCCCTTTTTTACCTTTTTACTTTATATTCCTTTTTACTTTTTCTCCGCTGCCTTCTTCTGCTTGAGATGGCGCTGGAGCGTCTGCATGCACTCGCGGCGCGGAATGATGACGCTGGCGCCGTGGTAGTTGATTTCCTGCTCAATGGTTTGTTTGATGTCGGCCATGTTCTTGGGCAGGGGAACCACCACCTTCAGATGCTCGTCGCTGACGCCCAGTCCGCGGCAGATGGCCTCGAACTTGTTGGTGCCGGCGGAGTCCTGGCCGCCGGTCATGGCCGTCGTCAGGTTGTCGGAGATGATGACGGTGATGTCAGCATTCTCGTTGACGGCGTCCAGTAAACCCGTCATGCCAGAATGAGTAAACGTGGAGTCGCCGATGATGGCTATGGCTGGCCACTGGCCGGCGTCGGCAGCGCCCTTGGCCATCGTGATGGAGGCGCCCATGTCGACGCACGAATGAATGGCCTTGTAGGGGGGCAGGAAGCCCAGCGTATAGCAGCCTATGTCGCCGAAGACGCGGGCATTGGGATACTGCGCAAGCACCTCGTTCAGGGCTTGGTAGACGTCACGATGGCCGCAGCCCTGACAAAGTGCGGGTGGGCGCGGAGCCACGTCCTCGCACGGCGCATAGGAGCGCGTCTGGGCCAGCTGGCAGTCAACGATTTTCTCCAGTGCATCGGCCACCACGTCGGGATTAAGCTCACCCGTACGCGGCAGTTCACCGCTAAGCCGGCCCTTGATGACGGCATTGCCAGGCATGACACCGCGCACCTGATCTTCGATAAAGGGCTGGCCCTCCTCGCAGATAAGGACATATTCGCAGTCGTCAGTCATGCGGCGAATCAGCTTCTTGGGAATAGGATATTGCGAAATCTTCAGCACCGGGAAGGGGCATCCGTCTGGGAAACTCTCCATCAGGTAGTTGTAGGCTATGCCGCTGGCAATGATGCCCAGCTGCTGGTTGTCGCCGTCCATATACTGGTTGTAGGGACTGTCGACGGCCATCTGCTCCAACAGCGGCTGCTGGGCTGTCACGATGTCGTTGCGCTTGCGGGCAAAGGCAGGCAACAATACCCAGTTGGAAGCCTTGGCATTGTAGTTCAGCTCGTTCTGCGGCCGCGGCTCGTCAGCACACTGCACAACGGCGCGCGAGTGGGCCATGCGCGTGGTGACACGCATCAGGACGGGCAACTGCAACTTCTCGGACATGTCGTAAGCCTCGGCCATCATGTCGTAGGCTTCCTGCTGGCTGGCGGGCTCCAGGGTGGGAATCATGGCAAACTTGCCATAGAACCGGGAGTCCTGCTCGTCCTGAGAGGAGTGCATCGAAGGGTCGTCGGCCACAAGCACGATGACACCGCCGTTAGTGCCAGTCATGGCACTATTGACAAACGGGTCGGCACAGACGTTCAGACCGACGTGCTTCATGCACACCAGGGCGCGCTTGCCCATATACGACATACCCAAAGCAGCCTCCATAGCTGTCTTCTCGTTGGTACTCCAGCGGCTGTGAACGCCACGCTCCCTGGCCAGCGGCGACTGCTGAATATACTCCGTGATTTCCGTCGAAGGAGTGCCTGGATAGGCATATACGCCACTCAGCCCGGCATCGAGTGCGCCCTGAGCAATGGCTTCGTCTCCTAATAGAAGTTTCTTCATCATATTTTTGAAGTTTGAAATTTGTGATTTGTTTGTGTTATGCTTGCTTAATCATTGTGTGCTAAAGTTCGTCGCACTCGTGCAGCCACAGGGCTGACGAGGCGTCGCTGGCCATGCGCCAGTCGCCGCGAGGCGAGAGCGAGATGCTGCCCACCTTCGGACCGTCGGGCAGACAGGAGCGCTTGAACTGCTGGGCAAAGAAACGCCGGCAGAACGTGGTGAGCCATTTTTTCAGCGTCTCCTTCGTGTAGCTGTCGCCAAAGGCGTGTTCGGCCAGCAGCATCAGCTTGGCGGGCCTGAAGCCGTAGCGCAACATATAATAGAGGAAGAAGTCGTGGAGCTCGTAGGGACCCACAAGGTCTTCAGTCTTCTGCACGATATTGCCCTGGGCGTCAGCAGGCGTCAGTTCTGGTGAAATCGGGGTGTTCACAATATCTATCAGCACGTCGCGCTCGGCCGATGACTTGGGCAACTGGGCAATGTAGCGGATCAGATACTGGATGAGAGTCTTCGGAACGCCGCCGTTCAGTCCGTACATCGACATGTGATCGCCATTGTACGTGGCCCAGCCGAGGGCCAGTTCCGATAAATCGCCCGTTCCCACAACGAGTGCCGAGAGCTTGTTGCTCAGGTCCATCAATATCTGCGTGCGCTCGCGGGCCTGTGAGTTCTCGTAGGTCACGTCATGGTTCTTGATGTCGTGACCGATGTCTTCGAAATGCTGCGTGACGGCCTTGGCAATGTTGATTTCCATCTGTGAGATGCCTAACTGCTGCATCAGCGTGGTGGCGTTGTCGTGGGTTCGGTCTGTCGTGCCGAAGCCAGGCATGGTGACGCCCACGATGCCCTTGCGGTCGTAGCCTAATTTATCAAAGGTACGCACGCACACGAGCAGGGCAAGCGTGGAGTCCAGGCCGCCGCTGATGCCCAACACCACATGCTGGCAGTTGGTGTGCACCAGTCGCTTGGCCAGTCCGGCCACCTGGATGTTCAGGATTTCCTCGCAGGTTTCGGCCATGTCGCCGTCGGCGGGGATAAAGGGATGGGCATTGATGGCACGCTCCAGCTTGAAGGGATGCTGCTCCAGCGGCAAGCGAGCGTCCACCTGGCAAGCGTGGCCCGTGCGCTGGGCGGTCTTGAACGTCGAGTTGGTACGGCGCTCCGTGCGCAGGCGCTCCACGTCAATCTGGGCTGTCTGCAGTTGGGGTTGGAACGAGAAGCGGTCGCCCTCGGCCAGCAGGACGCCATTCTCGAAAATCATGGCGTTGCCGCCATAGACGACATCCTGGGTTGACTCGCCGAAACCGCACGAGCTGTAAACGTAGCCACTAATGCAGCGTGCACTCTGCTGGGCTACCAGCGAGCGCAGGTATCGGTGCTTGCCTATCAGTTCGTCTGAGGCCGACAGGTTTAGGATAATATCGGCTCCGGCCATCGTCAAGTTGTTGCTGGGCGGAATGGGAGCCCAGATGTCCTCGCAGATTTCGATGCCCAGCCCCACACCGTCACTCGTCCTGATGACGACGGGGTCGGCTGAGATTTCGATGCGCGAACCGGCCAGATAGACCGTTGTGGGATTCAGGTCGCGCGAGGAGGCAAACCAGCGCTTCTCGTAGAATTCGCCATAGTTGGGCAGGTAGGTCTTGGCCACGACGGCCAGGATATTACCCTGCTGGACAGCCACCGCGCAATTGAGCAGCAGCGAGCCTACCTCGATGGGCATACCAACGACGGCTATGACGTCCAGCTTGCGCGTAAAATCCAGCAGACGGAGCAGTCCCTCCTCAGCCTTGTCGAGCAAGAGACGCTCGCGAAACAAATCCTGGCAGGTGTAACCCGTGATGGACAATTCCGGAAATACTACTACTTCCGCGTGTTCCGTCTCGGCCATCATCACCAGGCGTTCTATTTCCTGCACGTTATACATGACGTCGGCCACCTTGACGGCCGGAACGGCTGCAGCAACTTTGATGAATCCGTATTTCATAATCGTTTTGGGGTTTGAAGTTTATGTAATTGCCGATGCCCTTCAGTAACAGGCCCCTCAGGGCATCAACAGCGACGAGTCGCCATAGCTCAGGAACCGGAAGTCGTGCGTGAGTGCATAATCATAGATGCGGCGCCAGTCGCCCTTGACAAACGCACTGACCAGCAGGAGCAGCGTGGACTGGGGCTGATGGAAATTGGTAATCAGCATCTTGACGATGTGGTAATCGTAGCCCGGGGCAATGATGATCTGCGTCGAGCCATGCAGCACGGTCAGTTCCCGGCGCGCCATCCAGTCGACCAAGGCCTGCAGCACCTCCCTGACATCATCCTTCTGCCCTCTTCCCTCTTCCATCTTCCCTCTTCCATCCTCCATCTTCCCTCTTCCATCCTCCATCTTCCCTCTTCCATCATCCCTCTTCCCTCTTCCATCTTCATACGGCTCCCATTGGCCGACGTGCATTTCATCTTCGCCGAGGTCGGGATTGGCCATGACCTTCAAGCCCAGATAGTAGAGGCTCTCAAGCGTGCGCACGCTGGTGGTGCCGACAGCGATGGCCCGGCCGCCATGGGCTATGAGCCGCTCGATGGTATGGCGGCGCACGGCGATATACTCCGTGTGCATGGGGTGTTCGCCGATAGTGGCCGTCTTGACTGGCCGGAACGTGCCGGCACCGACGTGCAGCGTCAGCTCCTCACGTTCTATGCCGTGGGCATCCAGCTGCTGGAGCACGGCTTCCGTAAAGTGCAGGCCAGCCGTAGGGGCGGCAACGCTGCCCTTGATTTTCGAATAGACGGTCTGGTAGGTCGTCAAGTCACTCTCCTGCGTGTCGCGGTTCAGGTATGGGGGAATGGGCAACTCGCCCGCGGCATCGAGTATCTCCGAGAAACTGACGGCCGATGGTTGACCGTCAGCCGCCGTCCACTCCAAGTCTATCCACTGGCTCGTGCCGTGCTCACCACGACGGGTGGCCGACAGGGTTAAAACGTCATCTTTAATCTTTAATTCCCTCTGGAGCGCACCTTCCTTCCATTTTTTCTGATTGCCTACCAAACAAAGCCACGAACAGCGTCCAGTGGTCTGGAACATCTGTTCGTAGTCAGCAGGCTGGGCGGGCTCCAACAGGAATATCTCTATCAGCGCACCGCTGTGCTCTCCTCGCTCGTTGGTTTTTCGGAAATGCAGACGGGCCTGGATGACACGCGTATTGTTCATTACCATCAACGCGCCCTCGGGCAGGTACTTCGGCAGGTTATAGAACACGTCCTCCCCCACCTCACCATGACGGTATACCAAGAGTTTCGAGTGGTCGCGCTGCTCCTTCGGGAATTTGGCTATGCGCGCGTCCGGCAACTCATAGTTGTAGTCGCTAATCCGTATCTCCTGCGTATTCATCTGATTCTATCTGCTGCTCTCACCAATCGTTCGTCGTCCATGATGCCCTTGCGGGCCATCAGGCATAATATGACACAGACCGCTGGCAAAGCACCCCACACGGTAACGATATCGTACTGCAGACCGGAAGACATCATCAGCTTGTTGACAAGCACAACAGCCGGATACCACAGCACGAACAGCACGGCGGCCACAAGACTGAGGCGGGCCTGCAGGGGGCGCTGCTTATACCTGAAAATGGTGTAGACGCTCAGCGAGGCGGCCACCAAAGTCAGCAGGAAGAGCGGCCACACCGGATAGTTGATGATGACCAGCACACCGAGGATGGCCGCCAACAGCAGGAAGACTGTCTGTTTGCGCTGTATCATAACCGCTCCTCAATAGGTGTAACAGCCTGTGCGTCGCGCGACGGGTCGCGCCAGTAAATCTTACCTTCCACAAACTCCTGGGTGGCCAGCAGCGATGGCTTGGGCAACTTCTCGTAGTAACGCGAGATTTCAATCTGCTCACGGTTCTCAAACACCTCCTCGAGCGAGTCGTTGTAGGAGGCAAACTCGGCCAGTTTCTTGCTCAGGTCGTCCTTAATCTGGACGCTGATCTGGTTGGCCCGCTTGGAAATGATTGCTACGCTTTCGTAGATGTTACCTGTTTCCTCACAGAGGTCCATAATGTTACGTGTAACGGTATTTACCGGTGCTTTTGACTTTTTGTAATCCATCTTTATAATTTACAATTTGA
>DFGF01000134.1:55526-61842 GCA_002371715.1 Prevotella sp. UBA3757
ATTTCACAATTTTACAATTGATTACTCAATTTCCCATTTTCTCAATGCCTCAATTCCCTCCGCTGCCGGTGAACTTCTTGCACTTGGCAATGTACTTCTCGGCCGTCTTGACCTCCTCCGACTCGGGAAACTCGTTCATGAATCCGTAGCACTCGTCCTCGGCGTCGCGATAGCGCTCCACGCGCTTCTCGTCGGAACTGTTCTCGGCCAGCGAATACTTGCTCTTCATGATGAGCACGGAGAATTCTTCGCGCAGCTCGGTATAAGGATACTGCTTCAGCGCGTTCTGGGCCGTAATGATGCAGGCCTCGTAGTTCGACTCGGTATTGGCATTGATATTACCGAAATAGCCGCCAAGGTTATAGTACAGCTTGGCCGAGAGATACTCCTTGCGCACCAGGTTGTCCTGCAGGGCAAACAAGCGCTGCTGAGCCTCCTCGCGCATCTTGGAGTCGGGATAATAGTCCAGGAAATTCTGGTAGGCATTAATGGCACCCACCGTCGGCGTCTGGTCCAGACGGGGCTCGGGCACGCTCTGGTAGAGCGACTGGCCGATATGGTAGCAAGCCTGCTCGGCATAGTCGCCCTTGGGATAGCTCTGGAAGTACTTCTTGAACGTGGCACTGGCGGCCTCGTAGTCACGGTTGTAATATTCGGCCATCGCCAGCAGGTAAAGACTTTCCTGGGCGTTCTGACGCCCCTTCTGCAACGTTACCTGGTCTGACAGCAGGGCGACGGCCTGCTGATACTTTCCCATGGCAAAACACTGCTTGGCATACTCGTATTTGTAGGCGTTGTCAGCCGACCTGTAAACCTGGTTGAACTCGGAGGCGCAACTGGCAAAAAAGGCCATACAGCAGAGCGCGATAATAAAGTGTCTTTTCATCACATTTAATTTTTTGACGTGCAAAATTACTAATTTCCCATGAGAAAAACAAGGTTTTTAGAAAAAATTATCAATTATCAGTTGCCAATTATCAATTATTTGCTACCTTTGCACCCTATGAACTTCAAATTGACATCGAAATACAAGCCGACGGGCGACCAGCCCGAGGCTATCCAGCAACTGACGGAAGGCCTCTTGCGAGGTGATCGTGCCCAGGTGCTGCTGGGCGTGACAGGCTCCGGCAAGACATTTACTATGGCCAACGTGATTGCCAACGTCGGCAAACCTACGCTCGTGCTGTCACACAACAAGACGCTGGCCGCGCAGCTTTACGAGGAGATGCGGGGCTTCTTCCCCGAAAACGCGGTAGAATATTATGTCAGTTATTATGACTACTACCAGCCGGAGGCCTATCTGCCCACCACCGACACGTACATTGAGAAGGACCTGGCCATCAACGAGGAAATTGACCGGTTGCGACTTCGCGCCGTAAGCAGCTTGATGTCAGGTCGGAAGGACGTCATCGTTGTATCTTCTGTTTCGTGCATCTACGGTATGGGAAGCCCCATGGCGCTCAACGAGAACATCATCGAGATTCACTGCGGACAGCGCATAGACCGCAATGTATTGTTAAGAAAACTGGTAGCTGCTCTCTACATCCGCAACGACGTCGACCTGAAGCGCGGCTGCTTCCGCGTGAAGGGCGACACCGTCGACATAGCTATGGCCTATAGCGAGGTCATCCTGCGCATCACGTTCTGGGACGACGAGATTGACGCCATCGAGGAGCTTGACGCGGTCACCATGCAGCGACTGGACAAGTTTGAAGCCTACAAGCTCTATCCCGCCAATCTCTTCATGACCACCGAGGAACAGACGAACCTGGCCATACGCCACATTCAGGACGACCTGGTCAAGCAGGTGGCCTTCTTCGAGGAACAGGGCGATGCCATCAAGGCGCAACGCATCAAGGAGCGCGTAGAGTACGACATGGAAATGATCAAGGAACTGGGCCACTGCTCGGGCATCGAGAACTATTCGCGCTACTTCGATGGCCGTCAGGCTGGTGAACGGCCCTACTGCCTGCTCGACTTCTTTCCAGACGACTACTTGATGATGATTGACGAAAGCCACGTCTCCGTGCCGCAGATTGGGGCCATGTGGGGCGGCGATCGCGCCCGCAAGACCAATCTGGTGGAGTACGGCTTCCGGCTGCCTGCCGCCTTCGACAACCGCCCCCTGACGTTCGACGAGTTCAAGTCGATGATGCACCAGGTCATCTATGTCTCGGCTACGCCTGCCGACTACGAACTCAACGAGGCCGAAGGCGTGGTCGTGGAACAGGTCATCCGCCCCACAGGCCTGCTGGACCCGGAGATTGAAGTACGACCCACGGAGAACCAGATTGACGACCTGATGGACGAAATCCAGCAGCGCATCGAGCGTCAGGAGCGCGTGCTCATCACGACGCTGACCAAGCGCATGGCCGAGGAACTGAGCGAATACCTGCTGAACCACGGCGTCCGGACGGCCTACATCCATAGCGAGGTTACCACGCTGGACCGCGTAAAAATACTGGAGAACCTGCGCAACGGCACCTTCGACGTGCTGGTGGGCGTCAACCTGCTGCGCGAGGGCCTCGACCTGCCGGAGGTGTCGCTCGTGGCCATACTCGATGCCGACAAGGAGGGATTCCTGCGCTCGCACCGCAGCCTGACGCAGACGGCCGGCCGCGCCGCCCGCAACGTCAACGGCAAGGTCATCATGTACGCCGACCACATCACCGCTTCCATGCAGCTCACCATCGACGAGACGCAGCGCCGGCGCACCAAGCAGCTGAAGTATAACGAGGAGCACGGCATCACTCCAACGCAAATCCAGAAAGCACTGAAACAGAGCGACCTGCGACAGCAGGAGGACGCCGCCGCAACGACGGGTGCTGTGGCCGCTACGGCCTACGTCGGACCCGTGCAGGGTGCTTATGCCGCCGACCCGGTCATTGAGCGCATGACGCGCCCGCAGCTGGAGAAGAGCATAGCCGAGACCACGCGCCTGATGAAGGAGGCTGCCAAGAACCTGGACTTCCTGCAAGCCGCCCAGTATCGCGACGAAATCCTGAGGCTGCAGAAAGAGCTGGAACTGAAATAAGATTAAAAAAACAAAAAAAACAGCCCTCACCACCCTTATGCGTGCACGAAAACGAATAAAAATTTGTACTTTTGTGCCGCATTTTGAATTTGTGACTAAATAAAAGAAAAGAAATATGATGAGAAAATTATTCTTTACCGTACTGGCACTGGTGCCCATCACGCTCTGGGCCCAGGGCAACGTCTGGGAACCCGATGGCGGAAAACAGGCCCAGCAGGATGGCAGAAAACCAAAGGTCGAAGCAAAATACCTCAGGGGGGCTGTGCCCGAGGTGAACGGACAGGTCGTCTTCAGTCAGCACCTCGACGCTCCCGGCAAGTCGGCAGCCCAGGTCTACGACATCCTGATACAGGCCATGGAGCAGCTGACGCAGACGTCCGAACAGATTGAGTCGAAAATGGTGACGACCGACGCCCAGAAGCACGAGATTGTCGGCGCCTACCAAGAGTGGCTCGTCTTCAAGAGCACGTCGCTCATGCTGGACCGCACGCGCTTCTTCTACGCCCTGAGCGTCAAGTGTGCCGACGGCGGCGCCGACATCGAAATGACGCGCATACGCTACCTCTACGAGGAGGAGCGCGAACCGCAGCGCATGACCGCCGAGGAATGGATTACCGACAAGGAGTCCGTCAACAAGAAGAACACCAAGCTCCTGCCCATCAGCGGCAAGTTCCGCCGCAAGACCATTGACCGCAAGGACTTCCTGTTTAACAAACTCCAGTCGCTGCTGAAATGACCGTACGCTCCATACGCAACTGGCTCAACCTGCTCTTCGTCGTAGGCGCTGCCACGGGCATGCTGGTTTACTATCTGCACAATCACGACACGGGCACCTACATCATCCTGGGCTCCATGGTGTTTAAGTTCTTTGAAGTGTCGCTAAGACTGATGAAACTATGAACAGAAACCTCTACCGACTGATGCTCCTGCTCATCGCGGCCTGCATGTCACACCACGGCGTGCAGGCTCAGGTGTATAATGAGATGGATGCCGACGGCAACATCAACCAGTACGACGAAAGCGGCTACCAGAACTTCAACCCCAACAAGCGCGACTCCACCAAGACCAACAAAGAGGTGCCCATGGGTGTCTGGGCGTGGAAGATTGACAGACTGTTCGGCGACATACGGCCCGCCGAGCTCGACACGATGCCCCACCTCTACCAGAACTCCATCTACAACACGGGGCTCTACGGCGAATACAACACTACGGGCAACAACTACTCGCCACGGCTGACACGCATCTTCATAGACCGCAGCAAGACCGACGAGTTCTTCTTCACACAGCCCTACGACTACACCACGCGCCAGCCCGACGACTTCCTGTTCACCAACACGCTGTCGCCCTATACCCACATCTCCTACGACAACTGCGGCGACAAGCAGCACGGCGAGGACCACATCGACGCCAAGTTCTCGGTCAATGCCAACAAGCGACTGGGCATGGGCTTCGACCTGGACTACCACTACGGCATGGGCTACTACCAGGCGCAGAGCAACGCCAACTTCCGGGCCACGCTCTTCAGTTCCTATCGCGGAGACCGCTACCAGATGCACCTCATGGCCTCGCTCTACCACCGCAAGAATACGGAGAACGGCGGCATACAGAACGACAACCTCATCCGTCACCCCGAACTGGAGACCGTGCAGTACACCGAGGAGGAGATTCCAACCGTGCTTACCAGCAACTGGAACCGCAACGACTCCTGGCACGTCTTCATGACCCATCGCTACAGCTTCGGATTCTATCGCAAGGTGAAGATGACCGACGAGGAAATCAAGGCCCGCAAGTTTGCCCTCGAGTCGGCCAGGAAAAACCAGGCTGCCAAGGACGCCAAGGACGGCGACGCCGACAAGAAGGACGGCTCGCGCGGACGCCAGAAGGACGACAAGACCGCCCAGCAGCAACCCGCCGGACGACCGAAGGACGCACGCATCATGGGCGACGAGCCCGCCAAGGGCAAGGATGCCCAGACGGCCGACACCACCCGCATACAGGTCGAGTCGCTGGCACAGCTCGACAGCCTGAACCGCCAGAAGGCCATACAGGACTCCATCGACGCCACGATGAAGAAGGAGTACGTGCCCGTCACCAGCATCATCCACACGCTGGACGTCAACAACTACAAGCGCATCTACCAGGCCTACGCCTCGCCAACGGACTACTATGCCAACACGTACTACGACCTGAACGACGAGAACGCCTACCGCGGCGACTCCATCTACGACCAATACCGATACACGTCGGTCAAGAACACCCTCGGACTGGCACTGCTCGAAGGTTTCAACAAGTACGTCAAGGCCGGACTGAAGCTCTACGCATCGTTCGAGTACCGCAAGTACCAGATGCCCGACATCGTCGAGGGCACCGACCGCTACGTGCTCAGCAGCTGGACAGGCCACTGCACCAGCATCGGCGCACAACTCGCCAAGACCCAGGGACAGACGCTGCACTTCAACCTCACGGGCGAACTGGGCGTCACCGGACGCGACGCCGGCGCACTGGCACTCGACTTCAACACCGACGTCAACTTCCGTCTCTTCGGCGACACCGTCAGGCTGGCTGCCAAGGCCTTCTTCCACCGCACCACGCCGCGCTACTTCCAGGAGCAGTACCACTCCAAGCACATCTGGTGGGACCAGTCGCTCTCCAGCGAGACACGCACTCACGTGGAAGGAATCTTCCGCTACGACAAGACCAACACCAGCCTGCGCGTGGCCGTCGACGAAATCCAGAACTACACCTACTTCGGCATGAGCTACGCCCTCGACGGCACCGCCCGCAAGCAGCTGACGGCCGGCGTCTACCAGTCGTCAGGCAACATCAACGTGCTCACCGCACAGCTGCGCCAGAACGTCCGTCTGGGCATACTCAACTGGGAGAACATCGTGACCTACCAGAACAGCAACAGCGACGCACTGCCGCTGCCCGACCTCAACCTCTGGTCGAACCTGTACCTGAAGTTCAAGATTGCACGCGTGCTCAGCGTCGAACTGGGCGGCTGCGTCACCTTCTTCACCAAGTATAACGCCCCCGACTACGTGCCACAGCTCAACCAGTTTGCCGTACAGCAGAATGCCGACAGCCGACAGGAGCTGGGAGGCTACCCCTGGGTCGACGTCTATGCCAACATGCACCTGAAGCGCGCCCGCTTCTTCATTGCCTTCAGCCACGTCAACGGCGGCTCTGGCGACAAGAACTACTTCCTCACGCCCCACTACCCCACCAACGGCCGCATCATGCACCTCGGCGTCTCCTGGAACTTCTACAATTAGCCCATCC
>DFGF01000134.1:61908-71671 GCA_002371715.1 Prevotella sp. UBA3757
TTTAATCTTTAATCTTTCATTTTTAATTTTTCATTTTTAATCTTTTCATGCCTCACCCGTCGTTAGACCTCGTAGAGTTCATCGAGACCAAGATACTGCCCCAGTACCAGCAGTTCGACCGTGCCCACAACATGGAGCACGTCACGCGCGTCATACGCAACTCGCTGCAACTGGCCCAGCAGACCGGTGCTGACGTCGACATGGTCTACGCCATAGCCGCCTACCACGACCTCGGACTCTCCGGGCCGCGCGCCATCCACCACCTGACCAGCGGCAAGATACTCATCAGCGACGCCCGCCTGCGCCGCTGGTTCAGCCCCGAACAGCTGCGGCTCATGAAGGAGGCCGTCGAGGACCACCGCGCCTCGGCATCGCGCGCCCCGCGCAGCATCTACGGCAAGATAGTGGCCGAGGCCGACCGCGACCTGGAACCCGCCACCGTCATCCGCCGCACCATACAGTTCGGACTGGCCAACTACGCCCAACTGGACCGCGAGGGCCACTGGAACCGACTACTGGAGCACCTCGACGAGAAATACTCGGCCCGAGGCTACATCCACCTCTGGATCAGCGGCTCGCAGAACGAACGCTGGCTCAACGAGCTGCGCCAACTCATAGAGCATCCAGACCAGCTGCGCCCCCTGTTCCTACGCCTCTACCAAGAGGAAACGGCCAAATAAATCTCTCAATTTCTCATTTTCTCATTTTCTAAATCCCTCAATTTCAGAATGAAACAGAATTCCCCGAAAGCATGGCTTCTGGCCGCACGGCCCAAAACGCTGGCCGGCGCCGCCGTACCCGTCATGATTGGCGCGGCGCTGGCCTGGATAGACGCCCGCGAGTTCGACGCCTTCAGCCCCACGGCAGCAGTGCTATGCCTGCTCTTCGCCTTCATCATGCAGATTGATGCCAATTTCGTCAACGACTTCTTCGACTACGCACGTGGCAACGACGACCCCGCCACGCGCCTCGGCCCACTGCGCGCCTGCACACAGGGATGGGTCAGCACCGATGCCATGAAGCACGCCATAGCCGCCACCACCGTCCTGGCCTGCATGGTCGGACTGCCTCTCGTCGTCTACGGCGGACTGGAGATGCTGCTCGTCGGCGCGCTCTGCGTCGTCTTCTGCTTCCTCTATACCACCCACCTCTCCTACGTCGGCATGGGCGACGTGCTGGTGCTCGTCTTCTTCGGCCTTGTGCCCGTCACGTGCACCTACTACGTCCAGCTCCACACGTGCCCGCTGACCGTCGTCATCGCCTCGCTGGCCTGCGGACTGGTCATCGACGCCCTGCTCATCGTCAACAACTACCGCGACCGCGACGTTGACCGCCGCGACGGCAAGCGCACCCTCGTCGTCTACATCGGTGCCAAGGCCTCCGAGTGGCTCTACCTGGCCGTGGGCGTCGTGGCCGTGCTGGCCGGCCTGCGCTTCTGGGCCGACGGCTACGTCCTGGCCTTCGTCCTGCCCCTCATTTACCTAACTCTCCACTTTTTCACCTGGCTCAAGCTGCGCCGCATCCGCCAGGGCCGCCAGCTCAACGAATGCCTAGGCGAGACCGCCCGCAACATCTTCATCTACGGCCTCACCGTCAGCCTCGGACTGCTGCTGAGCTGTCATTGAGCACACATTATGCAATAGATATATGAGTCCACTTTAAAAGGAAGGCCGCGGCTGCAGTGACGAGCAGCTCTACGAGAATATCCGCTTCAACCTTGTCTGGCGACAGGCCGTTGGTCTGTTCAACATCAGCGACGAATGTCCCTCGATAGACTCCTACTACAAGCTGTTCCGCCGCATAGCCGAGTATGAGCAGAATAATCCTGAGCATGTGAACCTCTACAAGAAGATCTTTCAGAATCTGACAGCCAAGCAGATTAAGAAGTACGTGATTCATTCGCAAAACAGGTTACACCTCTAACACCTCTAACACCCGGATATGCGTCCGAAGGGCTATTCCTTCGGACGCATATACCAACCGCGATTACCTTTGACTGCACCTGTCTGGAAGTGCTCTTTTTCATCATCTTTTGTTTAGTTTTTATGAGGTTCAACATCTTTTTTCCGAATCGCGGCCCCGTGTGTCTGAACGGAGGCGCCGTTTGAAAATTTAGAGGCACCATTTTTTTGCGTGGGGCCGCCATTTTTTCAAACGGAGCCTCCATTTTTTCAAATGGAGGCTCCATTTTCAAGGGACTCAGCCAGACATTTCAGGTGTAAGAGGTGTTAGAGGTGTAGCCCCTTTTTCATGATGCAAAGGTAATAGATTGGGTAAGTTTGTGATGAATCACCACTGCACTTCTCGCAGTTCTTTTGCGAGCGGGTGCAGTGGTGATGCTTATTTATCTGTGGCCGTCAGGTCACTCGATGACCAATGGCACTTCATCGTCTATGACCATCTCCGGGCCGTAGGCGGGCTCGACGACCTCGCCACCAATCTCGCCACTGATGCAGAGCATGCCCGTCTGTTCCAACTTGATGATGCCCACTGCGGGACGTATATACTGCTTCTTCATTTTACGATCTCCTTTCTTCCGTTACGGATGTAAATACCTTTGGTTGCGGGGTTCTCAATGCGACGGCCGTTCAGGTCGAACCAGTGCTCCGTGCCGTCGCGGTCTGTGGCCTTCAGGCCGCTGATGGCGGTTGTCATGTCGCCAAACCGGCTGTCGAGCGTAGCGGAAGGGGCACTGGTCGTGGCCTCGATATAGGCGCGGAAGGGCGGTATGTAGGCGTGCGTGTCGCTGCCGACCCTACCCCACCGGTTGCCGCTCTGCAGGATGTAGAGGCCCTGGGCATCGTTGTGATTCAAACCCGACAGTGTCCCTTTCAGCACGTAGCCGCCGGCCGAGCTGCTGTTGCTCACCTCACGGCTCATGGTGACGCTGGTCACGCCCTGCTGTCCGATGTCCGTCGTCGCCGTGGCAATGACCAGGTAGGGCGTCTCGGCCATCGGTGCACCGGCAATCTCGCTGAAGCTCAGCGTCGTGCCGTCACACCCAGCCAGCGTGTAGTACTTCAGATTCTCGCTCACGGGCGGTGCGTATGGCAGACAGACGGTATAGGCCTGCGCGTCGTTCTCGTTCAGCGTACGTGCGTAGTTCAGCGTGCTCACCTCCAGGCCGGGTGTCAGGGTGCTGCCCTGCTGGTTGCCCGTGTCGAAGACGGTCACCTCGCGGTTATCCTCGCCGCCGTCAACGATGGTGATGTTGCCGTTCTGCGTGGTGACGGCATTGATGGTGAAGTAGGCCGCAGCTGCGCCTGTATAGTTGCCGATGCCGATGGCGTTGGCCTCAGCGGTGTTGTTGCCGGCATTGATGTTGTTGGTGTAGTCCACTACGTAGTCAGTGCCGGCGGTCAGCACCTTGGTGCCCAGCAGCACAACCTGCACGGCAGGCTGCTTGGCGGTGCCGTCGTAGTCATAGACATACTGAGAGAGCACCACGATGGCTTCGCTCAGGTCGGCGGGAAGGACCGTCAGCGTATAGCTGGCCGAAGCCGAGGTGTAGTTGGTACTCTGGGCCATGCTGACCGTGATGGTCGTTGTACCTGCACCGACAATGGTCACCAGGCCCGAATTGTACACCATGGCCACACTGTTATTGCTCGACGAATAGCTGATGCTGCCGTTGCCGGTCTTTGTCGAGTACTCCTTGATGAAGGAGGCGTCGCCGTAGGTCTTCTCCACGCTGGTCGGGCTGCCAAACGAGATGCTGCCGCTGCTGCGGTTGATGGTTATCGTGGCAGAGCCGGTCTTGTCGTTATAGTTCGGCGCCGTCACCTTGTAATATGTGATATACGTGTCGCAGCTGGTCCAGGTGGGCTTAGTGGTGCTCCACGTGGCGTTGTCGGTACTATACTGGATGGTGTAGTCGCTGGGCTTCGTCACGCTGACGGTGATGCCTCGAGAATAGCCATCGTACGTATAGGTGCCGCCACTGGCCGAGGCGGTGATGGTGCCCTTGCCGACGGTCAGGGTGTAGCTGACGGAGGCCTGCTTCGTCTCGCTGTTATAGTTCGTCATGCCGCTGTACGTATACAATGTGCTGTTGGTGACGGTGGCGGTGACGGTGGCCGTGCCGGTGCCGGTGATGGTGACACATCCCGTTGCGCCGTTGATGGTGGCCACGTGGTCAGAGGTACAGTCTGCGTCCTTGGTTTCAGCAGTCACGGCGTATGTCACCGTGCCGTCGCCCGTGTTGGTCAGCATGTTGGTGAAGGCGGCATCGCCGAAGACCTTGCTCACCTCCGTCTGGGCAAAGCTGATGGTGGCCGCAGTCATCTCCGAAATCATGGCATTCACTTCGACATGGGCGGCGGGCATGGTGAAGGTCCAGGTATTGCCCGTCCCCTTTGTCATCGTCAAGCCGTCAATCACCGGAATGCTTGATGCGCGGCGCGGCGCCTGCATATCGCTGAAGGCGGCATAGCCGCGTGCGGTCACGTCCTGGACGAAGTAGCCTTCGTCGGCTGTTACTGTTACCGTCACCTCGTCGCCCTCGCTGGCGGTGGTGGCTGCGCTGTTGCCTCCCACCGTAAACGTCAGCGAGCCGTGTTCCGTGGCTGTACTGGTCAGGTTGTAGGCACTCGCAGACATTGCTGCGAGAGCCAGTACAAATATCGAAAATATCTTTTTCATAACTTTCTAATCGTTTAATTCGTTTAATTAACAACAACCTTCTTGCCGTTCCTGATATAAACACCCTTCTCCGTCGGGCGGCCTTGCAGTTTGCGTCCGCTCAGGTCATACCAATTGTCCAATCGTGAAATCGTCAAATTGTCCAATTGTCCAATGCCCGTAGCGTCGCCGAACACGATGTTCAGCTTGCGGGCATTGCTGTTCTTGGGCAGCTGTATCCACGCCTTGTTGGCGGGGATGTCACCGGCATCCTTCACCCATACGAAGGCCGTGCCGTTGCAGATGTAGTAGTCGTTAGAGGTCATGTCGTCAGACGTGACGCTCTTGGCTTCGAGCGTGCCCTTGAAGTGCTGGCTGTCGTAGGTCACCTGGTCGGCACTCTCCGTACTCTTCACCATGCTCACGCTGCTCTCCACATCGTTGTCATTATAGATAATGTAAGGCATCTCTGCAGCCACCACGCCGATGGCATCGGTCAGCTGCACCTGCGTGCTGGTAGCACTCTGCACCGAGTGGAGCGACACGCCGCTGACGCTGACCTCCATCTGGCGATTGCCGGTATCGTAGCGCGTCACGAAGCTCTTGGCAGGGATGGTGACGGTGATGCGGTCCAGTGCCTGCTCAATCTGGTTGGCGACGTTCTCCACTGCGGCATCAATGTCCTGCTCAAAGCCCCCCAGGTTGGCAATGCGCTGTATGCCGCTCTCGAGGTCGGCCAGCGTCACGTCTTTCACATCGCTGTAGACGGTGGTGCCGCCGATGGTGGCATAGGCGCGGACATGGTAGACGGTGGTCTCATCTGCTGCCTTGATCTGCAGCATCCAGTTCTTGTTCTGGTCCAGCACGCTCTGGGGCAGCTCGGTGGCATCGGTGATGGTCTCGGCAGCCACCTGCGTCACGCCTGTACCGCCAATCGTCAGGGCATCGCCGCTGGCGCTGGTGCTGTAGATGATGCCGGCCTTCGTAGCCTGTGCATCGGCAATAGCCTGCAGCGAAATCTTGCTGCCGTCGCTGGAGCGTGTCACCGACGTAAGGCCTACGCCGGCATTCTGAGGTGCGCTGCCGTCATAGACGGCACGCAGCGTGGTGTTGGCGTTCATGGTCAGCGTCAGCGTACTGTTGCTGCTGACGGGCTGTCCCTCGGCCTCCCAGTATGCGAAGTTCTTGCCATCCACTGTGGCTGGTGCGGTAACGGTGGCCTTCTCGCCGAAGCCGTAGCTGTCGGAGAGTGCGTCCGACCACTTGCCGTCCACATAGACCGTCAGCTGCGTCTCAGGGGCGAGGACGAGGCTCATGTCGAGGGGCTCCTCAGTCGGGCTGTCGCCGTCCGCTCTTCTCAGCACACTGGCGGCGGCGCGGCGGGCTGGTGCGTTCTGACCGCCGGCGGTCTTCGTGACGCTGTTGGCGGGGATGTTGTCGCGCGTCGCGGGCAGGGCGTCGGTGTAGATGGTCTTGGTGTTGCCCTGCGCATCCTTATAGCGCATGTAGCCGATGCCGTAGATATAGTGCTGGCCGTTGTTCTTCTGGATGAAGCGCAGCGGCGGCATGGTGGCCATCGAGCCGCTGAGGGCCTTGGTCGGTGCCTTGGCCTCCCAGTAGATGGGGTCGTATTTCTCCACGTTCACCGGCTTGCTCTCATACATATACTTGGCCAGCTCCGAGGCGCTCATCTCGTCGAGCACGCTGTTCTCGCGCTCGGCATAGTATTTCTCCGATGCCGATGCGTCGAACGTGTTGATGTCGCCGCCGCCCAAGATGCTCGTCACCGTACAGATACCCACGCCGATGGCCTTGGCCTCAGCATCCATCGTGTAGATGCGCTCCTTCAGCTCGTAGTAGGATATGCCCTGGTTGTCGCCCATGCGGATGCCGGCGTCCAGCAGGGTATAGCCGTCGGGCAGTTTGTAGTTCATCTGGTAGAGCACGTTGTCCATGTTATAGGTCTGCCCGTCCACCACGGCCTTGTCCACATAGTTGCGGGCACTGAGTTCCACCTGCGGTGCCGTGACGGGGTTGACGTAGAGGGCGCGCACCTTCATGTTGCACGGAATGAGGAACGACACGTAGTCGTAGGCGGCCAGGTCGTACCAGTGGGTGCCGTCGGTGCTGTACTGCCACTTCTGGAACTCCAGGTTACTGCCCAGCCAGCCCGGGGCAGAGACGGTGACTTCCTGGTTCTTCTGAAGACCCTCTTGGGGGAATCCCTTCATCTTCTCGGTGTAGTTGCCACCGCTCCACACGCCGTAGCTCACGTCGAGCGTCACCTTGGTGGAGCCAGGCTTCGTGTAACCGCAGACGATGCACTTGCCTGATGCACTGAAGGTGTGGGCCGCCAGCTCAACATCATTGCAGCCGCAGACGGCAACATGGAGGACGCTTTCGTACTTCTGGTAGGCGGACAGCGCGCTGCCGAAGTCACTGATCTTGTAGCCTTTGTAGGCGTGTACGTGCTTCCACTGTGCCGTCAGGCCCAGGTTGGCGGTAAGGGGTGTGGTGAGGTCGAAGGGCGAGCCCTTGCCGAAGAGCCGGCCGCTCTCGGTGACCGACTTGTTGACCGTCCAGCCGTTGAAGACAAAGCCCTGGCGCGACGGCGTGCCTATTGGGAGCACGTTGTTGTAGTCCACGGTGCTCGTCAAGTTGTCAATGCCGGTGCCTCCGTTCAAGTTCAGCGTGGCAGCCACCGTGATGGGTTTCCACACGGCCGTGAAGATGGTGTTCTCGCGGATGCTGACGCTCTCATTGGCATCATATCTCTTGTCAATCTTGTTGGGAGCCGTGCCTTCCAGCACGCTCCAGTTCAGGAACTGCTTGCCCGCAGGGGCCGTGGGGGCAAATGTCGTGACGCTACCTGCCGAGGTCACGTTGCCGTTTTCGTCGGTCGGGCATACGGCCAGGCGGTAGGTCACGCCCGTGGTGCTGGTGCTGCCGTTCAGTGTGGCCGTCGAACTGTAGTAAACCGGCATGCTGTTGCCGTCGGTCACGAAGGCTGCCACCACCGTCTTGGCATTGTCACCAATCATCAGGTATTGGTCGCTGCCAATGGTGGTCCACGTGCTGGTCGACTGGCTCACGGTGGCTTTGCTCATCGTGGCGTTGTTAGCCTTGGCTTCCGCCTGGCTGGTGAAGAAGGCCACCTGCATCGGAGCGTCTGCGGCCAATATCTTGGCCGCCCAGGCCTGCTGGTCGCCCACCTGCGTGTCGTTCTTCATCTTCACAGCATCGTAGTGCATGCCGGTGACGGCGTTGTTCATGCCGATGCGGCACCACACCTCGCTGGCAGGGTCCGCAGGCCTGTAGAGCACGGTGTAGGTCTTCGGCTGCTTGAAGTTCACCGTCACGGCCAGGTCGCCGCTCTCCATGTAGGGCATCTTCACCCAGGCCAGCACCGCGTTCAGCGGCACGGCAATGCCCTGCGCCTTGGCGTAGGCAACATAGTTCTGATAGTCTTCCTTGCTGAACTCCCTGACGTTGCTCGCCAGGTCGCCCGTGCTGAGCGTCACGCCGAAGTCGTAACCGTCGGTCTTGTTGACGTAGAGCACAAACTTGTCGCCCTCCTTGATGATGTCTGTCGAGGCCAGCGGGACGAATGTGCCGTCAACATACTTTAGCAGCGAGGCCGTGCTGCCCGTACCACTATTGCCCGTCATGGTGAGTCCCACCTTGGCACTTGTCAGGATTTTCACCGTCAGCGGGCCTGCAGCGGCTACGCCATTGTGCGTATCATCGCCCAGCACGCGGTACCACACGTAGTAGGTGCCGGCGGCGGTGGCCGTCGGAATCTCGGCGCTCCAGGTGCCGGGGGCAGGTGCTGCCTCGGCGGTGCCGAGGCCGTAGCTCAGGGTACCGCCCGTGGCAGCACCGGCGGTCACCAGGGCCTGCGGCTCGCCGCTGTAGATGAGGTTGCTGACGGCCGTCGGTGCCGTTGTCAGCGTGGCGAATTCCAGACTGGTGTCGTATTCCACCTCTACTTCCACGTTACTCGCGGGCATCGTCAGCGTCCACTCATTAGTGTTGCCGGTAGCGGTCACAGGCACTTCGTCGCCGGTGTCGTTTACTTCTGCCCATACGCCCATCATGCCGATGACGGCAGCGAGCGTCAATAGGATTCTCTTTGTTACTTTCATACTGTTGTGTTATACTTAATTAATACTTTTTGTTATTCTCTATATGTTTTCGTCCTCCCTGACGATTCTTCCACCTAAAGGTAGAAGTGTAGCTTCGCAATCGTGAGACGAAACGGATAAAAGCAATTCGCCGAGGCATCTTGCGGATGTCTCGGCGGATATTTTCTGTAAGTTCTGAGTGTCAGGAGGCTTAGCCTCCTATCTGCTTAAAGCAGTCCGTTAACTCTCAACCAGTGCTTGCCTTTTGGAGTAAGGCAATAAATAAGGAATATAATGCCCGGTACGCCCACCATTATTGCTCCTAAATAAACTCCCATATTACTTGTCCTTTCTTTTATTGGTTAATACTAATCCTACTGTAAGTGAAATGACGACGATAAACATGCCTGCTAAATACAGGGTGGATTTGTCTGTCATGTCATTGAAGAGCGACGTAATGACCACGCCGGTGAACACATATTTTGCAACGTCAATCAGGAAATCGGCAAACTTCTCTTGCCGATGGTTTACAGGTATCTTCGATTCCACAGGCTGCACCGCGTCTAATTGCTTGTTCAATTGCGGCTTCTGCGGCTTCGCCTTCTCGCGTCTCGTTGTCATAATCTTCTTGCATTTTGTGATTACGCCTGCAAAGATAAACAATTTCCGCGGAAGTTCCAAGCATTCCCTCAGAAAATTCACCATTCACCGTGAACCATTCACCATGAACCGTGAACCGTAAATAATATCCGTTTGTCTCAGTATGTCAAAGAACGATTTACCTATACCATCTTCCCAACATCTCTCCGCTGTCGCGGCTAAAATAGATAAATGGGTAAATGGATAAATAGGTTAAAAACCGAGCACTGGCCTAACACTATAGCTCTCAGGCTTACTGTATTTGTCCCAATAATCGCTGTAGAAGTACCATCCGCTGGCGTCATCGTACTCCGTAGCAGACCAACAGCTGACAGATATTGCCGTACCGCCGACACCTGTAGTGATATAGGCATTCACAT
>DFGF01000101.1:0-5593 GCA_002371715.1 Prevotella sp. UBA3757
TGGCTGCTGCTCTATGTGTTCCGTTCGTGGCTGTTCTTCGCTGTCGGCAACACCGCCTTCACATTGCCCGAGCCGACGCTCGACGGCGAAATGCTGTTTTCGCCCCTCATCTTCGTCATTGGCTTGGCCGTGTGCATCGTGCTCAACCTGATGGCAGCGCTTATTCCGGCGTGGCTCAGCCTCCGTAACCCTATTGTTGAATCAATGAACGAGAAGAAATAATCATGAGAAAGATACTGAACAACCTCTGGAGCCAGCGCACGAATAACGTGTGGCTCTTCCTCGAGCTCATCGTCGTCTGCTTCGTGGCCTGGACGCAGCTCGACCCTATCATCGTGCGGCTCTATTACCGAAGTCTACCCTCGGGCATCGACGGTGAAAGAATGGTGGTAGCCAACATCCTGTCCACGCAACCATACGAGACAGCGGACGACAGTATGTCGCAGGAGGAAATCAATAACCAATACATGAAACGGGAAGTGCAATACGTGGTGGAGGCCAACGTCATCAAGCGCCAGCTGCTGGCCATTGACGGCGTGGAGCAGGCGAGCATCGCCGACCCCGTGATGGGATTGTATGCACGCACCGACCTGTTTGGCGGCAGCTCCTATCCTAATATGTTACGCTATGCCTGGCAGAATGACACGGTCCTGGCATACGACATCTGCTACTCAATGGACGAACACTTTTTTGAGACCTACGGCATCCAGCCGATAGCGGGCTGCAAGACATCGAAAGAACTATCGGACATCGATGAAGGATGGATTGTCAGCCAGTCACTGGCCGAGCATTTCTTCGGTTCGGCAGAGGCGGCCATCAACAAGGAACTGAAAGCCGCCAGCTTCGTGGATATTGATTGGGGCCAACCCATCGTCGCCGTGGTGAACGACGTCCACGTCTCAGAGAAAGACTATAACACCTGGGCGGTTTACAGTAACAACGGCACCATTCGTTATGATGCTTCGCAGAACCTCGTCGTTCTCCGCCTGAAGCCCGGCGTCAACCCGCGCCGCTTCGCCGAGGAGCAGAACCTGAACCCCTGGAATTACACCAGCGACCACTATGCCGTGGCTTCCTTCACCGCCTACGACGACATCGGCTCCGCAAGGAATCAGTTCGCCGCGCCCACCTTGTCCTACGACTTCAACCTCCAGATAGCCACCGCCCTGTTCTTCCTCGTCAACCTGTGCCTCGGCGTCATCGGCACCTTCTGGATGCAGACCAAGCGGCGCACGGAGGAGTCGGGCATCATGCGGGCCTTCGGCGCCACCAAGCGGCGCGTCATGCTGATGTTCCTTGCCGAGGGATGGGTGATGGCCACCGTCAGCATGTTCATCGCCTGCGTGCTCTACCTCAACTACGTGAAGATGGGCTTTGGCGAACTGTGCATCAGCCCCCACCAGCCCGGCACGCAACCCGACCCCACATGGGTGGCCGACAAGCCGCTGCACTTCCTCATTATCTCTGCCATCGTGTACTTCATTATATTGTGTACCGTCCTCATCGGCACGGCCATCCCCGCCGTGAAGATTGTCGGGGCAAGGATCACCCATGCGCTAAGAGACGAATAGATTCCACGAAGATATATTGCTTACAAATAATCGAGAAAAAAGTTTGGAAACTACAAATATAGTTTGTATCTTTGCATCGCGGAATTGGCGTGACGGAAATTCCGTGACGGGAAATCCGTCTCAACCACTACGTTAAAAAGAATACTAACATGGCAAAGAAAACCAACAACCAGTTAAGAAATCCCTTTGTTTATCAGGGATATGTCAGTCCAGACTATTTCTGTGACCGTATTGTAGAAACGGAAGAATTGATTGGAAATCTGCAAAACGGGCGTAACACCGTGCTGATTTCACCGCGAAGAATCGGTAAGACCGGGCTCATAAAAAACGCATTTCACAAACTAAAAGAGATAGAAAAAGATGCTATCTGTATCTATGTAGATATCTTTTCCACCAAAAACCAGCAGGAATTTGTTCAGGTTCTCGGTAGTGCCATTACTCAGGATGTGCTCTCTCGCGGACAAAGGGCTATGAAAAACCTGCTTGAATTCTTCGGTTCCTGGCGGCCCGTTTTTGGTCAAGACCCATATACAGGCACACCTACTATATCTATAAGCATTGAACCCAGTCAGTCAACAGTGTCTTTGAAAAGTATTTTCGACTATCTGAGCCTGAGCAAACGTGAGGTATATATTGCCATTGACGAGTTTCAGCAAATCACGAAATACCCAGAGACTGGCATAGAGGCTCTGCTGCGTTCCCATATCCAGTTTATTCCTAATGCCCACTTTGTCTTCTCAGGTAGTAAGCGGCGTCTGATGACTCAGATTTTCAATTCGCCAGAGCGTCCTTTCTATCAGAGTACGGTGTCAATAGGGCTGGAGCCTCTGCACGAGGAAATCTACTACGATTTTACCCGCCGCTTTTTCGAAGCAAAGACAGGGAGTTTCAGCCAAGAAATGTTCCATCATGTCTACCACAGGTTTGACGGAGTAACCCGCAGCATCCAACTCATGCTGAACAGGCTGTACGAAACAGAGAAAAATGTATGCAGTGAAGCTCAGATCAATGAGGCCATTCTTCATATTGTCAACCAAAGTTCCATGCAATATGAAGAGCTGATAAATCTCCTCACAGCTAACCAACTGTCACTCATGAAAGCAATAGCCCAGGAAGGCTGTGTAGTCAGTCCGCAGGGCGACGAGTTTATCAAGCGATACAACCTTCCCAGTGCCAGCAGTATTAAGACGGCTCTCGACGTACTACTTGACAAGGATTTGGTTTACCGCACACAAACGGGCTATATCATCTACGATCACTTCCTCGCTATCTGGCTCAGACGACTGTGATGATGTTGAAATCGTGTACTAATGTCCATTTCCGGACACCATGAGTGTCCAGAAATGGACACTTTGTTTTATGCCCTTACTGATTATCAGCGTGTTACGAGTTTGGCACGGTTTTGGCATATAATAAAGCAGAACGTTTTATGCAGCCGAGTGCAGAGACCAAGCATGCTTGAGCTATGCCGAGGCAAAAAAAGGTCGGATAAAATCCAATAATATTCGCAACAGATATGAGATATTTCAGACAGGCTCTCGCCCTGATGCGCGAGGAGAAACTCTACTCAGCAATGTATATCGCTGGCACGGCGCTGGCCGTGGCCTTCGTGATGCTCATTGCCGAAGTGTATTATGTGAAGGTGGCCGACATCGCGCCCGAGAGCCGCCGCAGCACGACGTACTATCTGTATGGATACGGTATGAAGAACGAACCTTCACGTTTAGGGAACATCCTGCACGATGACTTCCGCGACCTGTTCCAGAGGATGAAGACGCCGGAGTGCGTAACAGCCGTAACAAATTTCTGGGACTATGAGTCGTTCTCCATGAAACTCGCCGACGGTCTGCACGACCGTAACGTAAAGGTGAAGATGACCGAGCCGGGATTCTTCCACTTCTATCAGTACCGTTTCATCGAGGGAGCGCCTTTCACGCAGGATGACTTCGACAACGGGCGGCAGCAGGTGGTCGTGACCGAGGAAATTGCAAAATTGGTAGCCAAAGGCCATGCTGTCGGCTCTACCATCAGCATCAATAATTCCGACTTCCGCATCTGCGGCGTGGTCGAGACGCCAAGCGAGCTGACGGAGCGTTGCGTGGCCAACGTGTGGTGGCCGTACACCGCCAAGGGATGGTTAGACTACCAAAACGAAAACTACCACGAAATACCAGTAATGGTCTATTTCAGCGTGCCTGCCGACCGTCGCGATGCCTTCAAGCAAGAGCTGAAGGAGGTGGAGGCGCGCTATAACTCCCTGCACAAAGACAATCCTGTTGACATGTTCGCACGGCTCTACACGCACTATGCCTGGATAGGCAGGGAACTCAACGACCTGTTCAATGGCTGGGACAGCAACCCGCTTTGGTACATCGTGCCCTCCGTCCTGTTTCTGCTGTTTGTGCCTGCAGTAAACCTGAGCGGCATGGTAGCCAGCCGCATGGAGCGCCGTCTGCCCGAGATGGCCGTGCGCAAGGCGTTTGGTGCCAAGCGGCGCACGCTGCTGTGGCAAGTCGTCGTGGAGAACCTTGTGCTAACGCTCATCGGCGGCATCGTGGGGCTGTGCATTGCATGGCTGGGCCTCTATGGCTGGCGTGATTGGGTGTTCGTCATCTTCGCCTACGGTAACACAACGTATAACGCTGTGCCTATCCTTAAAGGCGAGATGTTCTTTGGCCCCGCCATCTTCGCCATCGCCCTGCTCGTCTGCTGCGTGCTCAACGTCTTGGCGGCAACGCTTCCCGCCTGGCTCAGCCTTAGGAAACCAATCGTTGAATCAATGATGATTAAGAAATGAAACAGCTGAAAGAAATATTCGGACGCAAGACGTCCATCTGGCTCGCCCTCGAACTCAAGCTCGTCACCTTCGCCTGCTGGTGGGCGTTCGACCCTGTCATCGTCGCAACCTACGTCGCCGGGATGCCGATGGGCTACGATGCCGACCGCATCGTGAAGTTCGAGGTGGCCAGTTCCAGTAATCTTAAAGAACAGAAATGGGAAGAGATTGTCGACGAGGAGAGTGTCTTGCTTCAGAAGGTGCAGCAGATAGACGGTGTGGAGATGGCCTACGCGGCGAGTTCAACGCCCATAGGATTCGGCACCGTGTCGATACCCAAAATCTTCTACCATGACGGCGACTCCGTTCAATGCTTTTGCTTTGGCTTTAACAAGGACTCGCGAATGTTCGAGGTCTATGGCATTCAGTCGCTGACACCCGACGTGCCGACAAGTGAACTGTCACACGACTGCGAAGAGGACAATACCATCATCCTGACGCGCTCTGTGGCGATGAAGCTCTTCGGCACCATCGACGTGGCTGGACGGAAGTTGCTTGCAAGTGAACTGAACTTTGACGGCGACGAGCCGGAATGGGTAAAAGACAAATACTACTCCATCCGCGCCGTTGTGGAGGATGTGCGCTATTTCGGGTACGACCGCGAATGTACTAATGCTTTTATCTGTGCAAACAGCCTTCCCGTCGCCGTGCCCATCATGGCGCGGCTCCGTGAGGGTGTCAATGCGGCGCAGTTCGTGCAGGCCCACGAACAGGAGGTGCAGCGCGACTTGGTGACGGAGCATTGTTACGTCCGTCAGATGGAGGCACTCAGCAAGGTGCAGGACAGACTGGTGAAGGATGGGCACTTAGGCCGTCAGACGCGCCGCAACCTGCTTGTTGCTGCCTTTTTCGCCATCAACCTCGCCTTCGGTGTTTTCGGTACTTTGCTCATGTACACTCGCCAACGCCGAGAGGAAGCCGGTGTGCGCCGCGCTTTCGGTGCCACGCGCTGGAGTATATTCTGGGGCTTCATCCGCGAGGCGTGGCTGCTCACCACTGTCAGCGTCCTACTGGGCTGCATCATCTACTTCCAGTTTGCCGTTAGCCGAGGAATCTACGATAACTTCACAAGCCCTGACTCCGCCATACACCTCTGGTTCGATGACTTCGGCACCCACTTCCTCATGGTGTCCGTCATCGTCTATCTTATTATATTATGCGCCGTGCTCATCGGCACCGCCATCCC
>DFGF01000101.1:5639-5876 GCA_002371715.1 Prevotella sp. UBA3757
CGCCATCCCCGCCGTGAAGATTATCGGGGCGAAGATAACTAATGCACTAAGAGACGAATAACATTATTAACAATAAAAACAAAAAAACAATGGAAACAGTCATCAAACTGACAGGGATCAACAAGATCTACCGAACAGAAGAAGTAGAAACCCAGGCACTGGAGAATGTGAACATCGAGGTGCGCCGTGGCGAGTTCCTCAGCATCATGGGCCCGTCGGGCTGCGGCAAGTCGACGC
>DFGF01000101.1:5964-6223 GCA_002371715.1 Prevotella sp. UBA3757
CTGCTCGACGAACCGACCAGCGGACAGATAGAACTGTGCGGACAGGTCATCGACCCCAAGATGAGCGACAACCGGCTGGCCGAACTGAGGAACAAGACATTAGGCTTCGTCTTCCAGTCGTTCCACCTCATCCCGACGCTCAACGTGATTGACAACGTGCAGCTGCCGCTCATCTACCGGGGCGTGCGCAGCAGCGAGCGCACGCGTCTGGCCAAAGAGGTCATTGCCCGCGTGGGCCTCAGCCACCGCATGAAGCACC
>DFGF01000101.1:6427-9671 GCA_002371715.1 Prevotella sp. UBA3757
CTGAACAAGGAGGACGGGCGCACCATCGTCATGGTGACGCACAACGAGCAGCAGGCGAAGCAGACCGACAGGATCATCAAGTTCCTGGACGGACGGCAGATTTTCTAATTATTTCGACCACAGATTACACGGATTACACAGATTATGCTTCGATTTATTCGTCACGCCTTTGCGCTCATCCGCGAAGACAAACTGTTCTCGACAATTTACATCGCGGGCACGGCGGTGGCCATTGCCTCGGCCATGGTGATTGCCATCTTGCTCAACATCCTGCTGGGCGACATCGCACCAGAGTCAAACCGCAGTCGCACGCTCTATCTCCAAGGCTCGTTCAACGACGAGTTGACACCAGGGGGTGAGCGTTATAGATACAACGAGTGCTACTCTATGACAGCGCTCGACTCGTGCTTCCGAAAGATGAACTGCGTGGAGGCTGCCGCTGGCATCAGGACTGCGCAAGAGACTATCGGCGACGAGGCTGGGGAACAAAACTTCCGGGTGGCCGTCATGCGCTGCGACCCTGACTTCTTCCGCCTCTATGACCTCAACTTCGTGAAAGGTCGTCCCTTCTCCGAGAAGGAGTTTCGCAATGGCGAGCGCGTGTGTGTCGTCTCAGAAAAGGTGGCCAAGCAGTTGGGGGGCGCCGACCACTTCACCCTGCCAGGTCGTGACTATCACCCAGTGTTCCACATCGTGGGCGTAGTAAAAACCGTGAGCGGACTGGTAAGACAAGTGGCCTCCGACATCTATGTGCCCTATACGGACTACGTGTTCGGCTTTGTGCCAGATGCCTCGACAGCACCCGATCGGAATGGGCATGTGTTGCCATATAAGACATACCATGACTATCTCGAGGTGCGCATCCTGCTGCGCGAGGGCTACAGTCGTCAGGACTTCCTCGACGAGATAGAGCCCCTGCGCCGTCACTACAATGCCATGGTGAGCAATAAGGTTGGCGACAAGGATTCCTGGATGATTTGGGCTAAGAGTCATTATTTTAATAACATGAACTTTTTCGAGGCAGATGAAGAAAGCTTCTCTGACAAGGCCGAGAACATGCTGCCGCCAGCCATCCTGATGTTGCTCTTCCTGTTGCTGCCAGCTATCAACTTGAGCGGACTGGTGAGCAACCGCATGGAGGCCCGTCGTGCCGAGATGGGCATCCGCAAGGCCTTTGGTGCCAAGCGTCGTGGACTGCTGAACGAGGTGATCCACGAGAACCTGGTGCTCACCCTCCTTGGCGGTGCCGTTGGTTGGGTGCTGTCGTGGCTGTTCCTCTGTGCCGTGCGCAATAGTGAGATTTTCAGAATCATCTTCACTTCACGCGATGGGAGAGACTATGTCCCAACATTCGACTTCCAGATGTTCTTCACGCCCACGCTCTTCCTTGTGGCGTTCCTCTGCTGTGCTGTGCTCAACCTCATGGCGGCCCTCATTCCCTCGTGGCATTCGCTCCGCAAACCCATTGTTGAATCGCTAAACCAGAAAAGATGAAACAGACCTTCAAGAATTTTTGGGCGCATCGCCGACAGAATGGTTTCGTACTCGTGGAGATTGCCCTCGCAACCCTGCTGAGTTTCTTTTATCTCGACTACTATATCGTCGGCTTTTACGACACGCACATGTGTTGGCCTGCCATGGAGTTTGAACACGACCACCTGGTAATGGGTCAAACGACAAGAGTTGTCAAGCACAAACCTGTTGACTTGGGTCAGGATATAGATACCACTCATTTATATTCCTATGAGCGCAATGCCCTTGAGGATGTTGCCAGCCTTTATGCCATGCGCGACGAGGTGCTTGCTATGCCCGAGGTGCAGAGTGCCTCTTTGGTTAACAATAGCTATTCGTCAACCACACTCTATTCCCCTGAGGCCGACAGCACCCGCAACTGTTGGGCCTGGACCAAGTGGTTCACATCGAACACACAGTATGTTGAGACCTTGGGACTGACACCTGTTGAGGGCAGTCCTTCAGCAGCTGAGCTCTCGACGTTGGAGGGCGACAGCGTCATCATCACGCGCAGTCTGGCCCTAGCGCTCTTTGACACCGACCAGGCCGTAGGGCGTCGCATAACAGATTGGGAACGCGAATACGATCATGGCATGCCGCAGGAATGGAAGGTGAGAAAACACTTTACCGTGGCTGGCGTTGTAGAGGACTTCCGAGGCAAGTTAAATGACCGCTATAACTACAACATCCTGATTCCTGAGGCGCTATCTACCAATGGTAGCCCCACCTTTCTCATCCGTCTGAAGCCTGATGCCGATGCCGATGCCTTTGTGGCAAAGATGAGTGAGCACCAACCTGGGTATATGGTCGGCAGTCAGATCCTTCACTCTCTGAAGACTTATTCCGATTATATCGATGAAACTCTTTTAGATAATGATAATCAGGTGATATTCGGCTTGATGTGGACGTTTATCGGTCTGCTGCTTATCAATGTGGTGATAGGTACCCTTGGCACCTTCTGGCTGCAGATACGCAAGCGTACTGAGGACATCGGCATCATGCGCAGCTTTGGTGCTAAGCGCCGCCATATCTTTGGCATGTTGTGGAAGGAAGCCGCGCTGCTCACGTTTGTCGCTGCCGTTATCGGACAACTCATCTGGTTGCAGTTTGCCCTTAACATGGGCGTGGTTCAGGCCTTCACCTCGTGTGGCACTGGTCATGAGACCAACTGGGTGAACACCTTCTGGTTGCATTACCTCATTGTCTGTGTGATACAATATCTCCTGCTCCTCGCCATCGTCACCATCGGCATGGTGGTGCCTACGTTCCTTGCCATGTATAAACGTCCTGTAGAAGCCTTGCAACATGAATAGACTCTTTTTCTTTTGTCTGGCATTACTGCCCCTGTCGACACAAGCCCAGACGGACACCCTCCGCCTGACCCTCGACGAGTGTATTACGATGGCACGCCGCCAGAGCATTGACGCGGCCGTGGCACTGGGCGAACTGCGCTCGGCCTACTGGCAGTGGCGCAGCTACAAGGCCGACCTGCTGCCGGAGGTGTCGCTGCAGGCCACGGTGCCCTCGTGGAACAAGCGCTACAGTTCGTACCAGCAGGCCGACGGCTCGCTGTCGTTCGTGCGCAACGACTACCTCGGACTTGACGGTGCGCTGCACATCACGCAGAAACTGTGGCCCACAGGCGGCACGCTCAGCGTGGAGTCGTCGCTCGACTACCTGCACCAGTCAGGCAGCGGCGGCTCGCAGAACCAGTTCATGTCGCTGCCCGTGG
>DFGF01000101.1:9723-9960 GCA_002371715.1 Prevotella sp. UBA3757
TGTCGCTGCCCGTGGCCGTCACCCTGCAGCAGCCGCTCTTCAGCGTGAACCATCTGAAGTGGAACCGCCGCATCGAGCCGCTGCGCTACCGCGAGGCACTGGCCCGCTTCCTGACCGAGACGGAGCAGGTGGCCATGCAGGCCATCAGTCTCTACTTCTCGCTGCTGCTGGCCGGCGAGCAGGTAAACATTGCCCGCCAGAACCTGAAGACGGCCGAGAAGCTCTATGAGGTGGCGC
>DFGF01000101.1:10081-11440 GCA_002371715.1 Prevotella sp. UBA3757
GTGCTCACCGCCCGCAGTGCCCTGACCAACAGCGAGAGCACCCGCCAGGCCCGCCAGTTCGCCCTCCGCTCATTCCTCGATATAGATTTACCCATCGAAGTCACGGAGCCAAAGACACACCCCCTGCAGACCCACCCCCAGCCCCTCCCTCGCAGGGAGTGGCAGGGGGTGGGTCTTCTCTACGAAGACGTCCTCGCCCACGCCCTCCAGAACAACGCCCACGCCACCACCATGCGCCGTCGCCAGATGGAGGCCGACTACGCCGTGGCCTCGGCTCGCGCCAACCGCCAGAGCATCAACCTCTACGCCCAACTGGGCTATACCGGCACGGGCGAGAACATGAGCAGCGCCTACCGCCACCTGCTCGGCAACGAGGTGATACAGGTGGGCATCACCGTGCCGCTGCTCGACTGGGGCAAGCGCAAGGGGCAGCGTCGCCTCGCTGAGAGCAACCGCGACATCATCCAGGGCCAGCTGCGCCAGCAGTCGCAGGACTTCCGCCAGGACATCTTTGTACTGACCGAACAGTTCAACAACCAGGCCGAGCAACTGCGCATCGCCTGCGAGGCCGACACCATCGCCCGCCGCCGCTACCACACCAACGTTGAGACGTTCAAGATAGGCAGCATCTCGACCCTCGAACTCTCCAGCGCCCAGACCGCCAAGGACCAGGCCCGCCAGAACCGCATCCAGCAGCTCTTCAACTACTGGTACTATTACTATCAGCTCCGCAGCATCGCCCTCTGGGACTTCGAGCGTGGCTGCGGACTGACGGTTGATGTAGAGAATTTGGTTAAATGATTAAAATATGTTCAGTAAATTGAAAAAACTATGCGCAGCCGTTCCCCTCCCTTCAAGGGGAGGGGTTGGGGGTGGGGTCAGCATCTTCCTTCGCCACTCTTATAATCTCCTCTACGACCCCACGAAGACAGGAGAACACCTGTTCATTGCTGAAGCGAACAATCCGTATGCCTTGTTGGCGGAGGTACGCCGTCCGCTGTTCGTCATAATCGTACTTATGGCGATGGCTTGCACCGTCAAGTTCGATGCCCAGCCGATGCTCGGGACAATAGAAGTCAAGGATGAATGGGCCGATGCCTTGCTGGCGGCGAAATTTCAATCCACCTGCGCCACGCCCCTTCAGTGCTCGCCAGAGAGTTGCTTCAGCGGGCGTCATATTATTGCGAAGAGCCTTGCGCTGCTCTTTTTGTTCGGTGGCATTAGCCTTGGCGGTTTGGTAGTGCATAAGATACTTTTATTAAATAACGGTAAAATGGAAGAATTATTGTTTGATTACAGACCCCACCCCCAACCCCTCCCCTTGAAGGGAGGGGAGCGGCTTCCGCCCTTATTAGCCAC
>DFGF01000101.1:11583-11878 GCA_002371715.1 Prevotella sp. UBA3757
CCCTCCCTTCAAGGGGAGGGGTTGGGGGTGGGGTCTGTTTAGTAACCAAATACAAATAAGACAATGAAAGCAGACAATCAAACAATGGACAGGCAGATACCTGTCTGCGAACAGCGAAAGCGAAAGATACGGAAGACGGTCGTTGCCGTGGCCATCGCCGCCGCCGTGCTCGGCGCGGGCGCCTGGCTCGGCACACAGATGATTCCGACCCTCGACCGCAAGGCCCTCGTCGTCTCTGAAGTGGACCGCGGTACCATCGACGTCAGCGTCTCGGCTACGGGGCGCATCGTGCCCG
>DFGF01000101.1:11933-13364 GCA_002371715.1 Prevotella sp. UBA3757
CGCATCGTGCCCGCCTTCGAGGAGGTCATCGTGTCGCCCATCAGTTCGAAGATTCTGGAGGTCTATGCCCATAGCGGCGACAGCGTGGATGTGGGTACGCCCCTGCTGCGCCTCGACTTGCAATCCGCCGAGACCGACTACTCCAAGGCCCTCGACGAGCGCGAGATACGCCGTCAGCAGACCGCCCAGTTGAAAGCCAACGTCGAAACCCAACTCTCCGACCGCCGGATGCAAATCGAGGTAGAGGAGATGAAGGTCTCGCAACTCGAAGCCCAGTTGCGCAACGAACTCTATCTCGACAGCCTCGGCTCTGGCACCCGCGACCGCGTCCGCCAGGCCGAGACCACGCTGCGCACGGCCCAACTGCAACTCCAGCAGCTGAAGCAGCAGTATCAGAACGAACAGCGGGTGCGCCAGGCCGACCTGCGGATGCAACAGTTACAGAACGGCATCTTCGACAAGGGACTTGACGAGAAGCGCCGTACCCTCGACGATGCCAACATCCGCTCGCCGCGTCGCGCCACGCTGACCTACATTAACAGCGAAGTGGGCAGCACCATCGGCGCAGGACAGAAGATCGCCGTTGTCAGCGACCTCACCCACTTCAAGGCCGAGTGCGAAATCTCCGACACCCACAGCGACCGCGTCCGTGTGGGCGGTGCCGTCATCCTCCGCATCGGCAAGGAACGGCTCTCGGGCATTATCAACACCGTCACGCCCCTGAGCCAGAGCGGTGCCATCACCTTCACCGTCGTGCCCGACAACATGTCGCACCCGCGCCTCCGTTCCGGCCTCCGCACCGAGGTCTTCGTCATCACCAGCATCAAGGACGACGTGCTCCGCATCCGCAACGGCTCCTTCTACAGCGGCCCCGGCGACTACACCCTCTTCATCCTCGACGGCGACATGCTCCATCCCCGCCAAGTCCGCCTCGGCGAGTGCAACTACGACTACATCGAGGTCATCAGCGGCCTGGAATCCGGCGAACAAGTCATCGTTAGCGACATGACGAAGTACAAAGGAAAGGAGAAACTGAAGGTAGAATAGAAAAAATATGAGATTTCCTTTTGACTTTTGCCCGTTTTAGTTGTATACTATAATAGAACCATTTGATTAAGCGAGAGCATAGCCAAGCTCGCTTGCTATGCCGAGCGTGAAAATGGTGGGATGAAAATCCAAGGCCCTACAAACAATGATACAGATAGAGGACGAAATACTCACACGATGCCAGGGCGGCGACAAGGCCGCTTTCCGATGGGTGGTACAGACCTATCAGCGCATGTTGTTCTCGCTTGCGCTGAAGATACTGGCCGACGAAGAAGAGGCGAAAGACGTGGTGCAGGATACGTTTGTCCGAGCTTGGCTGGCTATCAGAAGCTACAATCCCCAGCAGCCCTTTGCCTCGTGGCTCTACACAATAGCCTCACGTCT
>DFGF01000050.1:0-194 GCA_002371715.1 Prevotella sp. UBA3757
GACGACGATGGCGGCTTCCGTCCCGACGGCTTCGGTTCCGGTTTGCAGAGTCCGTCGCGCATGTCGGGCGATCATGGCCAGTCACGTGGAGGCTATCGTCCGCGTTCTAATTATAATCAGGAGGGTGGCTACCAGTCACGCCCGCAGTACGGCCAGCAGGAGGGCGGCTATCAGCCCCGTCAGCAGGGCGGCTA
>DFGF01000050.1:325-1980 GCA_002371715.1 Prevotella sp. UBA3757
GGCTACCGTCCGCGTCCGCAGTACGGCCAGCAGGAGGGCGGCTACCAGCCCCGTCAGCAGGGTGGCTACCGTCCGCGTCCGCAGTACGGCCAGCAGCCCCGTGGTGGTTATCAGTCGCGTGGTGGCTACCAGCAGGGTGGCTATCAGTCGCAGGGCGGTTACCAGGGTCGTCAGCAGGGTGGCTATGCTCCCAAGAAAAAGAAGCAGCAGCGTCCGTACGATCCCAATGCCAAGTACTCGATGAAGAAGCGCATTGAGTACAAGGAGGAGAACTACGATCCCAACGAACCCCTGCGCTTGAACAAGTTCCTGGCTAATGCCGGTGTCTGCAGCCGTCGCGAGGCTGACGAGTTCATCCAGGCCGGTGTCGTGACGGTGAACGGCGAGGTGGTGACCGAACTGGGCACCAAGGTGCTGCGCTCCGACGAGGTGAAGTTCCACGACCAGCCCGTCACGATGGAGAAGAAGGTTTACGTGCTGCTCAACAAGCCGAAGGACTACGTGACCACCAGCGACGACCCGCAGCAGCGTAAGACGGTGATGGAACTGGTCAAGAATGCCTGCACCGAGCGCATCTATCCCGTCGGCCGTCTTGACCGCAACACCACGGGCGTGCTGTTGCTGACCAACGATGGCGACCTGGCTTCGAAGCTGACGCATCCGAAGTTCCTGAAGAAGAAGATATACCACGTCTATCTGGACCACAATGTCACCGCTCACGACATGCAGCAGATTGCCGAAGGCGTACAGCTGGAGGATGGCGAAATCAAGGCCGATGCCATTGAGTACGCCAGCGAAACCGACAAGAAACAGGTGGGCATCGAGATTCACTCTGGTAAGAACCGTATCGTGCGCCGTATCTTCGAGAGCCTTGGCTATAAGGTTGTCAAGCTTGACCGCGTACAGTTTGCCGGACTGACCAAGAAGAACGTACGCCGTGGCGACTGGCGCTACCTGACCGAGGAGGAGGTAGACCGCCTGCGCATGGGAGCGTATGAGTAAACATATAAATGTGAAACCAAGCAATAATATCCTCTGAACAGTAGAGCATTCTACGCCCCTCCCTCGCAGGGAGGGGGTGGGGGAGAGTCTTTTTTTATGAAACGAACAAAGATAATTGACGTGCTGAAAAGCACGGAATACGGAAAAGAAGTTTGTGTGAAGGGCTGGGTGCGCACGCACCGCAGTTCGAAGGCTGTCGACTTCATCGCGCTCAACGATGGTTCGACGATTAAGAACGTGCAGGTGGTGGTAGACCCCACGAAGTTTGACGAGCAGCTGCTCAAGGACATCACCACCGGTGCCTGCATCTGTGCCGTCGGCACGCTGGTTGAGAGCCAGGGTGCCGGTCAGGCTTGTGAGCTGCAGGCCACGCAGTTGGAGATTTACGGACTCTGCGACAACACCTATCCCATGCAGAAGAAGGGCCAGTCGTTCGAGGTGATGCGCAAGAATGCCCACATGCGCCTGCGTACCAATACGTTCGGTGCCGTCATGCGCATCCGCCACAACATGGCCATGGCCATCCATACCTATTTCCACGAGCACGGCTTCTTCTACTTCCACACGCCGCTCATCACGGCCAGCGACTGCGAGGGTGCCGGCAATATGTTCCAGGTGACCACCAAGAATCTCTACGACCTGAAGAAGGACGA
>DFGF01000050.1:2078-2461 GCA_002371715.1 Prevotella sp. UBA3757
GGCGAGCAGACCTCGCTGACCGTCAGCGGTCAGCTGGAGGGCGAGCTGGGAGCCACGGCCCTGGGAGCCATCTACACCTTCGGGCCGACCTTCCGCGCCGAAAACTCTAACACGCCGCGCCACCTGGCCGAGTTCTGGATGGTGGAGCCTGAAGTGGCTTTCCTGGACCAGGAAGAGCTGATGGACCTCGAGGAGGACTTCATCAAGTACTGTGTACGCTGGGCTTTGGACAACTGCCAGGACGACCTGCAGTTCCTGAACCAGATGATTGACAAGACGCTGATAGCCCGTCTGGAGGGCGTGCTGAAGGAGACCTTCGTGCGCCTGCCCTATACCGAGGGCATCAACATCCTGCAGGAGGCCATCAAGAATGGCAAGAAGTT
>DFGF01000050.1:2537-6462 GCA_002371715.1 Prevotella sp. UBA3757
GCAACTGGGGCGACGACCTGGCCTCGGAGCACGAACGCTACCTCGTCGAGGAGCACTTCAAGAAACCCGTCATCATGACCGACTATCCGCGCGCCTTCAAGTCGTTCTATATGAAGCAGAATCCTGGCGTCTCAGGAGAGCCTGGTGATACCGGCGAATCCGGTTCCGTAGGCTACAAGGGTGCCGTGGCTCCCGGTCCTACGATGCAGGGTACCGACGTACTGTTCCCGCAGATTGGCGAAATCATTGGCGGCTCGGTTCGTGAGGAGAGCTACGACAAGCTGATGGCCGAGATCAAGCGTCGCGATATGGACATGACCCACCTGTGGTGGTATATCGACACGCGCCGCTGGGGCTCCTGCCCGCATGCCGGCTTCGGTCTGGGCTTCGAGCGTCTCATCCTTTTCGTGACCGGTATGCAGAACATCCGCGACGTCATACCCTTCCCGCGCACTCCTAAATCTGCAGAATTTTGAAGAAATGAGAGACGTTCGCCGCTATTAGGCGATAATTCCACAAGAATGTTCCACTTTTCTCCGAGAATTGTTTGGAGCATTCTTTTTTTTTGCCTATCTTTGCACGCAGATAATATTCATTAACCTCATTAATTCAATCAGATTATGAAGAAATTACTCTTACTTTGTGCGATGGCTACCTTCGGACTGTCGCAGGCTTCTGCCCAACTGGACGACGAGGACTATGGCTTCTTCAACCATGTCAGCGCAGGCGTGTCAGTGGGGACAGACGGTATAGGCTTCCAGGTGGCTGCACCCATGACCTACCATTTTGCCGTGAGAGCAGGCTTCTCGTTCATGCCCCGCTTTAAGTATTCCAAGTCGCTGAATCTGGGAAATAATGATATCGGTGCCTTCCTGACGGACAAGGTCGACCTGGAAGGAAAACTGAAAATGTCGAGCTTCAGCCTCCTGTTCGACTATTACCCCTTCACCAGCAGTTCGTTTCGTGTGACGGCTGGCGCATACATAGGCAATGGCGATATTGTATCCGTCACCAATACCAACGACTTCATCAATCCCAGCTATGCCGGCAAGGCTGGTATCAACCTGAGCCGTTCGGGCAGCACTATCCAGGAGAAATACGTCCTCATTACCGATGCCAACGGTAATATACAGGCCGAAACGAAGGTCAACGGCTTCAGACCCTATCTTGGCATAGGTTTCGGGCGCGCCGTTCCCCGCAAGCGCATCGGTTGCCAGTTCGACCTTGGCGTACAGTTCTGGGGCAAACCGGAGGTGCACACCAATCTGATGTACTACGACCAGGCTACCGGCGACTTCGTGACCCGCTACGAGAAGATTGAGAAAGGGCGCATCACGCGTTCGCATGAAGACAACGACTATAAGGACTTGCGCGATGCCATCAAGACGATAGAGGCTATAGGCGTATATCCTGTGCTGACCTTCCGCCTGAACGGGCGCATCTTCTAAAAAAACATGACGACAGGGAATGACTAAGATAAAACAATAAGGATATGAAAAAGACTTTCTTTTATTTCGCCATGGCGGCATGTGTGTCTGCCGGATTCGTGGCTTGTGGTTCTGATGGTGATGACTATGTAGCCCCCAAGGTTGAGGTGCAGTTGCCTTTGCCTGAGTATGCCTCCGAGGCTGTCTCGTTCGACAACATTGTCGAAGTCGAGTCGTCGGGTGCTGAACTCGAGAGTATTAACTTTACCGAGGGCGGCAAGGCTATTCTTGAGATTGACGGTGACTACTACTACTATGCCTATACGGCAAGCAATGGTCTTTACACGCTGACCGACGGCGGTAAGATCATCGGTACCGTCAAGGAGACGACAGCCAGAGGCGTCTCGTCCCAGGGTACGGCTATTGAGATTAATATCAGTGTCACCATTGGTGGCGTGACCTATAGCTTCAATTCTGCGGATGCCGCTGCCAACAAGGTCACCGCCAGCGAGATGATTGGCAATACCAATCTGAATAATGTTGCCCGCTCGTGGACGGTGAAGACCATGGCGCTGGCCTTGGATGGTGACGTGTCGATGATGAAGCGCTACGACAGTGGTGACCTTTCGCAGCTGGCTAAGGATGCTAATGAGAATGGTGCCGGACTGACGGCTGACGAGGTGGCACAGTTGAACAAGACGTTCAACGGCGTCGAGTTCACCAAGTATGGCAAGCTGTTCATCAACTATACGGAGCAGGGCAAGACGCACATCGTGTCTGTCGACTGGTCGTCTTCCGACTTCGAGAACTTCCTGGTCAAGGCCATTTCTGAGAACAACAAGTTCATCAGCAATGGCAGCTCCATCGAGGTGGCTTTCAACGAGGCTGGCGGCTGCCTGTTCACGTTCAAGACCACTATCAGGGGCAACAAGACGTATAATGCCCAGCTGTCAGTAGTCCTGCAATAAATAAGGACAATCATGCCTGACAGTCTGTTGCCTTATAATTAGTAAGGAGAAAGGTAATTCAGACGAGGGCGATGCCCTCATCGGAGATGGTGATGAGTCGTCGGCGGTAGAGATCGCCGACGGCTTTTTTGTATACCTTCTTCGAGACGCCAAACTGCTGGGCGATGGCCTCGGCGGGACTCTTGTCGCCCAGGGGACAGTGGCCGCCGTGGGCCTGTAGGTAGCGCAGCAGTTCGTCGCTGAAGTCAAGAGCACGCTCATAGCCACTATGATTCTGGTAGCGTTCCACCTTTGCAGTGGCCATCAGCCGGTGGGTCTTCTCGTCCTCCATGACGTAGACGTAGTAGCGCTGGCCTTTCTGCATGCGCTGCTTCTGTTCGCGGAACGGGCAGAACAGGTCCTTCATCAGGCCCCAGTTCAGGAAGGCCCCGTATTCATTAGTCCATGCGCACTCCAGCCAGGCAAACTCGCCCACCTTGGCCAGGGGGCGCAGGGTGGTAGCCACGAGTTTCTCGTCCTGGTCGAGGTAGATGAATACCTCCAGCTGCTGGCCGATGGCCAGGTCCTCGGGCACGTAGCGGTTGGGCAGGAGTATTTCGCCGTCGTCGCCGCCGTCTAAGTAGACGCCGAAGTCTACGCGCTTCACGGCTTTCAGGGTGTTGTAATCGCCAAGCTTAATCATTGCTGTCTGCTGTTTGTGTTTGGGGGGCCGGCTGGGCCGGATTTTCTGGATTTTCTAGTCCTTCTAGTTTATCTAGTTCCTCTAGTTCATCTAGTTTAACTAGTTTCTCTAGTTTAACTAGTTTACCTAGTTCTTCTAGTTTTCCTAGTTCATCTGGCTTTTCTTTCTCCAATAATCCGTCGCGCATGTGGATGGTGCGGTCTGTGACTGCTGCCAGCTGTTCGTCGTGCGTCACGATGACGAAGGTCTGGCCGTATTTGTCTCTCAGGTCGAAGAAGAGCTGGTGCAGTTCTCCCTTATTCTTCGAGTCCAGCGAACCGCTGGGTTCGTCGGCCAGGATGACCTCGGGGTTGTTGATGAGGGCGCGGGCTACGGCCACGCGCTGTTTCTCGCCGCCCGACAGTTCGTTGGGCTTGTGCTTGGCGCGGTCGGCCAACTGCATAAACTGCAATAGTTCCTCGGCGCGCTTGCGGGCTTCGCGGGGCGACGTGCCGGCAATGTAGGCCGGAATCATGATGTTCTCAAGGGCCGTAAATTCGGGCAACAGCTGGTGGAACTGGAACACAAAGCCGATGTGGCGGTTGCGGAAGTCTGAGAGCTTCTTCTGTGAGAGCTGGGTCACGTCGACAGAATCGATGAGCACGGTGCCGCTGTCCGGGCGGTCCAGGGTTCCTATGATTTGCAGCAGTGTGGTCTTGCCGGCACCGCTGGGGCCGACGATGCTCACGACTTCTCCTTTTCCGATGGTGAGGTCAATGCCTTTCAGCACCTCCAGCTTTCCAAAACTTTTCCGTATATTCTTTATCTCTATCATTCTTAATTTTTTATCTCTTAATACTTATCTCTTA
>DFGF01000050.1:6537-27887 GCA_002371715.1 Prevotella sp. UBA3757
TTATCTCTTAATACTTATCTCTTAATTCTTAATCCGGCTAATCCACCTGAGTATGGTGTCATAGATGCTGCTCTCCTCCTGGTGCTGGGCCGACGTGAAGGTCATGCTCTCCTCCTTGGCCTCGCCATACTGGTCGGGGAAGATAATCATCAGGTTCTTGCCCGAGAAGTGCTGCATCAGCTCGTTGGGCAGACGGTCCAGTGCGTTCTTATATGATATGGTGCCCTTGCGGGCGGTGATGACTACAAACATGTGGTCTGTCTGGATGGTCTCGGCCAGCGTGGGCAGTTCGTTCCAGTGGGCCATGTAGGTATATTCCGCGCGGATGGTGGCGTAGTGGCTGTCCAGGTATTGCCTGATGAGGTCCAGCGACTCGTTGCGCCCATGAAACTGGATGCGGCAGTCCAGGTTTGCGGCCATGCGCCCCAGCCGCTCCAGCCAGCGGTAGAAGCCCGGCTCGAACTCGGCCCTTGAGGGCACCACCACCTGGATGCGGCGCAGCGTGTTGAGCGGTTGCACGAAGCGGGTGAGGACAATCTGGCGGTTCAGTCCGTTATAGAGGCTTTGGATGAAGTCGCCCCAGAACTTGGGGTTGACCTCGGTATGGACGTGCATGCCCATGATGATTTCCGAGCCGCCGGTCTCGCGGAAGGCGTGCTTGATGCCGTTGGCGATGTTGGTGGACAGTCGCACCTGCGTCTGCATGCTGATGTCGCTGGCGCTGGCACGCTGCTGTAGTTGTTCCAGCAGTTGCAGACCGCGCTGGCGGTTCTGTGCCGATTTGTCATCGTCGTAGACCACGTTCAGCGCCACCAGTCCGCTGTCGTGTGTGCGGCTGCGCATCATCATGGCCAGCTCCAGGAGTTGTGGGGCTATGTCCGGGTATTTCACGCACAGCAGGATTTTCTCGTGCTCCTGCTGGCCGTCGGCTGTCGGCTGTTCACGGTTGGCTATGACTATCTGCTGGGCGGCATGCTCGGTTATGAGCGTTGAGATGATGCAGGTTATCAGGATCATGATGACCACGCCGTTCAGCATCTCGTCGCTGACCAGGTAGTGGCCTGGGCTGACCTCCAGACGCATGCCCACCATCACCATGGCGATGGCGCCGGCGGCATGGGCACAGGTCAGTCCGAACATCATGTGACCCGCCGACTTGGGCAGCCGGAACAGCAGGCTCGACAGGTAGGCCGCAACAGCCTTGCCGAAGGTTCCGAAGAAGACGATGAGGGAGACAATCCACAGCATATGTGGCCCCTGGAACAGCGTGCGGACGTTGATGAGCATGCCCACGCCAATCAGGAAGTAGGGTATGAAGATGGCGTTACCGGTGAACTCGATGCGGTTCATCAGGGGCGACACGTGGGGGATATAGCGGTTCAGTATCAGTCCGGAGGTGAATGCGCCCACGATGCCCTCCACGCCGATGACCTCGCTGGCAGCAGCCGACAGGAACATGACAGCCAGGACGAAGATGAACTGCATGATGGCATCGGAGTAGCGGCGCAGGAAGTAGCGCGCCAGGATGGGTATGAGCCAGATGCTCAGGGCCAGAAACAGGATAAACTTCAGAATGAACAGCAGCCAGAACGTGACGCCGGCATCCTCGCCGTACGACGCCGCCAGGGCTGCCAGCATGAGCAGTGCCATGAAGAGCGACAGCATGCTTGACCCCACGCTGAGCATGACGCTCGGGTCGCGCTGTAGGCCGTAGCGCGAAATGATAGGGTAGGCTACAAGCGTGTTCGACGCCATGATGCACCCTAAGAGGAACGAGGCCGTCGGCGAATAGTCTAACAGCCAGGCGGACATGACGAACGTCAGGGCCAGCGGCACCAGGCACGTCAGAAGCCCGAAGGTCAGGAACCGGCTGGAGTTGCGCTTCACGCTCTCCAGGTCCATCTCCAGTCCGGCCAGAAACATGATGTAGAGCAGTCCCACTTTGCCAAAGAGTTCGAACGACGAGTCGCGCTCCAGGATGTTCAGCCCGTACTGGCCTACGAGCACGCCGGCCAGCACCATGCCAATGATGTGCGGAATGCGCAGCTTGCCCATGATGATGGGGGCAAACAGGATGATGAGCAACACCACGCAGAAGATGAGCGTGGGACTCGTGATGAGCGGTTGTATGTCGTAGTTCGGCATCAGTGAATGTTTTTTTACGACTGTTTCTTTGTCGATTCTCGCAATATCGATGCAAATTTACGAAGAAAATAGGAAAATCGGAACTTTCTCTGCCTAAAATTTCGCCGTTCCAAGGAAAAATGTTATTTTTGCACTATGAAAGTTATTCCCAAAAGTTATGGAACAGGCGGCAAATAGGCGCATGAAGACGGCAGTGATAGGTGGTGGGGCGGCAGGCTTTTTTCTTGCCATCAATCTGAAAGAGATGATGCCGGAGATGGCGGTCACCATCTTCGAGCGCAGCCAGCGCGTGCTGGCCAAGGTGGCGGTCAGCGGTGGCGGTCGCTGCAACGTGACCAACTCGTTTGCCGATGTCACCGACCTGCTACAGGTCTATCCCCGTGGTCACCGGCTCGTGAAGCGCCTGTTCAACGTCTTCAACCATGAGGATGCCTATCGGTGGTTTGAGGCGCATGGCGTGCCGCTGGTGACGCAGCAGGACGCGTGCGTCTTTCCACAGGCTCAGGACTCGCAAGCCATTATTGACTGCTTCCTGTCCTTAGCCCGCCGCTACCGTATTCAGATATGTACCGGTCGGAAGATACAGTCGCTGCAGGATGTTGCCGACTACGACTTCGTGGCCGTCACCACGGGCGGTTCGCCCAAGGGTGAAGGCCTGCGATGGCTTGCCGAGATGGGCCATGAGGTGGAGCCTCCCGTGCCGTCGCTGTTCACCTTTGCCATCCCTGATACGGCACTTCATGCCCTGCAAGGCTTGGTCGTCGGACAGGCTGCGGTATCCATCCCCGCCACCAAGTACCGTGCCGAGGGGCCGCTGCTCATCACCCACTGGGGCATGAGCGGTCCGGCCATTCTCCGACTCTCCAGTTATGCTGCCCGTCATCTGGCTGACAACCAGTACCAGTTGCCGCTCAGCGTCAGCTGGGTGCCGCAGCGTGACGACGAGATTTTGCAGGCACTCCGTGACGTGGGCAGCCGACAGCCACAGAAGATGTTGCCCACCTTTAATCCCTTCGGACTGCAGCAGCGCCTGTGGACCTACCTGCTCGACAAGGCTCTGGCCGCCCGTGCCACCCTGCGTTGGAGTGAACTTGGACGGAAAGACCTGAACCGTTTGGTCAACGTCCTTACAAATGACAACTATCAGATTTCCGGTCGTGCCGCCTTCAAGGATGAGTTCGTCACCTGTGGCGGCGTGTCGCTCAAGGCCGTCAGTCCCGTCACGCTCGAGAGCCGCCACGTGCCCCACCTCTATTTTGCCGGCGAGGTGCTCGACATTGATGGCATCACTGGCGGTTTCAACTTCCAGGCTGCTTGGACGACGGCATATACCGTAGCGCGGAGCATTGTGAAAATGAAAAATGAAGAATGAAGTAATGAAGAATTTGCTACCGCTATCTTTTTTTTCATTCTTCATTCTTCATTCTTCATTTTTCTTCGTACCTTTGCACCCTCAATGGCAGATGGCCAATTGTAAATTGCCAAATAGTAAGATAAATCGTCAAATTGTAAATTGTCAAATTGTAAAATATCACTAGGCTTATGAAAGTAGCTATTGTTGGCGCCTCGGGCGCTGTAGGACAGGAATTCCTGCGCCTGCTTGATGAGAGAAATTTTCCCATGGATGAACTGGTGCTCTTTGGCTCTGAGCGTTCGGCAGGTACGAAGTACACCTTCCGTGGCAAGGAACTGACCGTGAAGCTGTTGCAGCACAACGACGACTTCAAGGACATCGACATCGCCTTCACGTCGGCCGGAGCCGGCACGTCGAAGGAGTTTGCCGAGACCATCACGAAGTATGGTGCCGTCATGATTGACAACTCCAGTGCTTTCCGCATGGACGACGACGTGCCCCTCGTGGTGCCTGAGTGCAATGCTGAGGACGCCCTGAACCGTCCGCGCGGCATCATTGCCAACCCCAACTGCACGACCATCATGATGGTTGTCGTGCTGCAGCCGCTGGAGCGTCTGTCGCACATCAAGCGCATCCATGTCTCGAGCTATCAGAGCGCCTCAGGAGCCGGTGCTGCCGCCATGGCCGAACTGCAGCAGCAGTACAAGGAAATGGTGGAGACCGGCGAGGTGAAGACGGTGAAAAAATTCCCCCACCAGCTGGCCTACAACGTCATTCCGCAGATTGACGTCTTCCAGCCTAACGGCTACACGAAGGAGGAGATGAAGATGTATAACGAGACGCAGAAGATCATGCACACCGACGCCAAGTGTTCGGCTATGTGCGTGCGCGTTAGCTCGTTGCGCAGCCACTCCGAGTCTGTCTGGATTGAGACCGAACGGCCCATCAGCGTCGAAGAGGCTCAGCAGGCCATTGCCGCCGCTCCGGGCTGCACGCTGGTCGACGACCCTGCCAATCTGGTCTACCCCATGCCGTTAGAAACCGCCGGCAAGGACGACGTCTTCGTGGGTCGCGTCCGCAAGGACCTCTCTGACGAAAACGGCCTTACCTTCTGGCTCTCTGGCGACCAGATCCGCAAGGGTGCTGCGCTGAATGCCGTCCAGATTGGCGAGTATCTGATTAAGGTCGGCAACGTGAAGTAAACACTCCCGTCTTCTGACGGCACGACGGCTTGTCACATAGAAATGAGAAAAGTAGTACTGATAGGCGTGTTGTGGTTGGCTGCGACGGTGCTGTGGGCACAGTCGCAGACCGACCCGCGTAGCCTGAAACTGATGGGCATAGCTCTGGAGGGCAGCATCGACAGCCTGCAGGCGCCGCTGGCCGGCGCGGGCTTCGAGGCGTGGGGACAGAGCGACGACGGCGAGGACTACTACTATCGCGGCAAGTTCTACGGCATCAGGGCCAAACTGCTGGTCAGCATCTCCACGGCGACGCGCATGGTGGAGTCGGCCTGCATCACCGTGGGACACTACAGCACCAAAGCCATGCTGGAGCGCAACTTCCAGTATTTTCTCTATAAGTTGCAGCAGGACTACGGCGAGTTCACCAAGCGCGACGATGCCTGGTACTACATGGACGACTACGGCAGCGTGAAGGTTTCCGTCGTGACCAACGACAACAGTTCGCGCGACATCCGGGTGTTCTACTATCCGTCGGCACCTTTCTACAAGGATGCCCTGACCATGGGGCTGCACGGCCCTGTGCAGGAGGTGGTGACGGAGAATGCCGTTGCCGAGGACCAGTTTCTGCGCTTCTCGCAGGACGGCAAACTGGAGAATCCCGACCTGGTCAACCGCGAATACAACCGCTACGGCTACCTCTGCCGCGCCCGCATGACCGAGAAACAGGGCTATAGTGACGTGGCGTACAGCTACGACAGCCAGTACCGTCTGGTCCGGCGCACGCTGACCAACCAGTCTGCCGGCATCCGTTACGTCAACGAGTATACCTATAACGAGCAGGGCGAAATCATGTCACAGCATCAGAAGGTGTACGACGCTAAAGGGGAGTGCGTGATGACCATCAATATGCGAAACGCTTACTTGACGCGCGATGACAACGGCAACTGGACCAGCAACTCGCTCAGCCTCTCCTATTGGGAGAAAGACAGTCAGAGCCAGCAGACCACCGTACTGCAGAAGCGCGTCTTAGAATACTGGGAGGAATGATTCAGTCGCTATTCATTGTCATGCCGCTGATGGTCTGTGCCGTCTTCACCGTTGAGCTGACGCTCAGCTGGCTCCGCCATCGCGACTCCGCGCAGGGCTGGCTGGCCGTCTGGGCTCTGGTGGCCACGCTGCTCTATGGCGGTCACTACGTCTTCTTCCATCATGTCCATCACGTGCTGCCGCTCAGCGATACGGTCTACGTGGCCTGCAATCTGCTGGTCTATCCCCTATACCTTATTTATATAAGCGAACTGACCGACCTGCCCGCCCTTTCCACGCGTATGCCGTGGCTCGTCGCCCTCTTAGGGCTTCCTGTAGTGATGGCCCTGACGGTCTGGGCGCTCTATGCCGGCATGTCGACTGCCGAGGTCGACCGCTTCCTCGCCGTCTACCTCTATGGCGGCTCGCGCACGGGGCTGTCCGGCCTGGCTCTTGCCCAGGCCCTGGCGCACGACGTTGCCCACGGGATGTTTGCCCTTCAGGTGCTATTTGTGATGTCATCGGGCATTCGCAAGATACGCCGTTACAACCAGCGCCTGAAGTACCTCTTTGCCGATACCGACGACAAGCATTTGGGCGGCATCACCGTCGTGCTCTGGCTGTTGGTGGTCACCTCGCTGTTCTCGGTGCTGGCTAATACCATCGGTCGCCAGTCCTTCGAGGGGTCGCAACTTGTAGCCTTGCCGGCCGTGCTGTTCTCGGTGCTCCTGTTTGCTATATGCTGGATGGGGCTGCAAGCGCGCTCCTATGTGTTAGAGATGCAACAGACGGAGACTGCCGCCTCCAAAGCCGTGGAAACCACTGGCTGTAGTCAGGACTATAAGGCACTGACCGAACAGTTTGAACAGCTGATGAACGTCGAGCAGCTTTACCTGCTTCACGACCTGCGCCTCGACATGGTGGTGCAGCGCCTGGGCACCAACCGCACCTATCTCCTGGCTGCCCTGAAGCAGGAGATGGGCATGACCTTCAACGAGTATGTCAACCGCCGCCGCATCCGCTATGCCCGCAAGCTGATGGAGTCCAATCCCGACATGCTGAAGTCCGACGTAGCCTCCCAGTCGGGCTATAACTCACAGTCAGCCTTCTACCGGAATCTGAAGACGCTGAGCGAGTGACGGCATTCATTTTCTTGGAGAAAAATTTTGCCGTTCCAAGGAAAAATGTTATTTTTGCACTGTGAAATTTATGTTTATGGTACCATGAACATAAGTTTATGGTACCATGAACACATGTTCACGGTACTATGAACACATGTTTACAGTACCATGAACAGAAAATAGTAAGAAGGGCAGAAACATTTTAATAACATAGCAGACAAATAAACAACGAGAACCAAAAATGGCAAACTATTATCTACAGAAATTGCCCAAGGGCATGAAGGAGGGCGAGAACGTGGTGTTCCCCAGGATGCAGACCTACATTGATTATTTTTTGCTGAAAGACTTGGCACTTTCAGCTTTTTTGTTTACCTTTGGTGCCAGAATGAGATTTCCTTGCCAAAATCCTGTTTTTGCAGAAATGGGAGTAAAAATTGCAAATAAAGGACATGATTTGTTGTTGATATAATTAACTTTGCAGATTAGATTAAAATAGGTTGATAAATGAACATAAAAAAGATAGTTATGATGAAGAAATTGCTAATATTCATGCTGTTGGCATCAGGATGCTCGACGGTATCGGCGCAGATTACCCAGAAGGACAAGGACGACTTCTTCGGTAAAGAGGATAAGGACGACTTCTTCGGCAAAGGCACCAAGGAGGACTTCTACAGCAAGGATGACCCTGGCTTTGCCGCTGAGCGCCAGAAAATGTACGAGAACTTTAATAAGTTCCGGCAGGAGGCCCTGAAGAATTATGCCGACTACGTGCGTAAGGCGTGGAAGGACTATAGGGCTAATCCAGCCGTCGAGGCTCCTAAGGACGAGATGGTGAAGCCCCAGTTTGCCCCTGGTGCCGAGGAGCAGACGGCCTCATGGTTCAGTAAGCTGTTCGGACTGGACAAGCGGAAGGCCAGGAAGGCTCAGAAACAGGCCAAGCCTGACGCACAGCCCGATGCCAAGCCTGCCGAACGTTCGTCGGTGTCGGTGCAGGTCGACGAGGTCATCAAGCCCGAACCCGCCATTCCGCAGCCGCAGCCCCAGATAGCGGTAGAACCCCGTCAGGAGAAGGCAAACGACTACATGACCTTCAGCGTGTTTGGTACGGAGTGTAAGGTGCGCATTGGCAACAACTGCCGTTTCCGGTTGCGCGACGTGTCGAGCGGAGCGGTGGCCGACGCCATTGCCAACGTGTTTCCAGGTCAGCAGTTCGAAAACATGCTCAGCGACTGTCTTGAGGAGCGCAAGCGCCACGGTTTCTCAGACTGGGCCTACTATCAGATGCTGTTGGCACTGACCCAAAAGTTCTATGGCAACACCAGCGAGGGCGTGCTCTGCCAGGCCTTCCTTTACTCGCAGTCGGGCTATAAGATGCGACTGGCACATGATGCCAACAAACTGTATATGCTGGCTGCTACGCGCCACTTCATCTTCAACAAGCAGTTCTACGTCTTGGACGGCGACTGGTATTTCCTGCTGGGTGGCGACAAGGTAGAGCAGTTGGGCATCTGTGAGGCCTCGTTCCCCAACGAGAGTTCCCTCTCGCTGCAAATCTCGGCGGCGCAGTTGCTGGCCGACAATCCTACCATGAAGCGTACCATCACCAGCCGCTTCAATGGTGACTTCTCGTTTACAATCACCTCCAACAAGAACTATATTGACTTCTTCGAGACCTACCCGTCGTCGACGGTCAACAATAATTTTATGACCCGCTGGTCAATGTATGCCAATACGCCGTTGGAGAAAGGCATCAGGGAACAGCTCTATCCGCCCATGAAGGCCAAGCTGCAAGGATTGAGCCAGCGTGAGGCCGTCCAGCAACTGCTGTGGTGGATGCACGGCGAGGTGGACCTGGAGGGCCAGATCAAGCAGGCCGACTGCTTCCTCTATAACTATGACGAGACGGTATGGGGCGTAGACCGTGCCTTCTTCGGCGAGGAGACACTGTTCTATCCCTACTGCGACTGTGAGGACCGCTCTATCCTGCTGTCCCATCTGGTGCGCGACCTGCTGGACCTTGACGTCGTGCTGGTGCACTATCCCGGCCACCTGGCTATGGCTGTCAACTTTACCGAGCCGATGGAGGGCAACTATGACTACGTGACGCTTGACGGCCGACGGTTCGTCATCTGTGACCCGACCTTCATTGGCGGTCATGTCGGCGATACGATGACCGGCTGTGAGAACCAACCCATCACCGTCATCCTGCTGAAGAGAGGGTGAACGTTGAACGTTGAACATTGAATGTTGAACATTGAACATTATTTATAAAGTATGAAGAAAAAACTATTTGCACTGACCGTACTCTGCCTGACGGTGGCCATGCAGGCCATGGCGCAGGGTATGAAGGTCGTGGAGTTCAAGCTGTTGGAGAACGACCTGACAGCCAATACACGTGGTACAGAGAAGATGGACCAGAACGGCGAACGTGCTGCACTGATCAAGATTCAGACACCTGAACGTGGCTTCACCTTCGATGGCGGCTCGTTAGGTATAGTAGCAACTGAAGAGCATGCAGGCGAGATATGGCTCTATGTGCCTCGCCGTGCGCAGAAGCTGATTGTCCAGCATCCTGCCTTCGGCGTAATGCGCGACTTCTTCTATCCCATACCTGTCTCGGGTGGTCGTACCTACGAGATGCTGATAGATATCGGTACGGGTCGCTATACCAACATCACCTCGCAGGTGGCAGGTTCTACCATCTATGTGGACAACGAACGCCTGGGCGTGGCTCCTATCTACAATAAGTACCTGAACTTCGGCAAACACAAGATAGAGGCCAAGAAAGACCGCTATGAAGGCGAGGTGGAAGTATGGGTGACCACCGAAGACGACACGAAGCAGAATAAGACGGTCAACGTGGAGCAGCGCGACATGAGTGACCACTTCGGCAATGTGACGGTGACGGTGGACAACAAGGCCGACATCTGGTTTGAGGGTAAGAACATGGGTAACGGTCTCTGGCAGACCCAGTTGCGCGAAGGAACCTATATTGTGGAGACCCGCAAGGCTGACTGTGACCCTGAGAAGACGTCGTTTACCGTTGTCGCCCAGCAGCAGAACAATATCAAGGCTGCTGTTCCTACGCCGCATACTGGCCGGCTGAGCATCTATACCCGTCCGCGTAATGCCCAGGCCCTGTTGAACGGCAGCCAGCCCATCGACCTGACGGAAACGCATACGCTGCCCGTCGGTACCTATCAGATCAGCCTGAGCCGAAAGGGCTACGTTCCCAAGGGCGGCTTGGAATATACCGTCCGGCATAACGAGACGACACGCGATACTGTCACGATGGAACGTGTGAAGTATGTAAAGCCCAACGCCTTCTACTTCGGTGCAGGCTATACCTTCCGCCAGTTGGGTGGTATCACGGCTCTGGCAGGTGTAACCTTCAAGAACGTTGACCTGCAGGCAAGCTATACCTTCGGATTAAGTAAGTCAGATCCCGTCAACTGGTACTCTACCGACGGTAAGGACACCTGGTTGGGCTCTTCAAAGTATAAGCGCTCTACACTGGCTATCAAGGCCGGCTATCAGTTTGAACTGACCGACCGCTTAGGCATCACCCCGCAGGTGGGATTCGAGATGGAGCGTCTGTCGGCTTCTGTAGAGAAGGGTAGTGAGTATGGCGACGGGGCATCAGCCAGCTGTATCAGCATAGGTGCCAAACTGCTGTTTGCACCGGTAGAGCGGTTCTATGCCTTCATCAATCCTGCATACGCCATAGCAGCAAAGAAAGACGATATCTTCAAGCATATTGAGGATGCCAGCGACATCAAAGCCGGTGGTTTCATGCTGACCGCAGGTGTCATCTTCAACTTCTAAGCTTCTCAAGACTCTAAACACTAAACACCAAAAGAACAAGAGATATGAAGACAATAAAATATATAGCAATAGTGGCAGCCTTGACGTTGGCAACTGGTATGACTTCGTGCAAGTCTGACGAAGAGAACAATGCCAAGCCGTCCAACGAGACGCTGGTAGTAGAAGGTGGTAATAAGCAGATTGTGATGGAGGCTGGTGATGAAATGATGAGCCTGAACATCAATGCCGACTGTGCATGGACGGTGGACTCTATTATTGCCGGTGAATTTGGCGATGATGATTTCTTTATTCAGCCCATGCGTGGCTATGGAAACGGAACGTTGGTCATCATAACAGAGCAGAATAAAGAGGTTTTCGGTCGTAAGGCCTCGTTCATCCTCAAGACGGATGGCGGTCTGAAGCAGAAAGTCACTATTCAGCAAACAAGTGGCGACCCCATCATGAGTATTTCTGACCGAAGTCTTGAGTATGACCCTATTCCTACCAGTGCGCAGACGCTGACCGTTACGACTAATAATGCATGGACGGCTTCGTTGCCAACTGGTGTGTCTTGGGTACATTTGGACAAGACATCAGGCTCTACTACCACAGACATCAATGTGACTGTGGATGAAATCATGGATGATGTGGCTCGTACTACCTATATCACATTCCTTTATGGGGGTAGCAGCGCACGGGTAAAGGTGACGCAGCAGCCCAAGACCAATATCTGGCTGTCGGTAGATCGCAATGAGTTGTATTTCAGTGCTAACGAGTGGAATGACGACCCCAACATACCAGATTGGGAGAAAGAGCAATGGGAGCATGAGCAGTACCAGATGGTCAACGTCACCAGTAATGCCAACTGGAGGGTTTACATTCCCTCTTCAGCCTCGTCGTGGGTATGGGCAGAGCCGTCGCAGGGTACTGGCAACGGCGAGTTCCGCGTGATGTGCAGCCCTTGGTCGCAGTCTGTAGGCAACCGTCTGACATCAGTCATCGTGGTGGCAGGTACGCAGAGTCCCAAACAGTGTGATATCCTCGTACAGCAGGACACCAATGGCTCTGGCGGTGATGAGCCTCAGCCCCAGCCGGTTTACTCGTTAACCGTCGGCGACCTCACATCAATGTATGTTTCCAATTCTTCTGCCGACTTCCGCTTCAGCTTCGTCAGCAATCAGCCGGTAGGTGAGTACGGATTGGTGTACGACATGGGCAATAGCCAGCCGACCGTTGACAATGCAGAGAAGGTGGTGAAAGGACAAGGCGCTACGTCTGGTGCCGTATTGGTTTCACTGAACGATTTGCATCCTCACCATACTTACTATGTGCGTGCCTTTGTCACCGGCAACAATGGTGTACAGTACAGTCCCAACGTGGTCACCATCACGACATCGTCGTCAGAGCTTGAACCCGGCGAGAGCGATAATCCCGATCCCACGCTGGCTCCTCGCCAGTAGAGAGGCCGTTGGGAGAGGTTAGTGCAGAAAAGAGTGATGAATTATTGATGCAAATTATGAAGAAACTACTATTTATATTAACTTTGGTGTTGGCGGCATTGTTGCCCGTCGAGTTATGGGCACAGAGCACTACTGGCGGTGATGATGGGTCAGACGCTGTTGCTGCACCGACGTTCCGCTTCGACGGTGACTATTTAGTTATAGAAACGGTAACGGAGGATGCCAATATCTTCTATCAGATGGCTGACCTGCCCGATATGTCTGATGAGACGATAGAGAAAATCAGCAGCAGCATGACGGTGATGCCCGATGTCAGCCAGTCTATGTACTACGAGCAACCCATATTATTGCAGAAGTCGGTAGTTCTGAAGGCTATTGCCGCTGGTGCAACCAACTCTGAAGTATCTACGCTTATTTACGACTATGATGCTTGGAATGGGTTATTGGAGGCTATCGAGTATGGCTGGCATGTGCAGGAACTTGCCAAAGATAACGCCAACGTGGATGCTGACCTCAAGGAAGAGCTGCAATGGGCTCTCGACGAAAGTAAGCACATCTTTGATGAGCGTGCCACGATACCCTATCAAGAGGCCCAGCATTTCGCTAACCAGATTTATGATATCTGCGACAAGATCGAGGAACAAATGAGTGGCCAGGCAACTGCCGAGCCATACGCTGTGCTGAGCGAGAATAATACTGTACTGACATTCTATTATGATGAAAAGAAAAATGAAAGGAATGGTATGGGGGTTGGACCGTTTGAGCTAGTATATGTTGACGGACAACCAACGGCAAACTCAGATTGGTTTAGTCAGAGAGAAAAAATTACTGAGGTGGTATTTGACGAATCTTTCGCAAATGTTACAACGCTAACCAGTACAGCTTTGTGGTTCTACAAATGTGAAAAGCTGACGAAAATTTCAGGTATTCATTATCTCTATACGGCCAACGTAACAGATATGAACCATATGTTTGGAGGTTGTAGGCTTTTGACTGATCTCGACTTGAGCAATTTCAACACTGCCAACGTGAAGAATATGAACGGTATGTTTAGTGAAGCAGGCTTTACCAATCTCGACCTGAGTAGTTTTGATACATCTAACGTGACAGACATGTACGGATTGTTCTGGGGCACAACTGGTCTAAAGAACGTTGATTTGAGTAGCTTTAACACGAGTAGCGTTACGACGATGCGTGGTATGTTCAATTATTGTTGGAATCTTTCCAATATTGATCTGAGCAATTTCGATACCTCAAGCGCTACAGATATTGCTGTTATGTTCGCTGACTGTTCCAGTCTGACGAGCCTTGATCTGAGTAACTTCAAAACTGACAATGTAGAGGAGATGACTTATATGTTCTATGGCTGTTCTCATCTGTCGAATGTTGACCTCAGCAGCTTCAATACAGGTAATGTGACTTACATGATTAATATGTTTGAAGGATGTACCAGTCTGACAACTCTTGACCTAAGTAGTTTTAACACTGCTAAGCTTAAATATGTTAGTCAGATGTTCAAAGGCTGTTCTGCATTGAATACTATTTATGTAGGTAGTGAGTGGACTGCAAATAACATTGAGACAAGTAATGAAATGTTCAGTGGTTGTACAAACCTTGTTGGTGGCCAAGGTACTCACTATGATGCCAATCATATCGACCATTCTTATGCCCATATCGACGGCGGTCCATCTAATCCGGGCTACTTCACGGCTAAAGATGCGCCAGTAATTGACGCTACTTTCGACATCAACGGTGTGCTGACCATTGGCAGTGGCACGACGATGACGGATGCCTTGGAGTCTGTTGGTGGACGTGCTGAGGTGGCAAAGACGATCACGGCTATTGTATGGAACAACGAAACGGAACTGACGGATGCTGACTTGCAGGGATTGGACAATCCCAACATGCTGATATATGTGACGAATGAATCGTTGGCTCCGCAGAATCGCAATAATATCATCACCTACGACTTTGCCAAGAACATCGTGCTGACGGATGTCGGTGAGGGTAACGGCAACTTCTACTGTCCGCAGGAGTTCAAGGCTGAGACGATCACCTACAGCCATGAGTACGGTCAGACGACGGAGATTGGTGTGGCCCGTGGCTGGGAGAGCATCGCCCTACCCTTTGCCGTGCAGACGATTACGCACGAGACGAAAGGCTTGATAGCTCCATTTGGTAATGATGCCATCAACAAGCACTTCTGGCTGCGCCAGCTCACGGAGAACGGACTGGCCCGGGCTACAGAGATAGAGCCCAATACGGCGTATCTGATTTCGATGCCCAACAACGATGCCTATTATGCCGACTTCAACCTGAACGGTCTTGTCACCTTCTCGTCTGTGGATGTCTGGGTGCCTAAGACACAGATTCATGCCGTTGACTATCATACTGAGAAGGGCATGGTTGTGCTGCTGCCCAATTTCCAACGTCGGGCGTCAGACTATACCACTTATGCACTGAATGTGGGTGAACAGCGCGGCGACTATCCGGAGGGTAGCGTCTTCGAACGCGAATACCGCGACATTCGTCCCTTCGAGGCATATACCTTCCACCAGGGCGGTTCTGCACCACGCTTCCTGCCCATTTCCGACTTGAACGGTGACGATGCTACAGGCATTGAAGAGGTCAGAAGCCTGAGGGCTGAGGGCAGAGGTGACGTCTGGTACGACATGAGTGGCCGACGGCTACAGCAGAAACCTGCCGGAAAGGGTGTATATATCCTGAATGGCCGCAAGGTTGTGATTAAGTGAGGAATCAAGAAAAAGAATACATATAACATTCAATAATTATGAGAAAACTAATTCTTTTGATTTTTGGGGTCATGCTGAGCTCCGTGCCTCTCGTTGCCCAAGACAATGCAGGGCAACGACAATTAGTCCTTTTGCTCGCAAGTGGTGAACAAATAGCCTATCTGACGTCAGAACAGCCATCCTTTCAACTGATAGACGACAAGTTGGTACTGACCTCGATGAGAGTTCAGGTAGAGTATGAGGCCAAAGACATAACGAAGTTCTCTCTCGAGAAGGCTGCTGATACCGGGATTGAGCAAATGGAACAGACCGGAAAGGCCATTCCGTCGTATTCTGATGGTTTCCTGTCAATCAGCAATGCCAAGCCGCATACACCAGTCGGCATTACAGACCTTCGTGGAGTAGTCGTAAGACGTTTAACCGTGGGCGATGATGGGCAGCTTGTTGTCAATTTGAACATGCTTCCTGCGGGTGTCTATATTATAAATATTGGACGTAATATCGTCAAGATAACAAAGAAATAGAATCTGCCACTAAAATACAGTTCATTATGAAAACAAGAAATCTGATACATCATATAATTTTGATGACAGTCTGCCTTGTGGGTACATTGTCAGCTTACGCCCAAGGCATCGTGGTAACAATGAACGACGGTACCGAACAGCGTTTCTCGGAAGAAGCCATTCAGGAAATGTTCCTAAGCGGTTACGACGGAATAGACCTCAGCAAAGGTTTTACCATAAAAGTCAATGGCGAGGAGATTTTCTTTTCTGCCGAAGAACTTGCCAAAGTTTCAGTTTATGGCTATGAACCTGTTAACATCAAAGAAACGCCTGCTGAGGCCATAGACCTGGGATTACCCAGCGGTCGGAAGTGGGCCAGCTACAATGTGGGGGCCACCGAACCGGAAGGGTACGGAAGCTATTTTGCATGGGGTGAACTTTTTGACAAGGATACTTACGAGTGGAGTAACTACAAATACTGCAATGGACATCGTTACAGTCTGACCAAATATGTTGACCGCAGCTCGTATGGCAGAATGGACGGCCAGAGAGTGCTGTTGCCTGAAGATGACGTCGCACAACAGCGATGGGGCGGCGGATGGCGTACACCTACCCATGAAGACCAGCTTGAACTGATCAGCAACTGCGAGAAAACGGCAGAAGAAGTGAATGGTGTCAAAGGCACTCGCTTTACAGGACCTAATGGCAATAGTATCTTCCTGCCTAAGTCTGGTTATGCAGCCCTCAATCAGTGGACGCTTCACAGGGACGGTTACTATTGGTCATCTACAATAACCTATCGTACACCTGCCCAAACACTGGTTGACGACTACTCTGCGTGGATAGTCCAAATGTATGGGAGTAACACCAGTACCGCCTACTCAAGTATGGAAAGATGCTACGGTCTGCCCATACGTCCCGTGAGGGATGACTTGTCCATCGCCCAAAAGGACACCAATATGACTGTTGGCTCTGTGCTGGTATTCCCTGTCATGACGGGTAGCAAGCATTATGCTGCATCGAGCAGTGACCCGTCCATAGCTACTGCTACGGTAGAAGGTTGCAATGTTACGGTAACGGCCATCAGCTCCGGTGAGGTCATTATTACAGTCAGTGATACGGAATATGACCAGTCGGTCACATTGAACATTATCGTTAACGGAGCCAACCAAGGGAATGCACCTGAAGACGCAGGCCCGCTTGACCTCGGACTGCCAAGTGGCACGCGATGGGCAACGATGAACGTTGGTGCTAAGGCTCCAGAAGAGTATGGCGTTTATTATTCCTGGGGAGAAACCTTTGAAAAGGATCAGTATGGCTGGGAACAATATACCCATTGTGATGGCAGTCGTTCCACATGTAAGTCTTTAGGTGACAATATTTCGGGTACTGAGTATGATGCAGCTCATGTAGTCTGGGGAGGACAGTGGCGTATGCCCACAGCCGAGCAGGTTAAAGAGCTGTTTGACCAGTGTCAGCGTAAGCACGAGCAGAGGAATGGTGTTTATGGCACGGTCTTTACAGGCCCCAATGGCAATAGCATATTCATGCCGTTCTCAGGCTATCGTGGCGAATACGGAAATGGTGGTGTAGCCTCGAAGCCTGGAGATTTTTGGTCTAATGGTTTTATTTGGACGAGTACGCCAGCCGGCAATACCACAGCATATAGTCTGAAATTTGGAGCTATGGGTGATGGGAACACCAAGAATACCAATGATCGCAATGAAGCCTTACCCGTTAGAGCTGTTGTGAATCGATGAATGAGCATTGAGACCGTGAAACTGATGTAACCTCAAAAAAGGCAAAATTGTAGTGGCGAAATGAACTTTTTCGTACTGGGAACGTCTTTATATAAAAAAAGGTATATGAGAAACGTGATATGTTACATGCTCCTGATGATGCCGCTTTGGACACTGGCTCAGACGGCTGGCCATGCTGAGGACTTCAAGAACAATGCTGACTATATCTGGGGGCAGGGCTATGGTGCTACCGTGAAGGAGGCCGACCGCGAGGCACTGGCCGACCTGATGAGCAAGATTTCGGTACAGATAGAGAGCGACTTCGTCATCGACGAGCGCGAGGTGAACACTGCTGCCGGCAACGATGCCCAGTCGACGGTGAAGAGTGTGGTGCGCACCTACTCACAGGGTACGCTGAAGAATACGCGCAGCGTCATTGTCAGCGAGGGTCCGCCTACGGCAGCCGTGATACGCTACATCAAGCGCTCGGAACTGGAGAAGATATTCAAGGACCGCGAGGAGAACGTGCTCAGCTACGTCTATAGTGCCCGCAATGCCGAGAAGGCCGGGCGTATCGATGCTGCCTTGCGTTATTACTACTGGGCCTCCTGCCTGCTGAAGAGTCTGCAGAATCCCAGTCAGGTGAAGTTCACCGACGATGGCGTGAAGTATCCGCTGTCGATGTGGATTCCTGAGCAGATTCGCACCATCCTGAGTCTCATCAAGGTCGAGGTCACCAAGGTCGAGGGCCAGGAGGTCAGCCTGCTGTTCACCTATAAGGACAAACCCGTGACCAGTCTGGACTTCCACTACTGGGATGGCATGAACTACTCGAACATCTTTTCGGCTAAGGACGGCATCATGCAGGTGGAGATGCGCCCGGGTGCTCCCACCAACAAGTTTAATATCCAGTACGAGTACGAGTTCAGGAGCCAGATGCGTCAGGACCCTGAACTGGAGCAGGTGATGAACATCTTCAATACCGTCAACTACAAGGAGGCGACGGTGACCGTCCTGTCGGGCAGCAAGTCGGAACAGAAACAGGCGCAGGCCGTGCTCCAGACTGCTGTCGCCAACATGAGTATGGCTACACATGCCGTGGCGGTGGCCCAGCCCAAGACCTTTGCCAAGACCGTCGAGCAGGTGGTCAGTGCCATCAAGCAGAAGAACTACGAAAACGTCCGCGACTGCTTTACTGCCGAGGGCTACGATATGTTCGACAAACTTGTGCACTACGGCAACGCCTCGGTCATTGGCAATCCCAACCTGCAGTTCTACCAGTTGGGCGACCGCACCATCTGTCGTTCGGTGCCCATGAAGTTTACGTTCAAAAACAACCGCCGTGCCTTTGTCGAGGATGTCACCTTTACGTTCGATAAGGACCAGAAGATAGAGTCGGTAGCCTTTGGACTGGACAAGACGGCGCGTGACGACATCTTCAACCGCGATGCTGCCGCATGGAACGATTCGGTACGCATGGTCATTGCCACCTTCCTTGAAAACTATAAGACGGCTTTCGCCCTGAAGCGCCTGGACTATATCAAGAGCATCTTTGACGACGATGCCATCATCATCGTGGGTCATGTCACCAGACATGCCGCCAAGAAAGGCGAGAACCAGCGCTATGTAGACAATGAAATGGTGCGCTATACCCGTCAGGACAAGGCAACCTACCTCAAGAACCTGGAGCGGAGCTTTGGCAGCAACGAGTTTATTAACATCCGGTTCACTGACAACGAGGTGAAGAAGATGGGCAAGGGTGGAGAAACCTATGGCATCCAGATTCATCAGGACTACTATTCGTCGACCTATGGCGATACGGGCTATCTGTTCCTGATGGTCGACCTCAACGAGATGGATGCGCCCATTATCAAGGTGCGCACGTGGCAGCCTAACCGCGACCCGAACATCAATGGCAATTTCGAGCGCGATGACCCGTACTACGGACTGATCTATGGCGGCAACTTTGACTAACGTTGAACGTTGAACATTGAACGTTGAACGACGAATGACAGCGGGGCAGAAAATTGTAAAATAACAAAATTGGCAAATAAATTGTAAATAGTAAATAGTTAAATTGTAAATATTTAAATTGTAAATGCTATGATGAAGAAATTAGTAATGATGCTGATGGCTGTATGCATGACGCTGACAGCCGCACAGGCACAGGAACTCAGCAAGGCTCAGGCCAAGGCTGTGAAAAAGGAAGTCAGCAAGAAGCTGAAGGAGTTTAAGAAGGCCGGCTATGAGATATTCGGCTCGTCGAGAACCTTGGAGGCCGTGCTTACCAAGCACTACACTACGCTGGAGGCTGAGGGTGAGAACGTCACTGAGATTGTGGGCTTCTCTACCGCCAGGTCGGCCAATCTGGCTGCCACCGCTGCCCAGAACAGTGCTGCCAACCGTTATGCCACCACTGCCGGCCAGTTGGTCAAGGGTCGCGTGCTGTCTGACATGGCTTCTGATGTGGCCAACCAGGAGGCTGAGTTCGACAAGTTCTATGCGGCCTACGAGGGAAAGGTCCAGCAGGAGATTCGTGGCGAGCTGCGCCCCAGCTTCAGTGTCAAGCTTAACAATCCTGATGGTACTATCTCTGTCCAGGCTTTCTATCTGGTCAACGAGTCGGCAGCCAGCCGTGCCCGCATCAAGGCCTTTGAACTGTCAAAGAACGAGTCGGCAGCTGCCCAGAAGTATGCCCAGAAGGTGTCTGATTTCGTTAACGAACGTGTTGTACCTGCTGAATAATTAAATAGAAATTTATCATGAACGAAAATCAAAACAACCAGCTACAGTTAGAATTATCTCAAGAAGTTGCTCAGGGTGAGTATGCCAACTTTGCCATGATTACCCATTCGAGCAGTGATTTTATCATTGACTTTGCCCGCGTGTTGCCGGGCGTTCCTAAGGCTCAGGTCAAGAGCCGCGTCATCCTGGCTCCTGAACATGCCAAACGGTTGTTGGGTGCCCTCCAGGAAAACATTGCGCGCTACGAACGTGAGTTCGGACCTATCAAGATTCACAATCAGGAGCCGCGAACCATTGCTCCTTTCCCCGTAGGCAAGGGCGAAGCGTAGTAAAATTAGGGTTTAAAAAAGTTAAAACGCTTATTTAATGTTAAATAGCATTAAGTAAGCGTTTATTTATTCACATTTAATTAGGTAGATTCGGGAAAAGTTTGTACCTTTGCACCCCAAACGCGCCCAAGGTGTGGGTGTATTATGTCTGAATATAACAATATACATATATATAAATTAATAAAAAACAAACAATTATGCCTACAATTTCACAATTGGTAAGAAAAGGCAGAAAGGTGCTCGTTGACAAGAGCAAGTCGCCCGCGCTGGACTCATGTCCTCAGCGTCGTGGTGTCTGTGTTCGTGTCTACACAACGACCCCCAAGAAGCCTAATTCGGCTATGCGTAAGGTAGCCCGTGTTCGTCTGACTAATCAGAAGGAAGTAAACTCGTACATCCCCGGTGAGGGACACAATCTGCAGGAGCACAGCATCGTGCTGGTTCGTGGCGGTCGTGTCAAGGACCTTCCCGGTGTACGTTATCACATCGTGCGTGGCACACTCGATACTGCCGGTGTTGCCAGCCGTACCCAACGCCGTTCCAAGTACGGTGCCAAGCGTCCTAAGGCTAAGAAGTAATAATCGGAGAGGATTAGAAAGCAATTTAGGTGCGCGTGATGCATGGCCCGGCCGTGCAAGCCAAAAATAAAAAAGAAAATCCGTTTTGCTGGAGATATTGTTAAAGACAGGTTGAGTAAATGCTCATGAGTGAGCGTTGAAGAACAAGAAAGAACAACCCCAGGCAGACATTAATTCAAAAAACGAAAAATGAGAAAAGCAAAACCAAAGAAGCGTGTGATCCTTCCCGATCCAGTCTTCAACGACAAGAAAGTGTCGAAGTTTGTAAATCACTTGATGTACGACGGCAAGAAGTCCATTTCGTACGAGATTTTCTACAATGCTCTTGAGACCGTCAAGAGTAAGATGCAGAACGAGGAGAAGTCAGCTCTGGAAATCTGGAAGCAGGCTCTCGATAACATCACTCCCCAGGTGGAGGTGAAGAGCCGCCGTATTGGTGGTGCTACCTTCCAGGTTCCTACTGAGATTCGTGCCGACCGTAAGGAGAGCATCTCAATGAAGAACATGATTGCGTTTGCCCGTAAGCGTAGCGGTAAGTCAATGTCCGACAAGCTGGCTGCCGAGATTATGGACGCTTTCAACAATCAGGGTGGTGCCTTCAAGCGTAAG
>DFGF01000050.1:27940-28141 GCA_002371715.1 Prevotella sp. UBA3757
TTCAAGCGTAAGGAGGATATGCATCGTATGGCTGAGGCTAACCGTGCATTTGCCCACTTCCGTTTCTAAGTGAAAAGTGAATAGTGAAGAATTTGCTACCGCTTCTGTATTTATAAGGTATTAAGAAAAAGGATAAGAAATAAGAAATGGCAAACCGCGATTTACATTTGACCCGTAATATTGGTATCATGGCCCACATCG
>DFGF01000050.1:28294-28484 GCA_002371715.1 Prevotella sp. UBA3757
CAGGAGCAGGAGCGTGGTATCACGATTACCTCTGCTGCCACCACTTGTAATTGGAATTACAACGGAAAACAATTCAAGATTAATCTGATTGATACTCCGGGACACGTCGACTTCACCGCCGAGGTGGAGCGTTCGCTGCGTGTGCTCGACGGAGCCGTTGCTACTTACTCTGCTGCTGATGGTGTTCAGC
>DFGF01000053.1:0-4949 GCA_002371715.1 Prevotella sp. UBA3757
CATGCTCAACACCTATCTGAAGGACCACGAGGCTCCCTAGGATATCGAGTACTACATGTGCGGCCCCGGCCCCATGTCGAAGGCTGTTGTCCAGATGCTCGACTCGCTCGGCGTAGAGCCTGAGTCGATCATGTACGATAACTTCGGAGGTTAATATTCAAAAAGCGAGATTGAGGGGCGAACGTTTCGCCCCTCAATCTCGTTTATGAACGTCAGTCCTGTTGAGTTAATCTTTCTGTTCTACGGTCTCGGCTTTCTCCAGTCGCTCCTTCAGCATGTCCTTGTCGAAGGTGAAGACCTTTCCAAACAGTCCGGCCGACAGCAGTTGGTCCTTGCCGTCCATGTGTACGGTGGTGGTATTGAACAGGTAGTAGTTGTGAACCTTCAGTTTTGTGTCCAGGGCCAGTTCTATGCCAGTGTTCACGACGGCCTTGCCGATATTTGTCAGTATGCCGCCACCGAAGCCCTGTTCCTCGGCCTTTTCGTCCACATACTCCTTGATGGCCTTCATCATGGCCTCCTTGTGTGCTTTCTTGTCGGGCACGGTCTGCGTCATCAGTACTGCCACAAGCAGGATGATGACCAATGTCAGTAATTTCTTCATTTCTTTTCTTACTTTTTTTAATACTCTATTAATACATAAATACTTAGTACCTGAATTTATTCGCGCCACAGCCACGAGGCCAGGCTGTTGATCCAGCGGATGGAGATGCGGAACCAGCGGTAGGCTGATACCTCCTTGCCACCGAAGCGCAGGATGAAGTCGCGGTAGGGGTTATGGCGGAAAGGCAGGCCGACGTCCATAAACCGGATGTGCTGGTAACCGGCGGCGTGGGCCGCCTTGATGGTGGCCCACATGGTGACGGCGTTGGGGTGGAGTGGGGCATAGCTCTTGCGGAGCGAAGCCGAATACCACAGGTAGGCATCGCCTTCGGAAAAGACGGTGACGGTAGTGCCAATGACGCGTTCATGGTATTTGGTGATGAGAATCTGGCACTTGCCGTGCTTCATCATCTCACGGAAGAAACTGTTGTCGGGAATGTACCGCTTGGGCTTCAGCCAGTGATGGCGGTGCAGCAGTCTTGATGCCGCCTCAAACTCCTCGGCGGTTTCCACGGGCTTGGTCTCCGCACCGCGTTGCTGGGCGTGCAGGATGTGCTGCATCTGCTGCTCGCTGATGCGCTCTTCGGGCGTACGCGAGTGCAGCGAGTTGTGAATCTTCATCCAGCGTACGGGGAAGAACCGCAGCTGGCGCAGTTCGCGGTAGCCGAACATTTTTTCACGTAGGTGGCTCATCTCCATATAGATGGTGCGGTTCTGCAGCCTCTGGGTCAGTGCCGTCATCATCATCGAGAAGTGCTCGGCACTGCTGTCGTTGTCGCCGTAGATGCGTACGTGGGTGTAGAGGTAGGGGGGGAGCCACAGTCGGCGGAACCGCATGAGTGCCAGCAAGTGGGCCACGGCATTGCCAGCATCGTCAAAGACGACGGCCATGTAGGGCTTGAGGCGAGGGGTGTGCTCGCACAACTCCATCAACTCACGGCTGTGAAAGAAATTGCCGTCATTGAGTTGTGGCAACTGGTCAGTATGCTGGTAGATTGTGACTTTCACGCCGCAAAGATAATAAATAAAAGTGAAAAGTGTCATTTTTTCGGCTTAAATTTCGTAATTTTGCAGGCAAAATCGTGAAATGGCTATGGAATTTAAGGATTTAGTACAATTACGCCGCTCCCACCGTAAGTTTACGGCCGAGGAAATTGACGGCGACGACGTGAAGTTGATATTACGCGCAGGCCTGATGGCTCCCACGTCAAAGGGACAGCGAGCCTGGCAGTTTGTGGTGGTCGACGACAAGACTGACCTCGAGAAACTGGCCGATGCCAAGGACATGGGGGGCCAGTTCCTGAAGGATGCGCCGTTGGCCATCGTCGTCCTGGGTGACCCGATGCAGAACGACTGCTGGGTTGAGGACGGTTCGATAGCTGCCATTTCCATGCAGTATCAGGCCGAGGCCCTGGGGCTGGGGTCATGCTGGATTCAGATGCGCGGTCGCGGACTGAGCGACGGAACAAGTGCCGACACCGTCATCCAGGGGGTGCTCGACATCCCCGAGAACTTGTCGTGCCTCTGTGTGCTGGCTATAGGCCATAAGGCCGACGAGCGCAAGCCCCAGAATGAGGACAAGCTGAAGTGGGAGAACGTACACCTTAATAAATTTTGAACGTTGAACGTTGAACATTGAACGTTGGAACGACGAATGTTGAACGTTGAACGACGAATGACGGAAGATTGGGAATTATGAAGGTAGTCATTATAGGACGCGGGCGGCTGGCCACAAATCTGGAGCAGGCACTACTGAAGGCCGGTCACCAGGTGACGAGCGTCAACAGCCGGACATTGGAGGGCTTGCCGCCCGTGGCTGACGTATTCGTAGTCGCCGTGGCCGACGCTGCACTGACCGACGTGCTGCGCGCAGCTACTAAGGGACGCCACGACCAGTTGTTCGTGCATACGGCAGGTTCGATGCCCATGGATGTCTTCCGCGGACTGACCAGTCGCTATGGCGTGTTCTATCCTATGCAGACCTTCTCAAAGGAGCGTTTGGTTGATTTCAACGACATCTCTCTGTTTCTGGAAGCCAACAGCGATGCCTCGATGGAACGGATGAAAATGCTGGCCGCCACCCTGTCGCCACACGTCTTCGAACTCGACAGCGAGGGGCGTCGCCACCTGCATCTGGCCGCCGTCTTTGCCTGCAACTTCGTCAACCACTGTTACGCCCTCTCGGCCGAAGTGCTGAAGGCCAGGGAACTGCCCTTTTCGGTCATGTTGCCCCTGGTCGACGAAACGGCACGCAAGGTGCACGAACTTGCACCTGCTGAGGCTCAGACCGGTCCGGCCGTCCGTGGCGACCATAACGTGATGGCCATGCAGGCCGACATGCTGGCCGACAGCCCTGGTGTCAGGCACATCTACGAGGTGCTCTCCACCGACATTCAACGATTAGCTGACCAGTCACCGACATCCAACGATTAGCAAGCCAGTTATGATAAATTACGATTTAAGCAAGATACGTGCCGTCGTGTTCGACCTTGACGGCGTGCTCTCCGCAGAGAGCATCGCCCTTGCCGAGGACGGTACACCGCTGCGTACTGTCAACATCAAGGACGGTTACGCCATCCAGTTGGCCATGAAGATGGGCCTTCGGGTAGCCATCATCTCCGGCTGCCGGATAGAGGCCGTCCGTAAGCGTTACGAGGGGCTGGGCATGGAGGACATCTACCTCGGAGCTTCCGTTAAAATCAAGGTTTATGACGAGTTTCTGGCCAAATACGGCCTGAACGATAGTGAAGTTATGTTCATGGGCGACGATGTCCCTGACCTGGAGGTGATGCGGCGCGTGGGCTGTGCGGTGTGTCCGAAGGACGCCTGTCCGGAGGTGAAAGCCGTCAGCTGCTACGTCAGCGACCGCCTGGGCGGGCAGGGTTGCGGGCGCGACGTGCTGGAGCAGGTGCTGCGGGCACAGGGCAGATGGCTTAGCGACGAACGGGCCTTCGGATGGTAGGGGGGCGGCCAGCGGAGCAGCGGCCAGCGGAGCTGGCCTAAATGATAAATGATAAATGATAAATGAGAGATGAGAAGTTTTCCATACCATATTATATTGGCGAGTAATTCGCCCAGGCGCAATGAACTGCTGGCTGGCCTGGACGTGCCGTTTGAGGTGCGCGTGCTTCAGGACATTGACGAGAGCTATCCTGCCAACCTGCCGACAACAGGAATTGCCGAATTCATCGCAAGGAAGAAGGCTGCGGCATACGTCGGGACGATGGCTGACGACGAGCTGGTCATCACCGCCGATACCATCGTGATATTAGGCGACGAGGTGATGGGTAAGCCCCGCGATGCTGCTGACGCCAAGCGCATGCTGGGCGAGCTGAGCGGGAGGCCCCATCAGGTAGCCACCGGCGTAACGCTGACTACCCGGCAGCGCCAGACCAGCTTCACGGTGGTGACCGACGTCACCTTCAAGCAGCTGGACAGCGATGAAATCGACTATTATGTCCACACCTATCAACCCATGGACAAGGCTGGCGCCTACGGTATTCAGGAGTGGATAGGCTACATAGGTGTGACGGCTCTGAAGGGCAGCTATTTCAACGTGATGGGCCTGCCCGTCCAGCGCATCTACGAAGCACTCAGAACCTTTATCTAAAGTTGTTAAGTCAGCGGGTGTTGCCCGGCTCGGCGAAATTCGGAGCAGGTGATGGCTGTCGCTATGGCAACATTCAGTGACTCGGCGGTCTCCGTGTTCGGGTTGAAGTTTGGGATCAGGAGCTTGTGGCTGACCAGTTGGCGCACCTCCGGCGAGATGCCATTACCCTCGTTGCCCATGACGATGATGCCCTCCTGCGACAAGTCCTGCGTGTAGATGTCCTGGCCGTCAAGCAGTGTGCCGTAGACGGGTACCGTGCTTTCGCGGAGCAGGGCCACCAGGTCGCAATATATGATATGTACGTGAGCCAGACTGCCCATCGTAGCTTGAACCACCTTTGGGTTGTAGACGTCGGCAGTGTCCGGCGAACAATATATGTCGGTGATGCCAAACCAGTCGGCTATGCGGATGATGGTGCCCACGTTGCCAGGGTCCTGCACACCGTCCAGGGCGAGGGCGAGAGATGATGGCTGATGGCTGATGGCGGATGGATGATGGATGATGGCTGATGGCTGATGGCTGATGGATGATGGCTGATGGCCGATGGATGATGGTTGATGGGTGATGGATGATGGCTGATGGCCGATGGCTGATGGCTGTTCAGGGATATGAAATACGGCCAGCACCTGTTGCGGATGTTGCAGGAAACTGATGCGGCGCAGTTCGTCGTCGGTGACGTTGAACGTTGAACATTGAACGTTGAACGTTGAATGTTGAACATTGAACGTTGAACATT
>DFGF01000053.1:5011-10077 GCA_002371715.1 Prevotella sp. UBA3757
TTGAACGTTGAACATTTTCCAGTATTAAAAATAGAGTGGGGCTGGTAACCGGCACGAAGCAGGTCGCCCACCACCTTGGGGCCTTCTGCCACGAAGAGACCTTCACGTTTGCGGTTTTTCTTCGATTCCAGCGACTTAATCAGTTTGATTTGGTTCTTGCTCAGCATAATTGTCTCATGTTATTTGACTGCAAAATTACTAAAAAATATGGAATTACATGCAAGTTTCTTCAAAATGGTGCATGATTCATGTCCCAGAACTCCATTCCAAGCCGCCGCCCTGGTCGTCGTCGCTTCCGGTGTTGTCGTCTCCGGTGTTGTTGTCGCGCATCACGAACTTCTTGCCGGGGGGCTTTCCGAGTTTCAGTTCCCTGTGCTGTGCAATTACTTTAATAGTCATAGTCTAGTTTTGTTTCTGTGTTTGTTGATAATTTTGTTGTTAGTCTCCGTGTCGCCTGATTCCGCGTCCCGCAGGTGCTGTTAAGGCGGCATTCCCGAATTTCAGATACCAGTCGGAGTAATCATCAGTAAGTGCGGAGTAATCATCAGTAAGTACGGAGTGAAAAAGGCAAAAATATTTGGCTTTTTGCTCACTTATTCGTACCTTTTTGCTTCGCAGGAAGGTACTCACGTTCGAAAAAGCCAAAGATATTTGGCTTTTTGCTCACTTATTCGTACCTTTGCACGACGATATGCGCAAGCTGCTCATGATATGTACTTTGGGGATGCTGTTGCTGGCATCCTGCTCGGAAACGAAATACGTGGCCGAGGGGCAGCTGCTGTTGGATAAAGTCAAGGTGCGGAGCGACGTCAAGGACAGGGCCATCAATACCAGCGAATTGAAGTCGTACGTGCGCCAGCGCGGCAATTCCCGCTGGTTTTCGCTCATCAAGGTCCCGCTGTATACCTATTCGCTGTCGGGACGTGACACGACACGTTGGCTGAACCGCACGCTGCGCTCCTTTGGCGAGCCGCCACAGCTCTACGACTCGTTGCTGACCGCGCAGTCGGCTGTCAGGCTGCGTGACAACCTGCAGAACAATGGCTTCCTCCGCGCCCGCGTGGATGTCAGCCGTCGGGTGAAGGGCAAGAAGGTGCGCACCACCTACAACCTGCATCCCGGCCAGCGCTACTGGATACGGCACATCAGTTACGACATCCAGGACACGGCCATCGCTCGGCTGTTGAACGTGGCCGACACCACGACGTGGGGACTGCACAGCGGCATGGCGTTCGACGCCGACAACCTGGACGGCGAGCGCGCGCGCATCGTCAGCGAACTGACACAGCAGGGCTATTACCGATTCAACAAGGACTTTATATCATATAAGGCCGATTCCATCGAGGGTACGCCATACATTGACCTGACGCTCGTGCTGCACCGTTTCCGCAACGCGCAGGTGAAGGATGCGCCCCACGAGCGTTTCACGATGGGCAACATCACCTACAGCAGCGGCAACCGGGAGGACAGCACGATCCACCTGCGCCCCAAGGTGCTGCGCAACAACATCTTTCTGGAGCCGGGCGGCTACTATTCGTCGCGCCAGTTGCAGGACACCTACAACCACTTCGGGCGTCTGGGTGCCGTGCGCTATACCAATATCACGTTCAGCCAGCATCCGCTGGAACCCGTGCTCGACTGCCACATAGGCATCACTACCAATAAGCCGTCGACCATCTCCTTCCAGCCCGAAGGCACCAATACGGCGGGCGACCTGGGGGCTGCGGCCTCGCTGACCTACCAGAACCGCAACCTGTTCCGGGGTTCGGAACTGCTGACCATCGAGCTGCGCGGGGCCTTTGAGGCCATCAGCGGACTGGAGGGCTATGCACAGCAGAATTTCGTGGAGTACAGCGTGGAGACGAAGCTCACTTTTCCCCGTTTCATCGCGCCCTTCCTGGCCCGGAGCTTCCGTCGGCGCATCAATGCCACCAGCGAGGTGTCTCTGCTCTACGACCGCCAGAACCGTCCCGAGTTCCGCCGCAGGGTGTTTTCGGTGGCTTGGCGCTACAAGTGGAACGACCAGCGCCACCACGACCGCTACCAGATAGACCTGCTTGACCTGAACTACATCTCGATGCCGTGGATCAGCGATACGTTCTACCGTGAATACCTGCTCGACACCAGTTCGCGCAATGCCATCCTGCGCTACAACTACGAAAACCTGTTCATCATGAAATTTGGCGTGGGCTATACCTACAATAACGGGCGCATAGCCATCAAGGCCAAGGCCGAGACGGCGGGCAACCTGCTCAATGCGGCCTCGCGCGTCTTCGGATTCCACCGTAATGACGAGGGGCAGTACACTTTTGTTGACGTGGCTTTTGCCCAGTATGTCAAGGCCGATATTGACGTGACGCGCAACATCCCACTGGCCTACAATAACGAACTGGTGCTGCACGTCGGACTGGGGGTGGCCTATCCTTACGGCAACAGTACCATTCTGCCCTTCGAGAAGCGTTACTTCGCGGGCGGTGCCAACAGCGTGCGCGGCTGGAGCGTGCGGTCGTTGGGGCCAGGACGCTTTGTGGGTACGGACGGGCGCATTGACTTCATCAACCAGACGGGCGACATGAAGCTTGACATGAATATGGAGTACCGTGCTAAACTGTTCTGGAAGTTCGGAGCCGCCCTGTTTGTCGATGCGGGTAATATCTGGACCCTGCGCGACTATCCCGAGCAGCCCGGCGGTCAGTTCCGTTTCTCCAACTTCTGGCAACAGCTGGCCGTGAGCTACGGTTTCGGCCTGCGCCTGAACTTCGACTACTTCATAGTGCGTTTCGACCTGGGCATGAAGGCCGTCAATCCCGCCTACGAGAGTCACCGCGAGCACTATCCGCTGCTATACCCGAAGTTCAGTCGCGACTTTGCATTCCACTTTGCGGTAGGCCTTCCATTCTGACCATCCACCGTCCTTCGCGCCTGACGACCGTCACGCGGCACACGACCTCATTGGCTGCTGGCGCTGACAGTCCTTGCCCGTCCGCTATCAGGGCGTTGCTGACGGTCACTGTCACCTGTCGCAGCGTGTCGTTGGCAGCCTCGAAGCCGTCGTTCGTGCTGACCGTTGCTCCGCCGGCGTCGTTCAGCCGTTGCAGTTCCTCCTCGGTGGTGTTCGTCGCTGCATACTCCAGCCATTTGCGGCTTTCGGGTGTTGCGTATTGGGCGGCATCGTTGTAGTCGCAGTTGAAGTAGGCGTCGGCCCAGGCTCTGGCGGCTTCCTTGGCTTCGGTGTCATCGCCCGTTGCCGGGCTGCATCCTCCCATGATGACAGCCGTCAAGAAAAGTAAAAGCACTCTCATAATCATTAAATAACTAAAAAAACAATGCAAAGATACGCAAAAAGTGGCTATTTTTTATTACTTTTGCAGAAATTTTGAAAAAACGATGCTGAAATTCATTTCTTTCGGTAGTGGCAGCAGTGGTAATTGCTACTGGTTGTCCACTGGTTCCGATGCCCTCATCATAGATATAGGCGTTGGCCTGCGCGGCCTGCGCAAGAACTGCAAGGAGTATGGTGTCAGCCTGCAGCAGATTCATCATGTGCTGGTGACTCACGACCATGCCGACCATATCAAGTCGGTGGGTTCGCTGAGTGCCGATTTCTCGTTGCCTGTCCACGCCACGCGCGAGGTACATGACGGCATCAACCGCAATTACTGCGTAGCCAAGAAGGTAGCCCCCGACCTGGCGTGCTACATTGAGAAGGGCACAACCATCACCCTGGGCGACTTTCAGGTGACGCCGTTTGGCGTGCCCCACGACAGTGCCGACAATGTGGGCTACTTCATTGAGGCTGGCGGGACGAATTTCTGCCTGATTACCGATGCAGGTCAGGTGACCGATGAAATGAAGCCTTTTATTACCCGTGCCCGCCATCTCGTCATCGAGGCCAACCACGACGAGGAGATGGTCGTGAACGGGCCTTATCCCAAGTTCCTGAAGGACCGCATCCTCTCCGCCACGGGCCATTTGTCAAACCGTGCCTGTGGCGAGGCCATTGCCCAGAACATGAGCGAGGGATTGCAGCACGTCTGGCTGTGCCACCTCAGCGAGGAGAACAACCATCCCGAACTGGCGCGAAAGACCGTCGAGAGCGTGCTGCGCAGCTACGGCATTGTGGCGGGGACTGACCTTCAGGTGGAGGTGCTCAAGCGCAATTCGCCCACAGGACCGTTTGAACTACGCTGAACGTTGAACATTGAACGTTGAACGAAAGAGGTGAGAAGTTACCGAAAACTTCTCACCTCTTATCTCTTGTCTCTTAATTCTTAATTCGTCAATAGCTGCGGGCAATGATGACGCGGTGCTTGGCGGGACGTCCGCTGACCATGTCGGTGCCCGGTGTCTGCTCGTAGGCGAAGGGCACGCAGCGGATGGTGGCCTGCGTCTCCTCCTTGATCTGCGCCTCAGTCTCGGCCGTTCCGTCCCAGTGGCAAAGGAAGAAGCCGCCGTCCTTGATGCGCTCCTTGAACTCGTCGTAGTTGTCGCACTCGTAGACGTGCTCGTCGCGATACTTGCGGGCCTTCTCGAATATGTTCTTCTGGATGTCGTCCAGCAGTTGCTCCACGTACTGGGCAATGCCCTCCAGTGGGCGCGTCTCCTTCTCCAGCGTGTCGCGGCGCATCACCTCGATGGTGCCGTTCTCCAGGTCGCGTGCGCCGAGCACCAGTCGCACGGGCACACCCTTCAGCTCGTAGTCGGCAAACTTGAAGCCCGGGCGCTTATTGTCGGCATCGTCGAACTTGACGCTGATGCCTTTCGAGCGCAGCTCCTGGATGATGGGCTCCACCTCCTTGTTGACCAGCTCCATCTGTTCGGGTTTGGTGGCAATGGGTATGATGACCACCTGGATAGGAGCCAGGCGCGGGGGCAGCACGAGACCGTTGTCGTCGCTGTGGGTCATGATGAGTGCGCCGATGAGTCGGGTGGAGACGCCCCACGACGTTGCCCAGACGTATTCGGGCTTGTTCTCCTTATTAAGATAGGTGACGTCGAAGGCCTTGGCAAAGTTCTGACCCAGGAAGTGGCTGGTACCTGACTGCAGGGCCTTGCCGTCCTGCATC
>DFGF01000053.1:10141-12920 GCA_002371715.1 Prevotella sp. UBA3757
CCTGCATCATGGCCTCGATGGTGTACGTGTCCAGTGCACCGGCAAAGCGCTCGGTCTCAGACTTAACGCCCTGCAGCACGGGGACGGCCATCCACTCCTCGGCAAACTTGGCGTAGACGTGCAGCATCTTCTGAGCCTCCTGCTCGGCCTCCTCGCGGGTGGCGTGGGCAGTGTGGCCCTCCTGCCACAGGAATTCCGACGTGCGCAGGAAGGGGCGTGTACGCATCTCCCAGCGCATGACGTTGCACCACTGGTTGCACATCAGTGGCAGGTCGCGCCACGAGTGAATCCAGTTCTTATACGTGTTCCAGATAATGGTCTCCGAGGTGGGTCGGATGATGAGTTCCTCCTCCAGGCGGGCAGCAGGGTCGACGACGACGCCGCCGTCGGCAGCCTTCAGTCGGTAGTGGGTGACGACGGCACACTCCTTGGCGAAGCCCTCCACGTGTTCGGCTTCGCGCGAGAGGAACGACTTCGGGATGAGCAGTGGGAAGTAGGCGTTCTGGGCACCCGTCTCCTTGAACATCTGGTCGAGCTGGTGCTGCATCTTTTCCCAGATGGCGTAGCCGTAGGGCTTGATGACCATACATCCGCGCACTGCCGACTGTTCAGCCAGGTCAGCTTTGACCACGAGGTCGTTGTACCACTGGCTGTAATTGTCAGCCCGTTTCGTTAAATCTTTTAATTCTTTTGCCATATTTCTTAGTTGTTTTCCTTAAATTTTGCTGCAAAGGTACAAAAAGAAGTGAAAAGTGACGCGTGAAAAGCGAAAAATTTGCTTTTGTATGCCGTTATTCATCATATTTTTCTTACTTTTGCAGCCGAAAAGATTAGTTTTACTAAAAAAAATAAGATTATGAAGACAAAAATTATTTCTTTATTGCTTTGCGTGGGCATGCTGTTTGCTTGTAACAATACTCAGAAAGGTGCCGGTATCGGTGCTGGCGGCGGTGCCGTCCTGGGTGGCATCATCGGAGCCATTGCCGGCAATACGGCCATTGGCGCTGCCATCGGCGGTGCTGTAGGTGCCGGAGCCGGAGCCATCATCGGCAACCGCATGGATAAGGCCAAGAAGCAGGCCCAGCAGATTGAGGGTGCCAAGGTCGAGACCGTCAAGGACACCAACGGCATGGACGCCGTGAAGACCACGTTCGACGAGAAGGGCATCTACTTTGCTACCGGCAAGAGCGACCTGGACGCCAACGCCAAGTCGACGCTGCAGGAGGTGGCCAACTGGGTGAAGAACAACCCCGACACCTATATTGCCATCATCGGCCATACCGACAGCACAGGTTCCGACGCCGTCAACAATCCGCTGTCGCAGAACCGTGCCCTGAGCGTCAAGAACTACCTGCGCCAGTGTGGTGTGAACGCTGCCCAGATTCAGCGTACCGAGGGCCAGGGCTCGAAGAATCCCGTTGCCGACAACTCAACCGCCGAGGGCCGTCAGCAGAACCGCCGCGTGGAGTTCTACATGTATGCTTCGGAGCAGATGATCAAGTCTGCCCAGCAGCAGGCAAACTAAGTTGACAGTTGAGAGTTGACAGTTGACAGTTGAGAGTTGAGAGTTGACAGTTGAGAGGTGAAAAGTCTCCTCGATAAAATCAAGAAAATCGTGATAGGGATAGTGGTGGCATTCTTTGCCTCCACTATCCTTTCTGTTGCCGTGCTGCGCTACGTGCCGGTATGGTGCACGCCGCTCATGTTCATCCGGCTGGGCCAGCAGCTGGGACGGGGCGAGCAGGTGCGCTGGCACCACGAGTGGGTGCCGATAGAAGAGATAGCCCCCGCACTGCCCTTAGCGGTGATGGCCTCCGAGGACGCCCGGTTCCTGGAGCATAACGGCTTCGACTTCAAGGCCATCGAGCATGCCGCCATGCGCAATATCAAACACCCCGAGAAGCGCAAGATGGGTGCTTCGACCATTTCCCAGCAGACGGCGAAGAACGTGTTTCTGTGGCCCGGACGGTCGTGGCTGCGCAAGGGCTTCGAGGTCTATTTCACCACGCTTATCGAGGTGATGTGGCCCAAGGAGCGCATCATGGAGGTCTACCTCAACTCGATAGAGATGGGCGACGGCATCTACGGAGCCGAAGCCGTGGCCCAGCAGCACTTCCGGACGACGGCCAGCCAGCTCAGCCGTCAGCAGTGTGCGCTCATTGCCGTCACACTGCCCAGTCCGCTGCGCTTCAATTCCGCTCGTCCCACGCCCTATCTGCTGAAGCGCCAGAAGCGGATTCTTCACGAAATGAGCTTCCTTGAGAAGGAAATTGAGAAATTGAGGAAATGAGGAAATGAGAAATTACCTACTTTTAGGTAATTTTGCTCGGAATCCTTCCACAAGTGATTTCTTTTTAGTACCTTTGTGCACGGAAAAGAATAAATAAAGGAATATGCGACTATCCGATTTACAGACCGGCCAGCAAGCCACCATCATGAAGGTGCGCGGCCACGGAGGCTTCCGCAAGCGCATCCTGGAGATGGGCTTCGTCAAGGGGCAGAGTGTCGAGGTGCTGCTCAACGCGCCGCTGCAGGACCCCGTCAAGTATAAGGTTATGGGCTACGAGGTGAGCCTGCGCCGCCAGGAGGCCGAAATGATTGAGGTGACCACCGCCCCGACGCCCGACGACGGCATCCGTTTTGAGCACAGTGCCGAACTGATAGAGAATACCGACCTGTCGCGTACCCCCGATCCTGAACTGCACCACCGTCCCGACCGCACCATCAACGTGGCCCTGGTGGGCAACCCTAACTGCGGCAAGACGTCGCTGTTCAACTT
>DFGF01000161.1:0-382 GCA_002371715.1 Prevotella sp. UBA3757
TGCCGGCATACGTCACCGTTGCCAGCGCGTCCATAATCATCTTGGGGTATAGTGTCATCTTTCTGTTTTTTTTATTTGTTTTCTTTGGTACTGTAACGTTACTTCTCTTTCACACCGACACGTCGGCCTTGATGTGTGGCCAGGGGTCGTAGCCTTCCAGCTGGAAGTCGTCGTACTGGAAGTCGAAGATGCTCTTGACGTCAGGGTTCAGCCGCATTGTGGGCAGTGGGCGCGGCGTGCGCGTCAGCTGCAGGCGGGCCTGCTCCAGGTGGTTCAGGTAGAGGTGCGTGTCGCCCGTGGTGTGGACGAAGTCGCCCGGGCGGAAGCCGGTGACCTGGGCCATCATCTGCAGCAGCAGGGCGTAGGAGGCAATGTTGAACGG
>DFGF01000161.1:505-4561 GCA_002371715.1 Prevotella sp. UBA3757
TCCGTCGGGATAGTCGACGTAGAACTGGAAGATGGTGTGACACGGGGGCAGTGCCATGCGGTTGACCTCGGCCACGTTCCATGCCGAGACTATCATGCGCCGCGAGTTAGGGTTGTGCTTCAGCTGGTCAACCACCTGCTGAATCTGGTCGATGACGCCGCCGTTCCCGTCGGGCCATGAGCGCCACTGGTGGCCGTAGACGGGCCCCAGTTCGCCGTTTTCATCGGCCCACTCGTCCCAGATGCTGACGCCGTGCTCCTGTAGATAGCGTACGTTGGTGTCGCCGCGCAGAAACCAGAGCAGTTCGTAGATGATGGACTTCAGGTGCAGTTTCTTGGTGGTCAGCAGCGGAAATCCGTCGGCCAGCTGGTAGCGGCTCTGGGTGCCGAAGATGCTGATGGTGCCCGTGCCGGTGCGGTCGCCCTTCTGTGTTCCTTCAGTGAGGATGCGGTTAAGTATGTCTAAGTATTGCTTCATATTCTGTGGATATATGCGTTGTCTTGATTTTCCATTCCTTGGGGTAGAGGTTGTTGGCGCGCGAGCCGATGTTCTTGACCATTCCGAGCGGGAAGCCCTGGAACGTGACGCTGACCAGTCCGCGCGGCGTCTCCGGCGGCAGCACCAGGGCCTCGCGCCGCAGGTAGGCTATGGCCTGCTGGTAGGTCAGTTCGACGGAAACGTCGGTCGTAGCCTCGTCTTTTATTCCCAGTAAGGGAATCCTGTGTTCCCAGTTTGGGAATCTTTTGTTCCCAGTTTGGGAATTTTCGCCGGGTTCCTCGCCCGCCGCTCGTTTCCTGAGCACGCACATGAAGAGGCCCTCGCCACGCGTGATGCCGGGAATGAAGCGGTAGACGGGTTCATGGAAGCCCTGGAGCAGCGAACCCGTGATGTGCCATTCGGGCCGTGTGTCTATAGCTACCACCTCGGCATCGTCATACGTCGAGAGCATCCAGCGGATGTTCTCCTCGTTCTCCAGCGTATTAAAAGTACAGGTACTATATATTAACAGCCCTCCGTCCTTGAGGCATGCCCAGGCGTCGGCCACGATGGTGCGCTGCAGCTGGCTGCACTTTTGCACCTGTTGCGGACTCCACTCGCGGATGGTGGCAGGGTCCTTGCGGAACATGCCCTCGCCCGAGCAGGGCACGTCGCACAGTATCAGGTCGAAGCTCGCCTTGGCCTGTCGGTAGGCCTTGGGGTACAGGTTGGTGACGCGGTGGTTCGGGTAGCCCCACTTGGTGACGTTCTCCAGCAGGATGCTGGCGCGGTTGCCGACGGGTTCGTTGGAGTAGAGCACGCACGACTCGGGCAGTGCGGCGCGGAGTAGGGTAGACTTGCCGCCCGGTGCTGCGCAAAGGTCGAGGCAGTTGACAGTTGACAGTTGAGAGTTGAGAGTTGACAGTTGGCGCAATACCTCGTCCAGAAACATGGAGGCTGCCTCCTGCACGTAGTAGCATCCGGCGTGCAGCAGCGGGTCCATGGTGAAGTTGGGCCGGTGCTTCAGGTAGTAGGCGTGGCGGCACCAGGCCACGGGTTCAGCGTCTTCCACCGTCCACTGGCCGTCGGCCGTCTTCCGGGGGTTCAGCCGGATGCTGACGGGCGGCTCCTCTTCGAACGACTGCAGGTAGCGTTCGAAGCGTTCCGTGCCCATGAGTTGGCGCGTCTGTTGGATGAAAACGTCGGGTAGTTGTGTCATAATCGTTGCAAAGATACGCCTTTTTTGTCTAAAAACAGCAATTCCGTCGGAATTTATTCATTTTATTCTGGTTTTATTGCTAACTTTGCGGAAACAAACATAAAAGTTTAAGATGAAAAAGACCGTATTATTCACGACTCTGATGTGGCTGGCACTGGCGGCAGTAGCCCAGTCACCATCGCGCATTGCGCGACGCCAACTGCTGAACGACCAGTGGCAGTTTGTCCAGAACGACAGCAACTTCTCAAAAGCCATCCCTGTCACCCTGCCCCACGACTGGAGCATCTATGGCGACTTCGACCGCGATGCCGTCACGGGTAACGAAGGTGCCTTCCTGCCAGCAGGCAAGGGCTGGTACCGGCGCACGCTGACGCTGGGTCAGGCCTACGAGGGCAAGAAAGTGCGCCTCTACTTCGAGGGCGTCTACATGAATCCGCGCGTCTACATCAACGGTCGCGAGGCAGGCAGCTGGAAGTACGGCTACTCGGCCTTCTGGGTGGACGCCACGCCCTTTGTCCGCACGGGCCAGAACGAAATCGTGGTCAGCGTCGACAATTCGCAGCAGAAGAACTGCCGGTGGTACAGCGGTTCGGGCATCTACCGCAACGTGTGGCTCGTCACGACGCCCAAGACCTACATTGACGACTGGAGCATACAGGTCGTGACGCCCGACATCCACCATGTGGAACTGACGGCTATCGTCGTGCGCGAAGACGGAACCACCGAACCTCTGCGCCGCACCATCGAGGTGGCCGAGCCGCGCCTCTGGTCGCCCGACGACCCCTACCTCTACCAGGCGGAACTCCAGGCCCCCAGTGGCGACCGCGTCAGCGTCAGCTACGGCATACGCACCATCCAGTACGATGCCCGGAACGGCCTGAAGCTCAACGGCAAGCCGCTGAAACTGAACGGAGCCTGCGTCCACCACGACAACGGACCGCTGGGTGCTGCCGCTTACGACGATGCTGAGTACCGCAAGGCACGGTTGATGAAGGAGGCCGGGTTCAATGCCGTGCGCACGGCCCACAACCCGCCGTCCGAGGCCTTCCTGCGTGCCTGCGACGAACTGGGGCTGCTGGTCATCGACGAGTCGTTCGACGGCTGGCGCGAGAAGAAGAACCAGAACGACTACGACTACCACATGCTCTTCGACCAGTGGTGGCAGCGCGACCTCGACGCCATGGTCTGTCGCGACCGCCTGCACCCCAGCGTGTTCTGCTGGAGCATCGGCAACGAGGTGATAGAGCGCAAGAAGATTGAGGTCATCAAGACCGCCAGCCAGATGGTGCGCCGCATCCACGCCCTCGACGCCCAGCAGCGTCCCGTCACGTCGGCACTGGCTGCCTGGGACCGCGACTGGGACATCTACGACCCACTGGCAGCCGCCCACGACATCGTGGGTTACAACTACATGATATTCAAGGCCGAGAGCGACCATGAGCGCGTGCCCGACCGCGTCATGATGCAGACCGAGAGCTACCCGCGCGACGCCTGGCGCAACTACCGCACGGTGATGGACCACCCGTACATCCTGGGCGACTTCGTGTGGACGGGACTCGACTACCTGGGCGAGTCGGGCATCGGGCGCTACTACTACGAGGGCGACGTGCCCGGCGAGTCGTGGGAGCGTTCGCTCTTCCCCTGGCATGCGGCCTATTCTGGCGACGTCGACCTGACGGGTCACCGCAAGCCCATCAGCCACTACCGCTCCATGCTGTGGAATGCCGGTGGCGAGTCCCTCTACATGGCCGTCCGCGAACCTGACGGCTATTACGGCAAGGTGAAGACGTCGATGTGGAGCACGTGGCCCACCTTCGAGAGCTGGACGTGGCCCGGCTGGGAGGGCAAGGACATCACCGTCGAGGTCTATTCGCACCATCCCCGCGTGCGCCTCTACCTGAACAACCAGCTCATCGGCGAGCAGGATGTCAAGCAGGGCATGGCCACCTTTACGCTGCCCTACCAGCCCGGCACGCTGCGCGCCGAGGGCGGCAACGACAAGGTTGCCCTCGCCACGGCGGCTACGGCCAGCAACATCCGGCTGCTGTCAGACCGCGAGGTGCTGGCGGCTGAAGGCAACGGACTGGCCTTCGTCACCGTACTGCTGACTGACGGCCATGACACGTTGAACCCCACTGCCGACCATGAACTGGCGGTCGACGTCAAAGGTCCGGCCACGCTCATAGCCTTTGGCAATGCTGACATCAAGGACTGCGACCGCTATACCGACGGCACGCACAAAGCCTGGAAGGGCCGTGCCCTGCTGGTGCTGAGGAGTACGGGCCAGAAAGGGCGCGTCAGCGTCAGCGTCAAGGGCAAGGGACTGAAGACTGGCAAGCTCACTCTGTCGTCGCGCTGAG
>DFGF01000161.1:4628-5451 GCA_002371715.1 Prevotella sp. UBA3757
ATCTCTCGGGGGCGAAGCCAACCGCAAGGTGGCTTCGCCCCCGAATTTTTTTTTTCGTGACGATGCAACTTATTGCGGGTTTGTGACGTCTAACAGATAAAAGAACATCCGAAATGAGAAAAGAAACAGTCGAAAAGAGTATGAGACAGCTGAAATTCTTAGTCGTGGCAGTCAGCCTGTTAGCCCTCACCGCCTGCATGGGCGTGAAGGTCAACGTCACCAAGTCGGCACAGGCCGAGGAGCAGCGTCCGCTGCGCGGTTTCGAGCGCATCGAGCAGTTAGGGTCACTGGACGTGAGGTACCAGCAGGCCGACACCTTCTCGGTGGTGGTGAAGGCACCGCAGGAGGTCATGGCCGACGTGGAGACGCGCGTGGAGGGCAACCGGTTGATAGTCAACATGAAGGGGGCCAACAGCGTCATCAACCTGGGCGTGGCCGACAGCGACGACGTGACGGTCTGCGTCACCTCGCCCGACTTCCTGGGCATCGAACTGAAAGGCTCCGGCGACTTCAGCTGCCAGGGGCTGCTCGACACTGACAACCTCGACATCGTGCTGCGCGGTTCGGGCGACGTCGCGTTCCACGACATCATCTGCGACCAGCTCAACGTGTCCCTCGTCGGCTCGGGCGACGTGGAGGTGAAGCGGGCCAAGACCCTGCGGTCGCGCGTGGAACTGGTCGGCTCGGGCGACGTGGAAGTGAACTACGACGACAGCGGCGCGGTGGAGGCCAGCCTGACTGGCTCGGGCGACATCAAGCTGAAGGGGCGCGTCCGCACGTTCACCTCCAACGTGCGCGGTTCGGGCGATATAGATACCGACGG
>DFGF01000161.1:5541-34932 GCA_002371715.1 Prevotella sp. UBA3757
ACAAACATAACTATAAAATGATAAATATGAAGAAACTGTTATTCACTATCACACTGCTGCTCACGCTCAGCATGGGCGTGCAGGCCGCCGGACAGAAACACCGCCACACGCCCCGGACCACCGCTGTAGACTCAACGGCGCAGGATGCCATCGAGGCATTCTCCGACACAGCCAGCACCGATACGTCCGTCATGGCGTCCAGCCACAGAAGCACCGTCAGCGTCACCACGCCCACGTCGCCGTGGAGCACGCAGACCACCACTTACGAGTTTCAGGACGAAGACCTGGGCAGCCTCTTGCGCCACGTGTTCACCTCGATGGACCGCAAAGACCTGGGCGGCATGTTTTTCGTGCTGGCCGTGCTGCTCATCCTCTTTGTGCTGGCACCAGTACTGATTATCGTTGCCCTGTTCTATTTCATCAACAAGAACCGCAAGGAGCGCATGCGCCTGGCCCAGATGGCCATGCAGCAGGGACAGCCCATTCCCGACCGGTTGCTGGACGAGAAGCCTGCCGATGCCGACGAGGAGTACCAGAAAGGCATGCGCCAGTGCTTTGTGGGCGTCGGCCTGATGATATTCCTGGGCTATGCCGCCGGCAATGTCGGCTTTGGCATCGGTGCCCTGGTGTTCTGCATCGGTCTGGGTAAGGTGTTTGCCTCGAAGACGGCTGAACGTCGCAGCAACAACCGTGATTTATATCATGACAATCATAACAGCAATATTTAAAGTATAAGGAGACACTGACTATGACCAAGAAGTTACAGCGCAGCAACGACCGCGTATTGGGTGGCGTCTGTGCAGGATTCGCAGAGTATATGGATTTCGACCCCGTGGCCGTCCGTCTGGGCTATGCAGCCCTGACGCTGTTCACGGCTTTTGCCGGCATCCCGTTTTACATCGTGGCCTGGATCATCATCCCGCCCAAGACGCAGTTTTAGGCTTGTAAAATTGTAAAATGTCCAATTGGTAAAATTGTCAAATTGTAAATAGTCCAATTGTAAATTAAAATGTCTTCTGACCTCTCCCTCGTAGCGCAGGTGGCGGTATTTGGCAACCGGCGGGCTTTCGACGAACTCGTGCGCCGATACCAGTCGCCTGTGCGCCGCTTCTTCCTCAGCCAGACGCTGGGCGACGGTCAGTTGAGCGACGACCTGGCTCAGGACACCTTCCTGAAGGCCTACGTCAACATACGCTCCTTCCGGGGTATGGCCTCGTTTCAGACGTGGCTCATGCGCATAGCCTACAACGTGTTCTACGACCATGTCAGGCGGGAAAGTGCGAAGGGTGGGAGTACAGTCGATGTCGTGTCGGTTGAGAGTCAGGCGGCAGCAAATTCTTCATTCTTCATTCTTCATTCTTCATTTCATATCGACCTCTACGCCGCCCTGGCACTGCTGAAGCCCGACGAGCGCACCTGCATCACCCTGCAGCTCATCGACGGCTACGACATAGCCGCCATCAGCCGCATTACCAACATGAAAACGGGAACGGTGAAGTCTCACCTTTCCCGTGGTAAGGAAAAATTAGCCAACTATTTAAGACAGAACGGATATGACAAATCATGATAACGACCAGCTGCTTCGGCAGTTTTTCAGCGAGGCAACATCCCAACCCATAGCCGACGACGGTTTCACCGACCGCGTCATGCAGCGCATTGCCGACCACCACCCATCATCCATCATCCATCACCCATCGCCCATCGCCCTTCGCACCGTCACTCGCCTGTGGACCCTGTTCTGCATCGTCGTGTTTGCCGTGCTGTTCGTATGGTTCCGTGGCTGGGAGCAGTTAGCCGTCCATTTCGAGGTCATGCTGCGCACCATGGCCGTCCAGCCGCTGAGCATCAATCTCTCCGTGCTCTTTGCCGTGGTCTTCGGCCTGCTCTTTGTCGGTACCGGCGAGGTCATCTCGTCCGAATCGACCCGTGGGTAGGTAATCCGTATCTCGTTGACTTAGTCCATTGCCCTGGCTTTCGGGGAAAAATAACCGGGGCCAATTTTTTTTTTTACGACTTTTCTTGGACGTTCCCAAAATATTTCGTATATTTGCAGCCAACTACGGGTACGCAGGCGGGGTGGACAGGTACGTACCATCATTAGGAATAAAGAATTACTGGAAAGGACAAGGACATGATGACAGAAAGACGATATCCGATAGGCATTCAGACGTTTGAACGGATTATCCGTGACGGTTATCTCTATATTGACAAGACGGACTTGGTGTGGCAACTGGCTCACTATGCTACGTTCATCTTTATGAGTCGTCCTCGCCGGTTTGGCAAATCACTTCTCACCTCAACGCTTGAGTCGTATTTCAAAGGCGAGAAGCAGTTGTTTGACGGCCTGAAGATTATGCAGCTGGAGAAGGAGTGGGAACCATATCCTGTTTTTCGCCTTGACTTGAGCAGCGCCAAACACATGCCTACTAAACAGGTGATTCAGGAACTGGAACTTATACTCAGGCCCTACGAGTCATTATATGGATCAGAATCTGTAGAAATGACTCCTGGCATGAGACTTTCAGACCTGATAGACAGGGCCTTCCAGCAGACTGGCCATCAGGTGGTGGTCATTATTGACGAATATGATGCACCCCTACTTGATGTCATTCATGACAGCCAGCGTCTGGCGGAAATGCGGGAAGTCATGCAGGAGTTTTACCAGCGGTTGAAGAAACAAGAGGCAAAAATTAAGTTCTGCTTTATTACAGGTATCACACGCATTAGTCAACTGAATATCTTTTCCACGCTCAACAATCTGGCGAACGTGTCTCTGCTTCCTAGGTTTTCTGCAATATGTGGTATTACTGAGACGGAATTGCACAATCAGTTGCTACCCGACCTTGAGATGCTGGCAGAAAGCTATGACTGCAATGTAGAAAGAATTAAGGACATGGTGAAGGCCAGATATGACGGCTATCATTTCTCTGAAAAATCGGAGGACATCTATAATCCATATAGTGTCCTGAGTGCCTTTGCTAATCAGAAAATCTCCAATTATTGGTTTGAGACTGGCACCCCGTCATTTCTGGTGCAGATGATGCAGAAGTTCCGTTTTAACGTGACGGAGATGGATGGCATAGAATCAACGGACTACGCCATCAACCGTCCTACAGAAGCCATGACGACCTTGGTGCCATTGCTTTATCAGAGTGGTTACCTGACCATCAAGGGATATGACAGGGAAACGGAAATATACACGTTGGGTATTCCCAACCAAGAGGTTCGCATTGGCTATTCCGACGGACTGCTGCCAACCTATGTGGGGTTGGAGGGCGAAGTCGTTCAGGCAGGCTTTGCACGGAAATTCTGGATGGCTTTAAAACAAGATGATGTCGATTTGGCCATGCGCGAGATGCAGGCCTATTTGGCCGGTATCCCGTACGTTGAGGGATTTAAGAAGAAACTCGCCGAGGCAGCAACGGTCGAGGGTTTTTATGAGTATACGCTTTACCTCATCTTCTCCATGCTTAATGTCTATGTCCGCACGCAGGTGAAGTGCGCTGGTGGCCGGACCGATATGGTGGTATGGATGCCCGACACCACGTATGTCTTCGAGCTGAAGGCAAAGGGTACGGCCAAAGACGCTCTCATGCAGATTAGTGACAAGGGGTATGCCATACCCTATGTCACTGAGGGACGCAAAGTGGTGAAGGTTGGTGTTAGGTTCGATATTGAGACGCGGACCGTCAGCGATTGGGAAATAGAGTCGGACAACGCGTAGACTATCAAAAAAAGGCCAAAGGACTGCCCAAGGGCCTTTCATCGTCAATGGCCTCAAGATGTTGGTGCATGCCATTGTAACGTTAGTACCTACGGTGGTAATTATTTCCCCTCCTAAGTTAGGAGGGGTTAGGGGTGGTCTGAACAAGGGAATTTATCACCACACAGAGCGATTTTATCACTTTTCGCTCTGGCTTCACTGCGGTAAGTGCCAGCATCTTCAACAAACAGTTGCGTAGAAAAAAAAGATTTTTAGTTTTGCCTACACTGGAAATCCAGTTGCCTACACTAATCGCAAAGCCCGATGTACAAAGGGTTTGTAGGGGTTAGTGTAGGGGTTAGTGTAGGCAAAAACTAAACATTTTTTTTATTTGCGAATCTCTAAGTCATGTTTATAAACGCCCTACAGCTGATGGAGAAAGAACTTCCGAAACATGAGTGCATGAATATAAAAAATGGCATAAAGTTTTGCCCGATTCGAACAAATGTATTACCTTTGCACTTGCAAAGGAATCTCTGACGAACGAAGAAGAAAGAATGGTAAGAAAAGCTGAAAAGAAAGACATTGAGGCACTCATGGGGCTGCTCCGTCAGGTCGCTGCCGTACACAGCGGCATTCGCCCCGACCTGTTCAAGCCGGGTACGACAAAGTATGACGCCCGGGAACTGGAGGCCGTGCTGGCCGACGAGTTCAAACCCGTCTTCGTCTACGACGACGGGCAGGTGCGCGGCCACGCCTTCTGTCAGGTGACGGAGGTCTGCAACCACCGGCTGCTGCAGGATGCCAGGACACTGTACGTTGACGACATCTGCGTAGACGAGCAGAGCCGAGGTCGCCATGTGGCCACTGCACTCTACGAGTACGTGCGCGACTATGCGCGGTCTATTGGCTGCCATAACATCACGCTGAACGTCTGGGAAGGCAACGACGCCGCCATGAGCTTCTACCGCCGAATGGGCATGCAGGTGCAGAAGACCGGCATGGAGGTCGTCCTGTAGTCATGGTGTCAAGTTTCGTGTAGCAATCTTTCTTTATAAAAAAAAGTATATGAATACCATATTTATAGTATTACCGATACTGACACTGCTGATGTTCGACCTGGGGCTGGCCTTGCAGCCTGCCGACTTCAGACTGATAGTCGAGCGTCCGTATGCCGTGATGGCCGGACTGGTGGGACAGATTATCTGTCTGCCGCTGATAGCCCTGCTGGTGGGCCACCTGTTTGCCGTCGACCCCATTTTCTTTCTGGGAATCATGCTCATAGCGTGCAGCCCGGGGGGTAGTTCGAGCAATGTCTTTTCGATGTTGGCCGGTGGCGACGTGGCCCTGTCGGTATCGCTGACCGCTTTCAGCAGCGTTATCACCCTGTTCACCGGACCGTTCATCATGGATGCCCTGGCAGCCTCGATGGGTAGTGCCATTGACGTGCACCTGCCCGTAGGCAACCTGCTGGTTCAGAACATCGTGCTCATGGCCGTACCCATAGCCCTTGGGTTGTGCGTCTCGGTCTACCGCCCCAAGGTGGCCAGTAGGCTGCATGGCGTGCTGAAGCGCATGGCCTTTCCCCTGCTTATTGTGCTGGCTACGGTGTTCTTTGTGCAGAACAGAGATGTCATCGTCCGGGAATTTCCCAAGCTGGGCCTGAGCATTACGGTGCTCATACTGTTGTCCATGCTGTCGGGCGTCGTCTTGTCGTGGCTGATGAGGCTGACGCGCCAGGAGCAGCGCACCATCGTCATCGAGATAGGCATGCAGAACGCCGCCCAGGCTATCACCGTTGCCAGCAGTCCCTTCGTGTTCAACAACGACGTCATGGCCATTCCCGCCATCGTCTACGCGCTGATGATGAATGTCGTGCTGCTGACTTACGTCGGTGCGATACACTACGGCAAACGATACCAATAACAGTAACAAATAATTGATGATGAGTATGGAACACAAAGACATGAACAGACGGCAGTTTCTGCAGAAACTGGGTTTCGGCGCCAGTTCGGCATTGGCCATGATGGCCCTGGAACCCCTGAACGCCCTGGCAGGCAACAAAACTAAGCCGGGCACCGTGCGGTACGACGCTACCGCCGACAATCGGATGACCTATCGCGTGCAGCACGGCTCGGGCCGGAAAATCTCGCTCCTGGGCTTCGGAATGATGCGACTGCCAGACAATCAGGAGGAGGTGGACCGGCTGGTGGACTACGCCATAGCCCACGGCGTGAACTATTTCGACACGGCACCGATGTATATGGGCGGTCGCTCGGAGGTGCTGACGGGCAATACCCTGAGCAGGTTTCCGCGCGAGTCGTACCATGTTGCCACCAAGATGTCGAACCAAAACCGGCGCTTGTGGAGCTTCGACGACTCGAAGCGTATGTATGAGCAGTCGTTCGAGCGACTGAAAGTCGACTATATCGACTACTACCTGTTGCACAGCATTGGCGGCGGCATGGAGACGCTGAAAGGACGCTTCCTGGACAACGGCATCCTGGACTTCCTGCTGAAGGAGCGCGAGGCTGGCCGCATCCGCCACCTGGGATTCTCGTACCATGGCGACGTGCGCGACTTCGACTGGCTCTTGGACCGTCATGACCAGTACCACTGGGATTTCGTACAGATCCAGATGAACTTCCTCGACTGGCGGCATGCCTCGCTCAGGCAGGGGCGCCGCCGTGATGCCGATGCCGAGTACCTGTATGACAAACTTGAGAAGACGGGCGTCCAGGCCGTCATCATGGAACCCCTGCGTGGAGGCGCCTTCGGACGTATGGCCAGCGAACTGGCCGACCAGCTGAAAGCCGTGCGCCCCGATGACAGCACAGCCCGCTGGGCATTCCGCTGGGTGGGTTCCTACCCGAACGTGCTGACTACGCTCAGTGGCATGAACCGCATGGAACACTTGGTGGACAACGTTGCCACCTTCTCGCCCCTGGAGGTGTGTACGGATGCCGAAAACAAGCTCCTGGCCAACATTGCCGACCAGATGTCCGGTTTCCCAACCATTCCCTGTACCACCTGTGCCTACTGCATGCCGTGCCCCTACGGCGTGGACATCCCCGGCAACTTCGCATACTATAACGAGGCGGTCAATTCCCATGTCCTGCCGTTGCCCGACAAGGCCTCTGCCGACTATGCTGCCCGCAAGCAGCAGTTTGCTGACGGCCTGAAGAAGGCACTGCCCGATACAGCACGCTGGGCCAACCAATGTACTGACTGCGAGGAATGCCTGAGCAAGTGTCCCCAGCAAATCCGCATTCCCAACCAAATGGCTCGCATCGTTGAGACGCTGCGGAGAAGGTGAGGGAATGAGAAATTGAGAAAGAGTGACCTCCCCGATGTTAGAGGAGGACGAGATGTCACTAAAAGGTATGAACAGAATAATCAGGAAAGCAAGACTTACAGACATGGTTTCTATCATGCAGGTCATGGAGGCAGCAAAGGGAATCATGCGGTTATCGGGGAATAGGCACCAATGGAAGGACGGCTATCCTTCTGAGGCTGTTATCTTGTGTGATATGGAGAAAGGTGGTGGCTATACCTGATGCTCACGGTATATTCAGCAGCATCATGGATTTCTGTTTCTCAAAGGATTCTAACATTCGCATAGACACTCATCGGGACAACCATATCATGCAGCATGTCATCAAGAAATATGGTTTCACTTATTGTGGTATCATTCATCTTGCGAGTGGGGATGAAAGATTAGCGTATCAGTTGATTAAAGAATAAGGTGCTTCATCTGGTGTCCTCCCCACATACTGTCGTTTGCATATCGGAACCCGACGGAAGAGTACAGTGCCTCTCCAGATGGGTTCCCTTTATCTACTAACAGGCCGACACAGGGAATCCCCATGCTGTTAGCCCTTTCTTTTGTCACTTTGATCAGTAGTTTAGCAATACCCTGACGGCGATACCCTGGCAAAACAGCCAATGAATCCAGATATAATTCGCCTGCTTGTGTCTCGTCATCCATTCCTGAGTGATCCTTACCGATATAGACTTTTGCGGAATCAATGAACGCCTTGCGCAGTTGGTGAAGTCTTTCCCCATCATAGCTTACGGAGATGCCAACTATACTATCCCCATCGAGAGCAACCAATGTGTTCTTGTAACTATATTGTGAATCCTCTCGTTCCACTAACGCAGTCATCATCTTATGGAAGTCCGCCAGCCCATAGCCGTCACCACAGAAGAATAGACAGCAATCGTCCGTCATTGCCATCATAATCAGGCTTGCTATCTCTGCAGCCTGGTACTTTGTTGCTTTTATAATTTCTATCATAGTTAATCCCACGTCCAGTATTGTCTCAGTTCTGCAACAATCTCTTCAAACGCTCGTCGGCGTTAAGGGCTGTTATCTGTTTTTCTTTCTTATTTTGTTCCATTGTCTAAAATCTTCATATCAATCAGCTCGTAGTCCTTGCTTCGACCACCTTCACCAGTATCGCGTAATATTCCTTTTTCTATGAGATCGTGAATGTCACGCAAGGCCGTATCCTGAGAACAATGACACATCTTTGCCCACTTCGAGGAATTCAGCTTTCCCTCGAAGCCATCCCAAAGACGGTTGATAACTTTCCGCTGGCGTTCATTGACATCGGTACCAGCATGACGGTCCCAGAAGTTTGTTTTCTGTTTCACCCGGTCTGCCTTGTCAATGGATGTAGCGACGGCCTGATGAAGCGTCGTGAGAAACCATGCTATCCATGCCGTAATATCCAAACCACCCTTTTGAGTCTGCTCCAGTTGCTCGTAATAGCTCTTACGGTTGTTCAGTATGGCAGATGAAAGGCTGTAGTATTGCTGTTCCATACCGTCAGCCCTTGCAAGCATCATTTCAGTAATAGTGCGACACAGCCGTCCGTTGCCATCGTCAAAGGGGTGGATGGTGACAAACCACAAATGCAAGATAGCAGCCTTTATCAGAGGGTCAACAGCATTGAAAGCACTCACCCATTCAAGAAAAGACTTCATCATGCCGGGAACTTGCTGACTTGGTGGAGCCTCAAAATGCACTTGATAATGTCCCATTGCACCTGACACAACCTGCATGGCCTCTGGGGATTGTCGCCAGTTAGCAACAGTTATCTTATATGCTCCGCTATATCCTGTAGGAAACAATGCTGCGTGCCATCCAAAGAGCCGTTCATCCGTCAATGGCTGCTTAGCATGTTGGGTTGCATCGAGCATAATCTGAACCACACCCTCTACATAATGATCTACACGCGGCAATCCAGCATAGGGAAGCCCTAATTGTCTTGCTACTGATGAACGCACACTGTCATGGTCAAGCCTTTCACCTTCGATTTCTGCTGAGTGTACTATCTCCTGTGTCATGGCATCAAGACAGGTATTGGTCTTTTGTTCAAAGCCAAACATGCTAACGATTCCTGTCAGTCTGCCTAATTCCTGATGAACCACACCAAGAAGACGAGCTATCTGCTCATTGTTCCATGTGAAGTGAGGCCATTCTTCTTCTTGAAAAATATACGTTGTACTCATGGGCTTCTGATTTTCCGACAAAGTTAATCGTTTTAGCTGGCATATCCAAGAAATCATAGCGGAAATTAGGATTTTTTCACCGCATTTCGCGAATGTATACTCCGCATCGTATTTTTAAACCCATGATTATTGCAAAGCTACAACTTTATTCTTGATTGGCTATGCCTCTGCCAACCCTCACTAATTATCGACTGAGCCCCGAAACGTCCCGATTTCGTCCCACTTGGAAACGAAAGACTGGGCAACTCACTAATAAATAGTTTGTTACCCAGTCATTGTTGCGGAGGCAGGACTCGAACATGCGACCTCCAGGTTATGAGCCTGGCGAGCTACCAACTGCTCCACTCCGCGATGTCTTTCTTAAAAGCGGTGCAAAGGTACGACTTTTTTTTGTAATAGCCAAATATTTTGCATAAAAAGTGCAAATTATTGGTATTTTTATTGTTTTTGCGTCAGAAAATTTGGCAGAATGGTTGTTTTTGCTTAAATTTGCACACCATAAGCCCATTGTGCAATTTGTAAATAATGGAGATTTGGAGATATGTCAGTGTCAAAAACGCGTCAAAAGTTAGTGGATGTAGCTCGCCAGCTGTTTGCCAAGAACGGTCTGGAGAGCACAACGATGAACGATATTGCCACGGCCTCCGGTAAGGGGCGTCGTACGCTCTATACCTATTTCAAGTCGAAGGATGAGATATACTATGCCGTGATAGAGGGCGAACTGGAGCGCCTGAGCGACAAGCTCGACGAGGTTGCCGCCCGCAAAATCCGTCCGCAGGACAAGATTATCGAGCTGATTTACACCCATCTGAGCATGATTCGCGAAACGGTGGTCAGGAATGGTAACCTGCGTGCCGAGTTTTTCCGTAACATCTGGATGGTCGAGAAGGTTCGCAAACATTTCGACGATGCCGAGATAGAGATGTTTCGCAAGGTCTACGCCGAGGGTAAGGAAGCCGGCGAGTTTGATATTGACAACATTGACCTCGTGGCTGACATCACGCATTATTGTATCAAGGGACTGGAAGTGCCCTACATCTACGGGCGCATAGCCCACGGCATGCGCGAGGAAGACACCAAGCCACAGGTGGCTAAGGTGGTGTATGGTGCTCTGGGCAAGCTGCACGAGTAAACGTCGAACGAATACATTATTAATATAACAATCAACAAAAAAGGAAAAAAATTATGGGATTATTAAGTGGTAAGACGGCGCTGATTACAGGCGCTGCACGTGGTATTGGAAAGTCTATTGCACTGAAGTACGCCTCGGAAGGCGCCAATATTGCCTTCACCGACTTGGAGGTGAACGAAGAGACTGAGAAGGAGATAGCAGCCCTTGGTGTCAAGGCCAAGAGCTATGCCTCGAATGCTGCCGACTTCGCCCAGACCGAGGAAGTTGTCAAGGCCGTTAAGGAGGAGTTTGGAAGTATTGACATCCTGGTGAACAATGCCGGTATTACGAAGGATGGTCTGATGCTGCGCATGACCGAGCAGCAGTGGGATGCCGTGATAGCCGTCAATCTGAAGTCGGCCTTCAACTTCATCCATGCCTGTGTACCCATCATGATGCGTCAGCGTGGCGGCAGCATCATCAACATGGCCTCAGTGGTCGGTGTTCACGGCAATGCCGGTCAGGCTAACTATGCAGCCTCGAAGGCCGGACTGATTGCCCTGGCCAAGAGTATTGCCCAGGAGATGGGGCCTAAGGGCATCCGTGCCAACGCCATCGCTCCGGGCTTCATCGAGACGGCCATGACGGCCCAGTTGCCCGACGAGGTTCGCGAGGAGTGGAAGAAGAAGATTCCCCTGCGCCGTGGCGGTCAGGTGGAGGACATTGCCAACGTGGCCACCTTCCTGGCCAGTGACATGTCGAGCTACGTCAGCGGTCAGGTTATTCAGGTTGACGGTGGCATGAACATGTAAACGTTGGTAGTTATGGACGTTGTTTACGAGGACAATCATATCATCGTTGTTAACAAGCAGAGCGGGGAGATCGTGCAGGGTGACAAGACTGGCGATCGTCCCCTTTCTGAAATCGTAAAAGACTACATCAAGGAGCGGTACCAGAAGCCCGGCGCCGTGTTTCTGGGTGTGGTACACCGGCTGGATCGTCCCGTCAGCGGGCTGGTGGTCTTTGCCCGCACGTCGAAGGCGCTGACGCGGCTCAACCGCATGTTTGCCGAGGGCGAGGTGCACAAGACCTATTGGGCCGTCGTCGAACGACCGACGTTTAAGAATGAAGAACGAAGAATGAAGAATGAAGAATTTCTCTCTGTAGAGAGTGTGGCACGCAATGCTGCCACCACAGTGCGCAGCCCAAATGTTCAACGTTCAACGTTCAACGTCCAACATTCAACGTCCAACGTGGACGAGTGGCACCTGCTGGAGCATTGGCTGGTCAGAAATGAGCAGCAGAACAAGTCGTATGCCTACGACCACGAGGTGCCTCGCAGCAAACTGGCGCGGCTGCGATACCGGCTGCTGGCGTGTGGCGAGCATTACAATCTGGTGGAAGTGGAGCTGATGACCGGTCGCCACCACCAGATACGTTGTCAGTTGGCAACGCTGGGCACGCCTATTAAGGGCGACCTGAAGTATGGTGCGCGGCGCTCCAATCCCGATGGCAGCATTTCGCTCTGTGCCCATCGCATCACCTTCGTCCATCCTGTTTCCAAGCAGACGATTGCCATAGAGTCACCTCTGCCTGACGATCCGCTATGGAGTAAGCTAAGCAAATCACTCTGATGCAAAAAAGTGGCGTTTCTTCTTAATATTCACTTTCTCTAATGTTGTTAGTGATAAATGTTATTGATGCCGCAAAGGTACAACATCCTATAATGGCGTGCAACGGAATTATCACACCTGTTATGTGGTGACTGGTTGCTTTGGTCTACTTTAACGGGAAAGCCAACCTGCAATTCTCTGAAAATTATTTGGAACTTTCATGAATAATTGCTAACTTTGCCACCGAATTTAGAAATAAGAAGCGTTATGAAAGTAGCCAATCCTATCTACGACATCGTGTTTAAATACCTGATGGAAGACCAGCGCATCGCGCGCACCATCCTGTCGGCACTGCTCAAGGTGGACGTCCTCGACGTTGAGATCCGTCCTCACGAGTACAGCGACGATACACGCGACAACCTCTCCATATTCCGTATCGATTTCGGTGCAACGATTCGCGACGAGGCTGGTAACGAGAAGTTGATACTCATTGAGTTGCAGAAGACATGGTTAGAGACTGAGGCACTGCGATTCCGGCAGTATCTGGGCGTCCACTACTCCAATCCCAAGAACGTGCGGAAGGACGGCTATGCACTGCCTATGGTGGCAGTCTACCTTCTGGGCCACAAGGTGGGCAGCATCGAAGAACCTGTGCTGTATGTCAATCATCAGTCGTGCGACTACGACGGCAACATCATCACTCAGGGACTGCCTGACCCATTCGTGGAAAGCCTGAACCACAACAGCATCATCGTCCAGATACCACGTCTGCACGGACACATCAACAACCGCCTTGACATGGTGCTGAGCATCTTCGACCAGTCGAACCGTGACAAGGACGACGGCCGCTTGCTGACTATCGACGATACCGTGTATGAGAATGATGCCGAAATGGAGCGCATCCTGCACCGCCTCACCATGGCAGCCTCGGATGCCGACATGCGTCACAAGATGAATGTTGAGGACGAATACTATTCCATCATAGAGAAAAGAGACACCGAGATACTGATGAGAGACCAGCAGATAGCAGAGAAGAATGCTCAGCTCTCAGAGAAGAATGCTCAGCTCTCAGAGAAGAATGACATGCTACGTACCACTATCAAAATGCTGTTAGACATGGGGCTGTCCATGGACGCCATTGCCGCCAAACTCGGCAAAGACCTCCCGGAAATAGAAAATGCCATCGGCCTCGCGTCAGAGGAAATCCATTAAAAAAAGACTGTCGATGAAGAAAGCCCTTTGGTGGATTCTGGGCATACTGCTGAGCCCGCTGGCACTGTTTCTGGTTTTGACGGTACTGCTTTATTTGCCGCCCGTTCAGAACTGGGCAGTCGATAAGGTGGCTGCCGTTGCCTCAGAGAAGACCGGTATGCTGATCCGCGTGGACCATGTCAACCTCTCGTTTCCCTTGGATTTGACGATAGACCATTTCCTGATGGTTCACGAACGCGACACGATAGCCGACGTGGAGCAGATGACGGTCGACGTGCAGCTGTTGCCGTTGCTCGGCAACCAGGTCGTCATCAATGCGCTGGAGGTCAATAACACGCGGCTGAATACCAATGGCTTTGTGGAGGCGGCATGCGTCAGGGGCAGCTTCAAATGTCTGTCTGTGGCCAGCCGAGGCATCGACCTGGACCGCCAGACCGTAGAGGTGAACGGTGCGCGCCTGGAGGGGGCCGACATCGACATACAATTGAACGACTCCGTGCCCGAAGACACGACGAAGAGCGAGACACCCTGGGTCATCCGTATTGACAGTGCCGTGGTGAGCCGTTCCGACCTGCAGCTGCACATGCCGGGCGACACGATGAGTGTCAAGGCCCGCATAGGCACGCTGACGGCGCGACAGGCACTGATAGACCTGGCCCGCGAGACCTATACCGTAGGCAGCGCAGACCTGGCGAACGGTGCCGTGGCCTACGACCAGAACTTGGAACCCCCCATCAGTGTCGAGGGGTTGGATTACAACCATATCGACCTGACCCACCTGGCGGTGGGCGTCGACTCCATATACTACCACGACCCCACGCTGCGGCTGAACATGCGTCACCTGGCGATGAAGGAGCGCTGCGGACTGCAGGTGACCGACCTCAGCGGTCCGATAGCCTTGGAGAACGGTAGTTTGCGGCTGCCCCGGTTCCGGCTGAAGACCCCTGAGAGCGACATCTTCGTGGACATGGACATGCCCCTGTCGCTGACGGACAGCATAGACCCCGGCAAACTGCGCCTCAGGATGGATGCCCGGATAGGGCGTCAGGACCTGATGCCGTTCCTGGGCAGTCTGCCCCAGGGTGTGCGCGACCGCTGGCCCTACTATGCGCTGACGGTGAAGGGCAGCGTCAAGGGCAACCTGGACTTTATGGAGTTCAGCGACCTTGACGTCCAGTTGCCGACAGCTTTTGGTGTCAGCGCCGACGGCTTTGTGGCCAACCTGACGGACACCAGGCGGCTGCGTGCCGACGTGCAGTTCAAGGCTGAGAGCCAGAACCTGGGGTTTCTGATGGCCATGCTGCCGCGTGACGTGCAGCGCGACTACCGCCTGCCACCCATGACGGCCGAGGGCCGCGTAAAAGCCGACGGCACGCGTTACACTGCCAATGTCAAGGCCCGCGAGGGTAGGGGACTGTTGACGCTGGACGGTAACTTTAACGCGCGCGACATGAGCTACAGTGCCAGCCTGAACGTCGAGGATGTCAACGTCCATCATTTCATGCCGCATGGCATGCTCCACAATGTCAACATCGGCGTCATGCTCAACGGTCACGGCACGGATATCTTCTCGCCCAAGACCGACGCCATAGCCACCGTCTACGTCAACCAGCTGCGCACCAGCATGTGGAACATGAGTGACATGACGGCGCTGGCCGTCGTGCGCAACGGGCGCGTACAGATTGACCTGGAGAGCCGCAACAAACTGCTTAGCGGCGAGTTCAACGTTGATGCGCTGATGAACACTGAGAAGTTCGTGGGCACGCTGACCGCCGACGTCAACCATGCCGACCTCTATACCCTCGGACTCATGGAGAGTCCGCTGACGGTACGGCTGTGTGGCTCGGCCGACATCACATCGGACATGAAGATGAACCACTACGTCAGCGGACTTGTCAGCGACATCGTGGTGACCGATACCGCCAAGACCTACCGGACAGAGTGGGTGGGCGTTCACCTCCGCACCAGTACCGACACCACCCTGGCCCGCATACAGAGCGGCGACCTCATCGTGAAGGTGGACGCCAGCGGCAACTACGAGCAGATGGCGAAGACGTTCAGTGTGCTGGGTGACTCGGTGATGGCACAGATGGATAAGAAAACCATCGACCAGCCTGCGTTGCGCCGCTTGTTGCCCCGGCTGAAGATGCACGTTGAGAGCAAGCGCGACAATCCCATAGCCAACCTGCTGCTGAGCGGTCGCGGACTGGACTTCCGCGAGATGCTGTTCGACATGGATGCCTCGCCCGAGCGCGGACTCAACGGCAACGGCCACATCCATGCGCTGACCGTGAGTGGCGTGCGCCTGGACACCATCAATTTCCGGCTGACGCAGCGCCGCGAACGGCTCTCGCTGGGCGGTCAGGTGCGCAACAACAAGAAGAATCCGCAGTTTGTGTTCAACGCCGTCTTTGACGGCATCCTGCAGGAGCACGGCGCAACCCTTGGCATGCGACTCTACGATGAAGCCAACAAGCTTGGCGCACGCATCGGTGCCCAGGCCGAGGTGGTGGACAGCGGGCTACGCATCCACCTCGTGCCCGAAAAGCCCACGCTGGGCTACAAGATTTTCAACCTCAATGCGGACAACTACCTGCTGTTCCGGCTGAACAAGAAAGTCGAGGCCAACATCGACCTGGTGGCCGACGACGGCACCGGCGTGAAAGTCTATTCTGAGTCGGCCGACTCGACGGCCCTGCAGGACATCACCGTCAGCGTCAACCGCATCAACCTCGACGAGATTACGTCCATCTTCCCCTACGTGCCCCGTATGACAGGATTGCTGAATGGCGACTACCACATCATCCAGGATGCCACCAGCCGCTTCTCGGTGGTCGGCGACATGGGCGTGCGCCAGATGACCTACGAGGGCAGCCCCATCGGTAATGTCAGCACGGAAATGGTATACCTGCAGAAGGGCGACTCGGCACACGTCGTGGAGGCAAGACTGATGAAGGACGACGCTGAGATAGGCCTGCTGACGGGTACATATTATGATGTGGGCGACGGTACTATGGACCTGAAGTTCCTGATGGAGCGGTTGCCGCTGGACATGGTCAACGGCTTCATACCCGACCAGCTCTTCGGCCTGCAGGGCTATGGCGAGGGTGAGATGACCATCCGTGGCCCACTGGACCGGCTGAAGGTGGACGGCCAGGTGGTGCTCGACTCCGCCTACCTGGAGAGCATACCCTACGGCGTGAACATGCGCTTTGCCAAGACCCCGCTGGTGGTTGAGAACTCAGTGTTGAACATCAACGACTTCAATCTCTATTCGCCTAAGAACGACGAGCTGAACGTCAGCGGCACGGTAGACTTTGCCGATACCGAGCATATCATGACGAATCTCCGGCTGCGGGCCCGCAACTATCAGATTATCGATGCCAAGGAGAACCGCCAGAGCGTGGCCTACGGCAAGGCCTTCGTCAACTTCTTCGCCCGCATCAGCGGGACGCTCGACGACATGATGATGCGCGGACGCTTCGACGTGCTTGGTTCTACAGACCTGAGCTACGTGCTGCGCGACAGCCCGCTGACCACTGATAACCAGCTGGACGAGCTTGTGAAGTTCACCGACTTCAGTGACAGCACGCAGACCGTCGTGGAGCGTCCGCAGTTGACGGGCTTCAAGATGGACATGACCGTGAACGTCTCGAACGGCGCGCACGTCATGGCCTATCTCAATACGGACCACTCCAACTACATCGACCTCATTGGTGGCGGCACGCTGCGCATGTCGTACAGTCCGGAGGACAACCTGCGGCTGACGGGCCGCTACACGCTGTCGAACGGCGAGATGAAGTATTCGCTGCCCGTCATTCCGCTGAAGACTTTCACCATTCAGGACGGTTCGTACGTCGAGTTTACCGGGGACCCCATGAACCCGACGCTGAACATCACCGCCACCGAGCGCACCAAGGCTTCTGTTGCCACGTCGGGTGGGGCAGGGCGCAGCGTCGACTTCGACTGCGGCGTGGTCATCACTAAGACGCTCAACAACATGGGACTGGCCTTTACCCTCGATGCGCCTGAGGATATGCAGCTACACAGCGAGCTGCAGTCGATGGGTGCTGAGCAACGGGCCAAACTGGCTGTCACGATGCTGACCACGGGCATGTATCTGGCCGACGGCAATACAAACGCGTTCTCCATGAACTCGGCACTCTCGTCGTTCCTTAACTCGCAGATTAGTCAGATCTCGGGCAACGCCCTGCGTACGCTCGACCTCTCGTTCGGCATGGACAACTCCACCGATGCCACCGGTGAGACGCGCACCGACTATTCCTTCAAGTTTGCCAAGCGGTTCCTCAACAACCGGCTGAAGGTGCAGGTGGGCGGCAAGGTGTCTACCGGTGCCGAACTGCAGCAGCGCAACAACTCGTTCTTCGATAACGTGCTGCTGGAGTATCGCCTGGACCAGTCGGCCAACAAGTATGTCACGCTGTTCTTCCAGAACAATGCCTACGACTGGCTCGACGGCTATTCTCAGAAGTATGGCGGCGGCTTCATCTGGCGTCGCTCCCTGAACCGTTTCCTCGACATTTTCAAGTTCAATGATACACCGGCCACGCTGATGCCCATGCGCGCAGCTCAGCCTGACAGCGTTGGAAGGGTAAAAAGGTGAAAAAGTAAAAGACAATAATATATAAGGTGAAAAGTAAAAGGACAATGACGACAAAGGTTATGACATGTAGCGGTTTATGTAAAAAGGCGCACGCCTTTTTACCTTTTTACCTTTTTACCATTTTACCTTTCCTCCTCTCTTGCTCGATGACGAAGAGTGTTCCCGACGGCGACCAGCTGTTTACCGGCCTGAAGGATATTACATACCTCCAGTCTGACACCCTCAATGGTAAGCCTGCCCCCTGGCCCCAGAATTTCGCGACCACCCAGGAGGAGGTTGAGGCGGCACTTGCCACCGCCCCCAATGGTTCGCTCTTCGGCAGCAGTTACTACCGACTGCCTTTCTCGTTTGGCGTCTCGGTGTGGAACGCCTATGCCGACGGAAAGTCACCCTTTGCGCGCTGGATGACCAAGACGTTTGGCAAACAACCCGTGCTCATGTCGTGGGTCAACCCCGGCTTGCGAGCCACCGTGGCACAGACCGTATTGCGCAGTCATGGCTACTTTGGGGCTTACGTCGACTACGAGTCCATCACCGGCCGTAATCCCAAGACCGCCAAACTCTCATATAAAGTCAGTCCCGGCCGCCTCTATACCCTCGACTCCGTCAGCGTGGTCGGTTTTCCTGCTGAGGCTGACAGCCTGATACGGTCGACGGCCAGTGAGAGCCATCTCAAGAAGGGCGACGCCTTCGATGTCAGCAACCTCGATGCCGAGCGCCAGCGCATCAGTACCCTGTTGCGCAACAACGGCTACTATTATTATCAGCCTGGTTTCGCTTCGTATCTGGCCGACACCTTCGTCGTCGACGGGAAGGTGCAGCTGCAGCTGAAACTGGCCAACGAGGTGCCGGAGGCAGCACTGCATAAGTGGTATATTGGCCGTATCAATATCGACATGCGCAAGACGGCGCGCGAAGTGCTGACCGATTCCGTCCGTGGACGTACGCTCACCGTACGTTTCTCGGGCAAGAAGCCGCCCGTGCGTACCCGTGTGCTCATGGCCGACATCAAGCTGCGTCCCCGCCAGCTGTATAGCCATGACAACTACCTCCAGTCGGTCAGCAAGCTCAACGCCACGGGTCTTTTCTCGTCGGTCAACCTGACCTTTACGCCGCGCGACACCGTTCACCGTTCACCGCTCACCGTTCAACAGTCACCGTCCGGCACTCAACGTTCAACGTTCAACGTTCAACGTTCAACGTCCGACACCCTCGACCTGACGCTCAACTGCACCTTTTCGCAGCCCTGGGACTTCTATGTTGAGACGAACTTCAATGCCCGTACCATCGGTCGCATGGGGCCAGAGTTGCGCATGGGTATCACCCGTCGCAATGCCTTTCGTGGTGCTGAGAAAATCGATGTCAACATTCACGGCTCTTACGAGTGGGCTACCAGAAATAACAAGGCCGACATGAGCAACTACGAGTATGGTGCCGACGCTTCCATCGAGTTTCCGCGTATCATCGCGCCCTTCTTCGGCGGCAACCGCGTCCGTCGTGACAGCGTCGGGCGCATCATCCGCCGCCGTCGCTTCTATGCCACGCCCAGCACGCTGGCCAAGGCTTCTACCGACATCATCCGCCGTCCCGGCTACTATAAGATGCACGTCGTGTCCGGCGAGTGGACCTACCGCTGGCAGACCTCGGCCCAGAGCCGCCACGAGTTCTCGCCACTGACGCTGAAGTACCAGTTTATGAACAGCCATACCTACGAGTTCGACTCGCTGGCCCAGCAGAACCCCTATCTGAAGGTGACGATGCAGGACTACTTCATACCGGAGATGCGCTATACCTACACCTATACCAGTCCCGTCGGCTATCGCAACCCCATACGCTGGGAGACCACCGTGGCCGAATCGGGCAACGGCGTGGCACTCTACGACCTGGCCGTGGGCAGGAAGTGGAACGAGAAGGACAAGACGTTGTTCCGCAACCCCTATTCGCAGTTTCTGAAGTTCGAGACCGACTTCACCAAGACCTGGACACTCGATTCGCAGTCGAAACTCGTAGGCCACGTCAGCGCAGGTTTCATCTACGCCTACGGCAACAGCGACTGGATTCCGTCCACCGAGCTGTTCTATGTGGGCGGTGCCAACAGCATCCGTGCCTTCGCCGTGCGCGGCATCGGTCCCGGACGATTCCCTGGGGCAGCCAACACCATGCTGTCATACCTGGTCCAGAACGGTAATACCAAGCTCGTGCTCAACCTGGAATACCGCCGCCAGCTTTTCGGAAAACTCTACGGTGCCCTCTTCCTTGATGCCGGCAATGTCTGGAACACTAAGAATCTGAAGACGCAGCTCTCCGACGACGTGTCGGACTATACCACCACGTTCCGCTTTGCCGACTTCTACAAGCAGCTGGCCGTCGGAACGGGCCTCGGTTTCCGCTACGACTTGGACTTCCTCATCCTCAGGCTTGACTGGGGCGTGGCGCTCCACGTGCCCTACGAGACCAGCCGCTCGGGCTTCTACAACCTTGAACGCTTCAGCGGCAGCCATACCCTGCACTTTGCCATTGGCTACCCGTTCTGATAAGAAAAGTCCAAATATTTTGGCATTTCGCTTACTTATTCGTACCTTTGAACTGCGTTCTAAGGTACTCCCGTTCGAAAAAGTTCAAAAAGATTTGGCTTTTTCCTCACTTATTTGTACCTTTGCAAGCAAAACAAACAATTAGTACATTAAATAACAATATCGATGAAACCGACATTATTTCTTTTAGCAGCAGGTATGGGCAGCCGTTACGGCGGCCTGAAGCAGCTGGACGGTCTGGGTCCCAACGGCGAGACCATCATGGACTATAGTATTTACGACGCCATACAGGCCGGATTCGGCAAGATTGTGTGGGTCATCCGTAAGGATTTTGAAGAGCAGTTCCGCACACAGATTCTCTCGAAGTATGAGGGCAAGGTGCAGTGCGAACTGTGTTTCCAGGCACTCGACGCACTGCCCGAGGGCTTCAGCGTGCCGGAGGGTCGCCAGAAGCCGTGGGGCACGAACCACGCCGTGCTGATGGGTAAGGACATCATCAAGGAACCCTTCTGTGTCATCAACTGCGATGACTTCTACGGTCGTGACTGCTTCATGCAGATTGGCAAATTCCTGAGTTCGCTGCCCGAGGGTGCCAAGAACCAGTATGCCATGGTGGGCTTCCGCGTGTGCAACACGTTGAGCGAGAACGGGTCGGTGGCCCGTGGCGTCTGTGCCTACAACGAGAAGCGTCACCTGACAGATGTCGTGGAGCGTACGGAGATCATGCGCATCGACGGCGTCATCAAGTACAAGGACGAGCAGGACGAGTGGCAGCCCCTGGAGGAGAATGCTCCCGTATCAATGAATGTCTGGGGCTTTACTCCCGACTATTTTGAGTATAGTGAGGCTTACTTCAAGGAGTTCCTGAGCGACCCGAAGAACATGGAGAACCTGAAGGCCGAGTTCTTTATCCCGCTGATGGTCAACAAGCTCATCACCGAGGGTACGGCAACCTGCGAGGTGCTTGACACTACGTCGAAGTGGTTTGGCGTGACGTATGCCGCCGACCGTGCCGACACCGTGGCCCGCATCCAGAAACTGGTGGACGACGGCGTCTATCCCAACAAACTGTTTTAACGTTGAGCGTTGAACGTTGGACGTTCAACGCTCAACGTAAAAAGATAAATACTATGCTGAAAGATATCATGACTGAAGGGGAGTGCAGCTTGCTGCACTCCCTTATAGACGGGGCAGAAACCATCGTGCTGTGCTGCCACCATAATGCCGACGGCGACGCCATAGGCTCAATGTTGGGCTGGGCCGAGGCATTGCGGCAGATGGGCAAGAGTCCGGTGCTGGTGGTGCCCGACCAGTATCCTGACTATCTGCAGTGGATGCCCAACACTGAGAAAATCGTGCGCTACGACAAGCGCCGTGACTATGTTGACATGGTGCTGAAGATAGCCGACCTGGTTTTCATGCTGGACCTCAATACGCCACAGCGTACGGACCTCATGGCTGATGCGCTGACGGCATCGCCCGCCAAGAAGGTGCTGATAGACCATCATCCTGGACCTGATGTCGAGACGGCACTCTGCATTTCCCACCCCGAGATGTCGAGCACGTGCGAACTGGTGTTTCGCATCGTGTGGCAGATGGGACTGTTCGAACAGCTGGGCCGCCACTTTGCCGTACCCGTCTATTGCGGTATGATGACCGACACGGGCGGCTTTACGTTCAACTCGTCGAATCCGGAAATCTACTTCATCATCAGCCAGCTGCTGACCAAGCGCATCAACAAGGACAAGATTTACCGCAACGTGTTCCACAACTATTCCGTCAACCGCCTCCGCATGGTGGGCTACGTGCTCTACAAGCGCCTGGTGGTCGACGAGAAGCGTCATGCAGCCTACTACACGCTGTCGCGTGACGACCAGCGGAATTTCAACTTCATCAAGGGCGATGCCGAGGGACTGGTCAACATGCCGTTGCAGATCAAGGGGCTGAAACTGAGCATATCGTTGCGCGAGGACACGGAGCGCGACCAGACCATCTGGGTCAGCCTGCGCTCGGTCGACGATTTCCCCTGCAACGAGATGGCGGCGCGCTTCTTCAACGGCGGCGGCCACCTGAATGCGTCGGGCGGACGGGTGACAGGCAGTTTGGACGATGCCGTGAAAACGGTGGAAGCAGCTCTGCTGGCCTACGAAGACAAGTTAAAAAAGTAAAATTTCTCTCTGTCTGCCCGCTAAACTCTAAACTTTTTTGTACCTTTGCGCCCGAATATAAACGTAAACGACGAAATGAACAGATTGTTTTACATGCTTTTCTTCATGGCGGGGCTGCTGTCAATGACCAGCTGCAACGACTACGAGACGTATGCTGACATGAAGGAAAAGGAGCAGGATGCCATCAGCAACTTCATCAGCCGCGAAGGCATCCAGGTGATTGATGAGACAACCTTTAAAAATCAGGGTGAGACCACCGACACGACGCTCCGTCAGTACGTGCGCCTGTCGCGTACGGGCGTCTATATGCAAATCGTGCGCAAGGGCTGTGGCCAGCCGCTTGAGGACAAGAAGAGTGCCAACCTGCTGTGCCGGTTCATGGAGCGCAACCTGAAGACCGACTCCATCCTGATTCGCAACGACCAGAAGGGGAGTATCTACAATGCGACAACTGGCATTACGATTGACCCGTCGCAGTATGTCGACAAGATATACGTGACGCGCAACGGTACGACGATAACGGGTATCTTCGTTGAGGGCATGATGCAGATGTATCATAATTCGACGTCGGTGCCAGGAGGTTGGCTGGTGCCGCTGAACTACGTCAACGTCGGACGCCCGGAGAAAGAGGACGACGAGGTTGCCAAGGTACGGCTCATCGTGCCACATTCGCAGGGTACTGCCGACGCCTCGTCGAGCGTATATCCCTGCTATTACGAAATAACCTACGAAAGAGTGAAATAATACACAATATATGACACTGATAAAATCAATTTCCGGCATCCGCGGCACAATAGGCGGAGCCACAGGCGATACGCTTAATCCTTTAGATATTGTGAAGTTTACCTCGGCCTATGCCACCTTTATTCCCCGTCGGTCGGGCAAGATAGTGGTTGGCCGTGACGGCCGTATCTCCGGCCCGATGGTGCGCGACGTGGTTCGTGGCACTCTGATTGGTATGGGCTTCGACGTCATCGACATTGGCTATGCCAGCACGCCCACCACCGAACTGGCAGTTCGCATGAGCGGGGCCGACGGTGGTATCATCATCACGGCATCGCACAATCCGCGACAGTGGAATGCCCTGAAGCTGCTCAACAGTGAGGGCGAATTCCTGACGGCTGCCGACGGCCAGCGCGTGCTGGAGATTGCCGAGAAGGAAGACTTCTGCTATGCTGAGGTTGACCATCTGGGGCACGTCATCGAAGACAACAGTTATGACGACCGCCATGTGCAGTCGGTGGTAGACCTGAATCTGGTCGACATTGACGCTATCAGGAAGTCACGCTTCACGGTCTGTGTCGACAGCATCAACAGCGTCGGCGGCATCGTCCTGCCCAAGCTGCTTGAACGATTGGGCGTGGGCTATCATTTCCTGAATCGCGACGTGACGGGCGACTTTGCTCACAACCCTGAACCCCTGGAGAAGAATCTGCAGGGCATCATGCAGGAGATGAAGTCGGGCAAATATGACCTGGGTATCGTGGTCGATCCCGACGTTGACCGTCTGGCCTTTATCTGCGAGGACGGCACGATGTTTGGCGAGGAGTACACGTTGGTGGCCGTGGCCGACTATGTGCTTTCGAAGACGCCGGGCAATACGGTCAGCAACCTCAGTTCTACGCGTGCCCTTCGCGACGTCACCCGTCAGCATGGCGGTGTCTATACCGCTTCGGCTGTCGGCGAGGTCAACGTGACGACGAAGATGAAGGAGGTCAACGCCGTCATTGGCGGCGAGGGCAACGGTGGTGTCATCTATCCTGAGAGCCACTACGGGCGCGACGCTCTGGTGGGCATCGCCCTGTTCCTGACGTTGCTGGCCGAGAAGGACTGCAAGGTCAGCGAGCTGCGCCGTCAGTATCCTGACTACCAGATAGCCAAGAACCGCATCGACCTGACGCCGGAGACGGACGTCGATGCCATCCTTGTGAAAGTGAAGGAGATGTTTGCCAGCGATGCTGAGGCCACCGTCAACGATATCGACGGGGTGAAGATTGACTTCCCCGACAGCTGGGTTCACCTGCGCAAGTCGAACACCGAGCCGATTATCCGCGTCTATAGCGAGGCCGACACGATGGAGAAAGCCGACGCACTGGGCAAACGGCTCATGCAGGTCGTCTACGACATGCAATAAACGACGACAATCTAAAGTACCCCTTTAGAAGTTGACACCGATATTGATGAACAGGTTTTGGTTTCGGGCACTGGTGAAATCATCATCATAGATGTTGGCCAGACCGAAGTCAAAACCTGCTTCAGCATACAGCATCTGGTACTCGAAGCCGCAGCCGATGCGCAGGCCACCGTCCAGGCGGTTGAAGTCGTCGAACGAGTCATAGGATTTGCGGTCGTCATAGAGCTTTGTCTTGCCGCCAATGCCCAGTCCCAGATAGCCGCCCAGGAAGGGCTGGATATAGAAGTCGTCGAGCACGTCGAACGAATACTTCACGACGATGGGCACCTGCAGGTAGATGAGACGTGTGGTCTTCTTCTGCGTATATTCCTTGGTTACGATAGTCCTGCCGTCCTGGTCTTTATTCGTCGTCTGCGTGACAAAGAGGTTGTTCTTGCCGCCTTTCTCCGAATAGGTCAGACCAGCCTCCAGCCACATCGGCATTTCGTTGGCCAGCTGTATTCCGTAGAAGCCGCCAAAAGTGAAGCCTCCGTAACTGTCCATGTCAACCAGGGCGTTGCTGCTGTTGATGGCCGCCAGGTTGTAGCCTATGCGTATACCGTAGTATTGCTCAACGTTGCTGTGGTTGAAACGGTCTTTCAACTTACGACTGCCTCCAAACTGTGCGACGGCAGGCATTGCTATGGCAAAAGCCATCATTAAGGTCATTATTTTCTTCATCATCTTTTCTTGGGTGTTTTGTTGTTTCACGGTGCAAAGATAATGCATTTTGTGCAAAAAAGAAAGGGAAATCCCAAAAAATCTCAGGATTTCCCCCTCTTCGCTTGTTATTTCAACTGTCAACTCTCAACTGTCAACTCTCAACTGTCAACTGTCAACTCTCAACTGTCAACTCTCAACTGTCAACTCTCTTCCCACGTGTCAAGGTATGTGACGTGCGTCACCAGGTATTCCTCTACGCCGTGCTTGCCGTCGGCACCGCCAATGCCGCTCTTCTTCACACCGGCATGGAAACCCTGGATGGCCTCGAAATGTTCGCGGTTGATGTAGGTCTCGCCGAACTCCAGTTCGCGGCAGGCCTTGGTAGCGATGTTGAGGTCCTTGGTGAAGATGCTCGATGCCAGACCGTATTCGCAGTCGTTGGCCATGGCGATGGCCTCGTCGATGGTCGAGAATTCTACCAGCGGAATGACCGGGCCGAAGGTCTCTTCGTGGATGATGTCCATGTCCTGCGTACAGTTGTCAAGCACCGTGGCGGCATAGAAGTAGCCCTTCTCGCCTACGCGCTTGCCACCGCAGAGCAGCTTGGCCCCCTGCTTGATGGCACGTTCCACCTTCTCGGTGACGCTCTCCAGGGCACGGGCCTCCACCAGGGGACCCATGTCGACGCTGTCGTCGGCGCAGGGGTCTCCGACCTTGACGGCAGCCATCTTCTCGACCAGTATCTTCGTGAAGGCTTCTTTCACCTCCTTCTGCACGTAGACGCGCTCGGCATTGTTGCAAATCTGGCCGTTGTTGCCAATACGGCTGTCGACGATCCACTGGGCAGCCTTCTCCAGGTCGGCGTCCTTCATGACGATGGCGGGAGCCTTGCCGCCCAGTTCCAGGCTCACCTTGGTGATGTTGTTGGCGGCGGCCTTCATGATGCTCTCGCCGGCGCTGACGGAACCCGTCACGCTGACGATGTCAATCTTGGGCGAACCGGCCATCTCGTTGCCGATGACGCTGCCCTTACCCGTGACGATATTGATGACGCCGGCGGGCAGTCCCGTCTCGGCCACGACTTTGGCAAACTCCGTACAGTTCTCGGGCGTCAGCTGCGAGGGCTTGATGACGATGGTACAGCCGGCTATCAGCGCTGCACCGGCCTTGCGGGCAATGAGGAAGAACGGGAAGTTCCACGGCAGGATGCCGGCAACGACGCCAATGGGCTTCTTGGTCAGCAGGATGGTCTCGTTGGGACGGTCGCTGGGAATAATCTCGCCCTCGATGTGGCGGGCAAACGATGCCATATATTCAAAATAGGCGATGGTGGCACCCACCTCGATGGAGGCCCAGTTGCGGGTCTTGCCTTGCTCGCGCATGATAATCTCGGTGAACTCCTGCTCGCGGGCCTTGATGCCGGCTGCCATCTTCAGCAGGTATTGGGCACGCTCTATGGCCGGCGTCTTGGCCCACTGCTTCTGGGCGGCGCGGGCAGCGTCCAGCGCACGGTTCACGTCCTCGATGGTGCCGTTAGGCTGACGGGAGATGACCTCCTCCGTCGATGGGTTCAATACGTCAATCCACTGGCCGTCGCTGCTTTCGCAGAACTGGCCGTTAATGTACATTTTCAGGTCTTTCATAACGTCGTGTTGTTTTAGTAGTTAAGTTAAATGTCTTTTCAACTGGCAAATATAGTAAATAATTCAGAAAGAGCCAACGCCATCCGTCATTTTTTAGCATTTCTTAAATGTATTTCGCCCTCCGCGAGATTTTGTCTGGAAAATATTTTCTCGTTTCAGTATTATTTCGTATATTTGCAACGCAAACGGCGTAACAATCGTTGCCGACAAAAAACAGAAACCTATGAAACATTCAGTCTTAACGCCCCCATTCCGTTCCCTGCTGGCGCTCGCGCTGCTGTTGCTGACAGTGGTCTGCAGCGCACAGACAGCACGACAGTTCACCCTCAACCTGACGGCCGACGGCCAGGCACAGATGTTGTGCTTCCTGCCGCAGGCGCCGTCCGGCAAGGCTGTGGTCGGCGTGCCCGGCGGTGGCTACTCCGTCCTGTCAAACACGCATGAGGGCACGCTGGCAGCCGACTGGATGAACCGTCAGGGCATAGCCTACTTCGTCGTCAACTACCGCCTGCCAAACGGTGACCGTACCAAGCCCATCAGCGACGTCGAGGCGTCCATGCGTACCGTGCGCGACTCGGCAGCAGCGTGGGCCATCAATCCCCGCGATGTAGGCATCATGGGCTTCTCGGCTGGGGGGCATCTGGCATCGGTCATCTCCACGCTTTCGCCCTTCGAGCTGCGCCCCGACTTCACCATCCTCTTCTATCCCGTCATCTCGATGGACGAAAAGCTGTCGCACAAGTGGTCGTGCCGCAACTTCCTTGGCGCGGAGGGGCAGAAGGATGCCCAGCTGGTGCGCAAGTACTCTACTCATCATGCCGTTCGCCGCCACCTGACGCCGCCCGCCTGCATCATTACGGCCAACGACGACCGCCTGGTGTCGCCAGTCAATAACGCCATACAGTACTATTCCGCCATGCGCCGCTCGGGCAATGAGTGCGCCCTGTTTGTCTACCCTTCGGGCGACCATGGCTTCGGCTTTGGCACCTGGTTCAAATACCACGACAGAATGCTGGCCGACCTTGGCGCGTGGCTCCAGGCGCGCCAGACGCCGAAGCCCGGTGCCGTCCGCGTGGCCTGCATCGGCAACAGCATCACCGACGGTCACGGCATCGACATGTGTTCGGCCTACGGCTATCCGGCTGAGCTGCAGAAACTGCTCGGCCAGGACTACTGGGTCAAGAACTTCGGCGTCAGCGCGCGTACCATGCTTAATAAGGGCGACCACCCCTACATGCAGGAAATGGCCTGGCGTGACGCCGTAGCCTTCAAGCCCGACGTGGTCATCATCAAGCTGGGCACCAACGATTCGAAACCCGAAAACTGGCAGTACGGCGCCGAGTTCCGTCAGGACCTGGAGCAGATGCTGACCACGCTCCGGCCCGACCTGGCTCAGACGGCACAGGCCAAGTCGACGAAGAAAAGCCGCAAGGCCAAGAAGGGTACTGCCCGTCAGGCCGCGCCCGAGGCCTCGCCCCGTATATACCTCTGCACGCCCATTCCGGCCTTTAAGTCGACGTGGAACATCCGCGACTCGGTCATCGTCAACGGCATTATTCCCATCCAGCAGGCTGTGGCTCAGAAGTACGGGCTGCAGGTCATTGACCTCCACACGCTCTTTGCCGCCGATGGTGACAAGATGCTCTCCGACGGCATTCATCCCGACGTTAAGGGTGTCCGCCGCATGGCAGAGATCATAGCTGCCGAACTGAAAAAGAAATAGTAGTAAACCAATCAATAAAAACCCTACAACTATGAATAAAGAGGATAGATTCGTCATTACCATCAGCCGGCAGTTCGGCACGGGTGGTCACGAGATTGGAGCAGAACTGGCACGCCGACTGGGCGTCAAACTGCTCGACAAGCAGATACTGAACGAGGTGGCAGCGCGCGTCAATGCCGTCGAGGAGGCCGTCGAGCGCATCGAGACTCGCAACCCGCTGTGGCGCGACGACTTCACCAACTTCTATCGTAACTACATGGCGCATGCAGAGTATAACGGACAGGAGCACGACCAGACCAGCCATGCCCTCTTCCGCGCCCAGGCCGACGCCATCCGTAAGATAGCCTCGGAGGAGTCGTGCGTCATCGTCGGACGTTGTGGCTTCCACATCTTTGCCGACCAGCCCAACGCGCTGAAAATCTTCATCCATTCGCCCCTCGACTGCCGCAAGCGCCGCATAGCCGAGAAGTACGACATCAGCGAGCACGATGCCGCCGCCATGATTGTCGACAACGACTACAGCCGTGAACTCTACACCAAGACCTTCACCGGTCGCGAGTGGACGGACGCCTGCAACTACGACATCGCCCTCAATGTCCGCCGCTTCGGCGTCAACGGAGCCGTCGACTTCCTCATGAATTGTATCGAGTAGCGGGCGCATGCGCACCGTAATCTCGTCGGTGACGAGCCGTAATCTCATCAGGGAC
>DFGF01000161.1:35023-43167 GCA_002371715.1 Prevotella sp. UBA3757
CTCATCAGGGACGAGCCGTAATCTCGTCGCGAATGAGCCGTAATGTCGTTGTGGACAAAAAGTAAAATGAAATAAAAACACCTAACACCTAACGTCACCCCCCTGAAATGCCTTTGTGGAGAGGGTTTGACCGACGTTAGGTGTTAGGTGTTTTTCGATTGTTCTGTTGCATTTATGTAAAGCTTCTCATAAGCTTTTTTATGACAAGTATTTCGTTATGCAAAGTAGGCATACCCATGCTGATGGTAAATTACTGATTGCTTGATGATTTTTTCGACTTACTTGACATAATTACTTCTCATAACATTATATTATAGGTAAGGCATAAGGGGATATCACGACCGTATGCCCGTCAAAGGAATATCGTCCGATGACGGACTGCTCTTTGTGAAGTCCGACGGTACGACACTGAAGCAGGGAGCCCGTATATGATACACAATGCCGGCAATGAGAATGACAATCCGCGCAGTCAGTCGGTCATCTCTGGGTTTGAGGATGATGTCAAGCGACTTTGCCTACATCAAGTCAAGGCTAACGTAGATGAGGATAAGGTTGACTATATTGATGCTTTTCTGCAGGCAATGGTGCTGAGCTATACCAAGCCCATACTGACCAGCATGCTCACTGACACCAACCAGGCGGACCAGTCCAGACTGAGCAGCAGGACTGACGACCTGCACGCTGTACTTACCATCCCCAGCCCCTCACGGTGAGGCGCGCCTAACAGTGGAGCATCTCGAGCAGGTGCTCCACGAGGCGGGGTAGGGCATAGCGGTCAAGTTCTTCCTCGGCGACCCAGATGTAGTCGTCGGGGATTTTTGGTTGCTTGCTGGTCTCCAGAAGGTAGAAGTCGGCATAGAGTATGCGATGGGTGAGGACGTGGCGGACGTTCTGCCTGAGAAGTCTGAGGCATTTGAAATTTGAAGGTTGAAGTTTGAAGTTTACGATTTCTTCAAGATTTGGCATTTCGCCACTCATTAATGGCGTTAAGCTATTCTGTGATGGTGTTTTGCCATCCGCTTCGATGAGAAATGGCTCCCACAGGCCTTGCCAGATGTCGCCGGCTCCGCGCTGATGGATGGCCGTCTGGCCTTGGCAGCGTATATATATATAAATAAGGTGGCGTTCGCGCACCTTCAGTGTCTTCAGCTTGACGGGCAACTGGGCAATGTGCCCGCTACGGTAGGCCTGGCAACCCTCGACGAGCGGACAGCAGTCGCATTGGGGCGACTGGGGAGTACACTGGATGGCTCCGAAGTCCATGATGGCCTGATTGTAGAGGGCGGCTCCCGTGCCGTCGCTGCCGATGGCGGGCTGCAGCTGGTCCTGGGCCAGAGCAGCAAAGAACTTCTTGCCTTCGGTGGTGTTGATGGGCGTGTCGATGCCGAAATAGCGGGCCAGTACGCGATAGACGTTGCCGTCGACGACGGCAGCTGGCAGGTCGAAGGCTATCGAACCGATGGCGGCAGCGGTATAGTCGCCTACGCCCTTCAGCCGCTTAAGCCCCTCGATGGTTTGGGGGAATCCACCCTGTTCCATTACCTGGCGTGCAGCAAAGAGCAGGTTGCGTGCACGGCTGTAATAGCCCAGCCCTTGCCACTGGCGCAGCACCTCGTCCTCCGTGGCACTGGCCAGTGCTTCGACGGTAGGCCAGCGCTGCATGAAGCGCAGCCAGTAGTCGAGTCCCTGCTTGACCTGCGTCTGCTGGAGAATGATTTCCGAGAGCCAGATGGCATACGGGTCACGGGTGTGGCGCCACGGCAGGTCGCGTCCGTGCTGTCGAAACCACTCTGTCAGGGTCAGTGCAAAGCCGTTCATTCTGATGAGGTCAGTGCGAAGCCGTTCATCCCTATAGTTTCCCCTGGTCGCCCAAGTAAGAGTCCTTGAAGCCCAGGAAGTAGAGCACGCCGTCAAGTCCGATGGTATTGATGCTCTGTTCGGCATTGGCCACGACGCGCGGTTTGGCGTGGAAGGCAATGCCCAGACCGGCCTCGGAAATCATGGGCAGGTCGTTGGCTCCGTCGCCTACGGCAATGGTCTGAGCCAGGTTGACCTTCTCGACTTGTGCGATGAGTTTCAGCAGTTCGGCCTTGCGGTGACCGTCGACAATCTCACCGACGTAGTGGCCGGTCAGTTTGCCGTCGTCGCCAATCTCCAGTTCGTTGGCGTAGACATAGTCGATGCCATAGCGGCGCTGCAGGTATTCGCCGAAATAGGTGAATCCGCCGCTCAGGATGGCAATCTTGTAGCCGCACGTCTTCAGCACGCGCATCAGGCGGTCGACACCTTCGGTGATAGGCAGGTGTTCGGCAATGTCCTGCATGACGCTGACGTCGAGTCCCTTCAGCAGTGCCACACGCCTTGTAAAACTCTCCTTGAAGTCTATCTCGCCCCGCATGGCACTCTCAGTAATGGCGCGCACCTCAGCCCCCACGCCGTTGCGCTCAGCCAGTTCGTCGATACACTCGGTCTGGATAAGTGTGGAATCCATGTCGAAGCAGATGAGTCGGCGCATGCGTCGGAACATATCGTCGCGCTGGAAGGAGAAGTCGATTTCCATTTGTTGCGATAGTTTCATGAGCTTCGACTGCATCTCCTGGCGGTTCGTAGGCTCTCCGCGCAGCGAGAACTGGATGCAGGCACGCGTGTGCTGGTTGAGCTGTTTGATGCTCTTGCGTCCGGTTAGTCGCAGTATGGAGTCGATGTTCAGTCCTTGGTCGGCCAGGATGCGCGTAGCAGCCTCGATCTGGCGGGCCTCCAGCTGTCGTCCGAGCACCATGAGGATGTAGCGGTTCTTGCCCTGGTGGCCCACCCAGTCCTCGTACTCGTCGTCGCTGATAGGCGAGAAGCCAATGTTAACAGCCAGTTCCGTGGCCTTGAAGAGCAGTTCCTTCATGGCCAGTCCCGACTTCATGTCGTCCATGCGGATGAGAATGCCCAGCGACAACGTGCTGTGGATGTCGGCCTGGCCGATGTCCAGAATCTTGGCGTCGTACTTGGCCAGGATGCCCATGACGGCGGCGGTCAGGCCTGGACGGTCCTGACCGGTGATGCGGACTAATATCTGTTCTTCCTTCATTTTTTTTGTTTTTTTCTAGTTTGACTAGTTAGACTAGTTAGACTAGTTTTACTAGTTTTACTAGTTAGACTAGTTTTACTGGATTTTATTTCAGGTAGTCTTCAAAATACCGGGTGATACGCTCGTGGAGATGGACGCTGGCATGGCCGCGCATGTTGTGCTCCTCGCCGGGATAGGCAAAGAAGTCGGGATGGGTGCCGGCCTTGATACAGGCGTCGAGGAATGACAGGCAGTGCTGGGGCACAACGGTGTTGTCGTTGTAGCCCGTGATGATTTGCAGACGACCCTTCAACTGGCCGGCTTTGTTGATGAGGCTGGTCTTCTCGTAGCCCTCGGGATTCTGCTGCGGGGTGTCCATGTAGCGCTCGCCATACATCACTTCGTACCACTTCCAGTCGATGACGGGGCCACCGGCTACGCCCACCTTGAATACGTCGGGATAGTTGAGCATGAGCGAGATGGTCATGAATCCGCCGAACGACCATCCGTGGACACCCAAACGCTCCATGTCAATATAAGGCAAGGTTCGCAGATAGTCCACGCCCTTCATCTGGTCCTGCATTTCTATCTGTCCCAGTTGGCGGAAGGTGGCTTGCTCGAAGTCGCGTCCGCGATATTCTGAGCCGCGATTGTCGAGGATGAAGATGATGTAGCCCTTTTGTGCCATGTAGGTCTCCCATGAGCGGCTGTACCAGTGCCATGAGGCTTCGACGTTGTGGGCATGCGGTCCGCCGTAGACGTAGACGACCGTGGGGTATTTCTTCTGAGGGTCGAAGTCGTGGGGTTTCACCATGCGGTAGAACAGGTCGGTCACGCCGTCGGCCGCCTTGATGGTGCCGCACTCGAAGATGGGCTGTTGGTAGTCCTGCCAGGGGTCGCCGGCCTGTAAGAGTAGGGTGGTTTTTCCGGTGTCTGAAACGCCGGACACGGTGGGACTGGGGGTAGAACCGCTGGACGTGCTGACGATGCTGATGTTGCGCGGCTGGGTGGGCGCGGAGTGACGGTCGAGCACGTAATTGCCTGATGCTGACAGCGTGCCGTGGTGGACGCCGTCAGCCGTCGTCAGTTGCGCCATCTTGCCGTTGGCTATGCTGACGCTATAGAGCTGGCGGTGCAGGGGGTGATACTGATTGGCCTCGATGATGATGGTTTTCTTTTTGCTATTGAAACCCAGTACCTTCTGTACGACCCATGGACCACTGGTGAGCTGACGCAATAGTTTGCCCTCCTTATTATATAAGTAGAGGTGGTTGTAGCCGTCGCGCTGGCTTTGCATGACGAATTGGTCAGCGTCCCACGGCAGGAACTGAATAGGGTTCATCGGTTCTACATACTTGTCGCTCTGTTCGCGATACAGCTCTTTCAGGCGTTTGCCGGTCGTGGCATCGTAGCTGACGAGCCGGCAGTCGTTCTGGTCGCGGTTCAGTTCGAACATATAGACGGTCTTGCCGTCGGGACTCCAGGCGATATTGGTGAAATAGACGGGGATGTTGTAAGCAGGTGAGCCGTCGACGGGAATCGCGGTATCGTTCAGCACGGGTGTCTGGAGGTAGACGGTACGGTCGGTCTTCAGGTCGTAGATGCCTACCATCACCGTGTGGCTGGTCATGCCCGCCATCGGGTATTTGTCCGGTTCATAGGTGGCTTCGCGCGGGAAGATGTCGACCTGTGGATAGTCCTTCACCATCGACTGGTCCATGCGGTAGAAAGCCAGCCGTTGGCCGTCGGGACTCCAGAAGGTTCCCTTCTCGATGCCGAACTCATTGCGGTGAACGCTCTGTCCGTAGACAATCTCGCGGCTGCCGTCGCGGCTCAGCTGGTGCTTTAGCCCTTTGGCATCGAGCACAAAGAGCTGGTTGTCCTCGACGTATGCCGTAGCACGTGACGTCTCGTTCCAGTCGTTGGCCGTCTGGCCGGAGATGCTGTCTTGCCATACCACCTCGTGGGACTTGAAGTCGAGCAGTAGGAACGACTTCACGTTGCCCAGGGCTACGACGGACTGTTCGGGATAAGGGAATGTGGCCCCGTAGAGGGCGCGGACATGGTGGGTATCGTCGCTGCCCAGCCAGTTGTTGACGTCGTCAAGCGTGAAGAGCAGCGTCTCCTTGCCCGTTTTTTTGTTGACAAGGTAGCACTCCTCGACGTCCGTCCTTACCAGTTCGTCGCCCCACCATGTATACCATTTGTTCTGTGGCTGCAGGTTGTAGTAGTTATTGCCGCCAAAGTTGAGGTCCTCAAGGGTGAAGAGCTTTTTGTCCTGTGAGCTCATTGGAAGAGATAAAAGGAGGAAGGTCAGAGGAAGTAGAATGGCTGTTGCCAGTTGTTTAATCTTCATCATCGTCACGGAATCTGCGATTGTTTTTCTTGAATGGTTTCTGACCGTAGCGGTCGTCCTTTCTGAAGGAGCGGCGGTCGTCGCGGTCATTACGTTTGTAGGACTTGCGGTCGTCACGGTCGTCGCGCCTGAAGGGCTTGCGGTCGTCGCGATTGTTGCGGTCGCTGCGGAACTCTTTCTTCTGCTCTTTGTGCTCCAGTGAGCGGAACTTAAAGGAACGAATGTCGGCCTCGGCATTCTCCTGCTCCTCGTCGAGTCGCTTCTTGAATTCGCGGTTCTGCTTGAAGCGGCGTTTCTCGGCCATTTGGCGCTTCTCCTCTTCGGTCTTGACGACGCCCCCCTCCTCGCGGAACTCACGCATCTTGCCGTCGAACATCTGGTATTTGCGGAACTCGCATTCCAGCGAACCATTGAAGACGGGAATCTTGATGCTGGGCTTCAGTCCAATCTGTGCGAAGCACTCCTCTCGATAGGATAGAATCCAGGCTTCGTTGCCCGTAAACTGATGCTTCAGCCGTTCGCCAATCATCTTATACGTGCCCAGCAGGTCGGGTGTGGAGATACGCTCGCCATAGGGAGGATTGGTCACCATGATGCTCTTCTCCTTAGGCTGGGTGAAGTCCTTGAAGTCGCGCTCCGTCACGGTGATGTCGCTGGACAGCCCGGCAGCCTTGACGTTCAGAAGTGCCGTATTGACCGCCTTGATGTCGACATCGTAGCCATAAATGTGGTGGTGGAACTCGCGCTCCTTGGAGTCGTCATTATAGATTTCGTCGAACAGTTCGGGGTCGAAGTCGGGCCATTTCTCGAAAGCATACTCCTTGCGGAACAGGCCCGGTGCCATGTTGTGAGCGATGAGTGCCGCCTCGATAAGCAGCGTGCCGGAGCCGCACATGGGGTCGATGAAGTCACACTCGCCCTGCCAGCCGGTCATAAGGATGATGCCGGCTGCCAGCACCTCGTTGATGGGCGCTTCGACGGACTCCTGCCTGTAGCCGCGCCGGTGCAGGGACTCACCGCTGGAGTCAAGGCACAGCGTACACTGGTCGTCGGCAATATGGATGTGCAGCCGGATGTCGGGGTTGGTGATACTGATGTTAGGCCGCTGTCCCGTCTTCTCGCGGAACTGGTCAACAATGGCATCCTTCACCTTGTAGGCCACGAACTTAGAATGCCGGAACTCGTCAGAGAAGACGACAGAGTCGACGGCAAAGGTCTTGTCGACCGACAGATAGCCGGTCCAGTCAATATCCTTCACACCCTCGTAGACGTCGTCGGCCGACAGCGCCTTGAAGTGCTTGATGGGTTTGAGGATACGGATGGCGGTGTGCAGTTGGAAGTTGGCACGGTATAAGAGTTCCTTATCGCCCTTAAACGATACCATACGACGGCCAATCTGCACGTCGTCAGCGCCCAACTGCGTCAGTTCTTTCGCCAAGACAGGCTCAAGGCCCATAAAGGTCTTAGCGATGATTTCGAATTGCTGTGTCATTATGTGTACGTACTTATTATGCTGCAAAGGTACAAAAAAAAGTGAAAAGTGGAAACATATAGCAGAAAAATAAAGCGTTTTTCTTTTATTTTCCAATTCTTTTGTGTAATTTTGCGGCAAAATACGTGAATGGTAATGGCAAGCATGATGATACTGTTCGCTATGCGTGACCTCTGGAGACTCGATATTCTGGTATGGATAATAGGTCTTCCGGTGCTGTTGCTTGCCCTGATGTGGCTCCTTTATCAGTTGCGCCAGAACAGGCAGATGAAGTTTGAACAGAGCCTGTTGGCCGGCATGCAGCGCCACTCGGTGGAGTACGACTTGGTCCTGAAGGTCATGAAGTTAGCCATTTGGCGCATTGACGTAGCCACGCGCACCTTTACCTTTGAAAGTGACTTCCGCGATACCATGGGTTCCTTCCACTTCCCGCCCAATACGCCTCTCGACGCCTTTTACGACATGGTGCTGCCCGAATACCGTCATGCCCTTAGGCGTACTTTAGAGGAGATGATGGAGGGCAAGCTGGACGAGTCTCACGAACAGTATAAGACGCGTTTGCCCCATTCCGACCAGATACATTGGGAGGAAGCTTACTGTGCCGTCGAAAAGCGCGGTGCCGACGGCCAGGCCCTGGTGATAGTCGGTACGCTGAGCCTGATAGACAACCAGAAGGAGTTGGAGGAGTCGCTGATAGAAGCCCGCAACCATGCCGAGGAGAGCGACCGGTTGAAGTCTGCCTTCTTGGCCAATATGTCGCACGAGATACGTACCCCGCTGAATGCCGTCGTCGGATTTGGCGACGTGTTGCCGATGGCACAGAGTGACGAAGAGCGCAACGAGCTGGTTCATCTGATTAAGCAGAACACGACCCACTTGCTGCGCCTGTTCGACGATATGGCCGTCGTGTCAAAACTGGAAGCTGGCGGAGATACGGTCAAGATGACCCGCTTCGACCTCAACCAGTTGCTGACCGAAGTGGCCGACAAGTTTGCCGAAAGAAGCCAGCAGACGGGTGTCAAGATAGCTGTTGAGGCTCTGGCCAACTCCATACAACCCACGACCGACCGCGACCGGCTGTTCGAGATACTGAACCAGTATATGGACAATGCCATGAAGTTTACCGACAAGGGCGTCGTGACCTTGGGCTATCAGGTAGCCAACAACCACCTGCGCGTGTGGGTTCGTGACACGGGAAAGGGTATTCCTGCCAGCCACTGCAATGAGCACCTCTTCGA
>DFGF01000161.1:43291-44253 GCA_002371715.1 Prevotella sp. UBA3757
GCACTCGGTATCGGTGGCAAGGTCGGTGTGGAGTCGAAAGTTGGTGTGGGTTCGCTATTCTGGGTCGAGATAGCCCTATGAAGATTGTTTTTTTCAGGTATGTTTCAAATACGCTATATAGATAATAAGGTAGGAAAGCGTGTGCAATATCTGTTGCTTGTCTTTCTGCTGGCTCTCCTGCCGATGTCACTGCATGCACAAACCATAGTTGGCCACGTCGTGGACGAGGCTACAGGTCAGAGTATTAGTTTTGCCAGTGTCCAGTATAAGGGTCACCACATAGCCACGATGACCGACCAGAACGGACGTTTCGCGATAACCTATCACAAGGGTTGGAAGCTGACGGTGAGTGCGGTGGGCTACAAGACGCGCACCTACATCATCGACGACAGCATGCGGAAACTCTTTGTCTCGCTGCGTGAGGACAGCCGTTCGCTGAAGGAAGTAACCGTGCGCTCCAAGCGTAGCCGGTATAGCCGGAATAACAATCCTGCCGTGGAACTGATGAAGAAGGTGATAGCCAACAAGAAAGCTACCGACCTCTCGAAGCGCGACTTCTACCAATACACCAAGTATCAGAAGTTGACCCTGGCGCTCAACGACATGAATATGGAAACCCTGTCGCAGCCTAAGTTCAGCAAGTATAAGTGGCTGACCAACCAGGTGGAGAAATGCCAGCAGACGGGCAAGATGATACTGCCCGCCAGCGTCGAGGAGACGGTGACGCAGAAAGTCTATCGCCGTTCGCCCCACGACGAGAAGGAAATCGTGAAGGGGCAGCGCTCGGCCGGCATCAACGACTTCTTTCAGACGGGCGACATCCTGAATACCGTGTCGAAGGACGTCTTTACCGATGTCAATATCTACGACGACCAGGTGCGCCTGCTGCAGCACCCGTTCACATCGCCCATTGGTGACGGTGCCATCTCGTTCTACCGCTATTACATCGAGGACACGCTGCT
>DFGF01000161.1:44377-58380 GCA_002371715.1 Prevotella sp. UBA3757
GGCGACCTGTATGTGCTGAAGGAAGCCCCCCATCAGGTGAAGCGCTGCGAACTGATACTGCCCAACCAGACCGACGTCAACTTTGTGGAGAGTCTGCGGGTGACGCAGGAATTTACGCGACTGCCATCGGGCGAATGGGTACTCAGCGTCGACGATATGATTGTAGAGCTGGTGCTGTTCGACTTCATCCAGAAAGGCGTGGCCATACGCACGACGCGCCTCTCCGACTACCAGTTTACGGAGATTCCTGCAAAACTCTTCCGAGGCAAGGCCAAGACTTACACTGAGCCGGATGTCGCCCTCGTCGACGACAGCTTCTGGCAGTTGCACCGCAAGGTGGCACTGACGCGCAGCGAGGCCGGCATGGATGATTTCCTGAAAGGCATGAAGACCGTCGGCGGCTTCAGATACATACTGATGGCCTTTAAGCTGTTGGCTGAAAACTATATAGAAACGGGAACGCCCAGCAAGGTGGATATCGGACCGGTCAACTCGATGGTGAGCACCAATTTCATTGACGGCCTGCGCACCCGTATCTCGCTCCAGACCACGGCCAACCTGTTTCCGCACCTCTTCTGGAAGGGCTACATTGCCCGGGGCTGGCGCAGCAAGAATACCTACTACAGTTCAACGCTGACGTGGTCGTTGAACAGGAAGAAATATCTTCCCGACGAGTTTCCCAAGCGCAACCTGTCGTTCCTTTCAACCTACGACGTGATGTCACCTTCCGACAAGTTCCTGTCTACCGATAAGGATAACGTCTTTACGGCCTTCAAGTGGGCCAAGGTCGACAAGATGATGTTCTACAACCGTCAGCAACTGACCTTCGAGTACGAGCAGATGTACGGCCTGCGCACCCTGCTGAGCGTCAAGACAGAGCAGAACGAGGCTGCCGGCAACATGCAGTTTGACAAGTTCAGAACTACCGAGCTGCGCGCTGAGATAGAATATTCGCCCAATGCCCTCTATACCAATTCCAAGCAGCGCCGACTGAAGGTGAACCGCGAGGCCCCAATCTTCACGCTCAGTCACACGATGGGTGTCAAGGGATTGCTTGGCGGCGACTACGGCTACCACTATACAGAGGCCAGCATCTTCAAGCGTTTCTGGCTGAACAGTTGGGGGCGTGTCGACCTCTATACGCGTGGTGGCGTGCAGTGGAGCCAGGTGCCATTCCCGTTGCTTTGCATGCCGGCGGCCAACATGTCGTATATCAGCCATAAGCAAGCCTTCAACCTGTTGACGGCTATGGAGTTTATGAACGACCGGTTTGTCAGTGTCGATATGAACTGGGATATGCAGGGCAAGATCTTCAACCGCATACCGCTGATTAAGCGGTTGCGCTGGCGTGAGTACATTGGCGTGAAAATGTTGTGGGGAGCCTTGTCCGACAAGAATAATCCCTACCTGGCGCGCAACGCTCAGAATACCATGCTTTGGGCATTTCCGGAAGGCTCGTATATGCTCGACCCAAAGGTGCCCTACTGGGAAATCTCCTTAGGCATCCGCAGCATTTTCCGCTTCTTCCAGGTAGAATACGTGCGGCGCATGAACTATAACGACCATTCGCACGGTCATAAGAATAGCGTCAGGTTTGGCGTTACCCTCATGTTCTGACCAGTGGGGGAGTCTGGCTGAGTTTCGGGTGGTATATGAAGCAAAGAAAAAGGCTGTCTCACGACAGCCTTTAACCGGTTTTCTAACTAACTTATTATCAACTATTCATTACTCATTCTGATTTTCTGGTGCAAAGGTACGCACTTTTTCTCCATTTTGGTGCAAAATTGCTTAAAAAACTCACGTAAACGTTTGCGATTTTCGGGGAAATGCGTAACTTTGCGCCAGCATTTTATAAAGTATGATGAACAACAAAAAACAGCATAGGACATCGCTCAAAGATTTGGCTCTGGAGTTAGGCGTAAGCATTGCCACCGTGAGCCGTGCGCTTCGCAACTCGCCCGAGATTGGCAAGGAGATGCAGCAGCGCGTCAAGGAGTTGGCGAAGAAACTAAACTATCGTCCCAATCCGTTTGCTCAGAGCCTGCGTCGCGAGGCGCCGAAAATTATCGGTGTCGTAGTGCCCAATCTGGTGACTCATTACTATTCCGCCGTGCTTGACGGTATCGAGGACCGCGCTCGCCGTGAGGGCTATAGCGTCATCAGTGCCAACAGTCACGAGAACTACGAGGACGAGGCACATGCCGTCGACAATTTCATCTCTATGCACGTTGAGGGCATCGTGGCCTGCCTGTCCCAGACCACTACCGACTATCACCATTTTGAGGAAATAGCCGAAATGGGCATTCCGCTGGTCTTCTTCGGGCGCACCTGTCTGACAGAGCGCTTCTCCAGCGTGACGGCCAACGGTGACGAAGCCGCCCGTCAGGCCACCCAGCACCTGATAGATACCGGCAGTCGCCGCATAGCCTTTGTCGGCGGGCCCAACCATCTTGACATGGTCCGGCGGCGTAAGCATGGCTATCTGGAAGCCTTGCGCGACAATCATCTGCCCATTGACCGTGACATTGTCATTTGTGACAAGATAGACTATCAGGTGGCACTGGAACGTACCTTACAGCTGCTGAAGAGCGACAAACGTCCCGATGCCATCCTGGCTTTCAACGACATCATCACTTTTGCGGCCTTTACCGCCATCAAGGAGAGTGGACTGCGCATTCCTGACGACGTGGCGCTGATAGGCTTCACCGACGATGTGCATGCGGCCTACGTCACGCCGCGCATGTCCGCCATTCAGGACCAGTCTTACAAGATGGGCGTGAAAGCCTGTGAACTGCTGTTGCGCAGCATCAATGGCGACTCTATGGTATATAAGGAGATTGTTTCCCAGCAGTTGGTCATACGTGACACCTCAGCCAAGGTAAAGCCATGAGACGCTTGCGATTGCTTGTTTCGGCACTGAGCTGTATGGCCTCGCTGGCTCTGTGGGCCTCTGACTATACGGTTCGGGGGCAGTATGTAACCATTCCTGTCAGACAGACAGCCGCTGGCCGTCCGCAGGTTGTCCGGCTGCAAGTCGTCAGCGACAATATCATCCGTGTGCAGGCCACCTCTGAGGCTCAACTGCCTGACAAGCAGAGCCTGACGGTTGTCAGCCAGACTGCTAAGCCCTGGTTTTCGGTGACCGACGGCCGGCAGGTGTCGGTCAAGGCCCAGACGGTGGAGGCACGTGTAGACAAAGCCACGGGACGCATCACCTTCTATGACGGCCATGGCAAAAAGCTCCTGCGGGAATCGCCGGACGGCAAGACCTTCAAGCCCTTCCTCGTACCAGCCAGGGAGATAGGTACCGATTCGGCCAAGGTGTCCGAGCGGCAGCGTCAGGGACTGACCTGGCACCTGCAGTTTGACAGTCCTGCCGATGAGGCTTTCTATGGTTTAGGACAACACCAGTCGGAAGAGCTGAATATGAAAGGATTGAACGAAGAACTCTTCCAGTATAACACCAAGGTCAGCGTCCCGTTCGTATTGTCAAACAGAAATTATGGTCTGCTGTGGGACAGCTACAGCTATTGTCGCTGGGGCAATCCTGAGGAATACCAGCAATTGGGACACATCTTCAAGCTCTATGACAAGCAGGGTAGGGAAGGCCACCTGACCGGCACCTATACCGACCGTCAGGGCAAGACCATCGTTCGCGACGAGGATTCCATCTACTACGAGTTCGACTGTCCGGCCACCTCCGAACTGGCCCGACGAACTGAGCCCGGAGGTATCAAGAACCTGCCTGCAGGCTTCAATCTGAATGGCTCGCGCGTGGTCTATGAGGGATTCATCGAACCGCAGGAAAAGAGCAGTCATCATGCTGATTATTTCTACCACTTCATGCTCTACTATGCTGGTTATATCAAGGTGTTTGTCGGTGGCGAAGAGGTGGTGGCCGAGCGATGGCGCACGGCCTGGAATCCTAACACCTATAAGTTTCGGAAGCTCCTGCGTGCCCGTCACCGTTATGCGTTGCGTATTGAGTGGCAGCCCGACGGTGGCACCAGTTACTGCGGCCTGCGCGTGGCGCGGCCTAATGGTGCTCAGGACCGACTCAGCATCTGGAGCGAGATGGCTCGTGACATGGATTATTACTTCATAGCCGGTAGCAATGCCGACGAGGTCATCAGCGGTTATCGCACGCTGACGGGCAAGGCTCCTGTCTACCCGAAGTGGGTGCTGGGCTTCTGGCAGAGCCGTGAGCGCTATAAGACTGCCGATGAAGTTACGCAGACGCTCCGTGAGTTTCGCCGTCGGCGTATTCCCTGCGACAATATCGTACAGGACTGGAACTACTGGAAACTCGACTCCTGGGGCGACCATACGTTCGAGGCTTCGCGCTATCCTGACCCGCAGGGCATGATTGACAGCATCCATGCCATGGGCGGCCGCTTCATGATTTCGGTATGGCCCAAGTTTTACGATACGGTCGACAACTACAGACAACTCGATGCCCGCGGGTGGATGTACCATCAGGCCATAGCCGATGACATTCACGACTGGCTGGGATTCCGGGGCTCATTCTACGATGCCTATGCTGAGGGTGCCCGCAAGATGTTCTGGCAACAGTTGGATGACAGCCTCTATACCGGGCTGTCGCGGAAACCGTCGGGAAATAAGCAGTTGGAAGAAAAATTGTCAAATGGTAAATTGTCAAATTGTAAATTCCTTGATGCTTGGTGGATGGACGCCTCGGAGCCTAACGTGCGTGACTGCACGCCGATGTGGTATCGCAAGGCACTGTGCGGCCCGACGGCTCTCGGCACGTCGACGGAGTATTTCAATGCCTATTCGCTGGTCAATGCCCAGGCCATCTACGAGGGGCAACGCTCCACCAATCCAGACCAGCGCGTATTCCTGCTGACGCGCAGCGGTTTTGCCGGTTTGCAGCGTTATTCTACGGCCACGTGGAGTGGCGACATAGGCACGCGGTGGGAGGATATGCGTGCCCAGATGACGGCCGGTCTGAACTACTCGATGTCTGGCTTGCCCTTCTGGGGCATGGACCAGGGCGGCTTCTGTGTCGAGAACCGCTACGTCAAGGCCCAGCAGTTGTTTGACAAGACGGGCACCGAAAATGAAGACCTTGCCGAGTGGCGCGAGTTGCAGGCACGCTGGAGCCAGTTCGGCTGTTTCATACCCCTGTTCCGTGTGCATGGTCAGTGGCCTACGCGCGAAATCTGGAACATCGCCCCTGAGCATCATCCGGCCTATCGCTCATTCGTCTTCTACGACCAGTTGCGCTATCGGCTCATGCCCTACCTCTATTCTATGGCCGGTTGGGTTCATCTCAAGGACTATACGATGATGCGCGGCCTCGTGATGGACTTCAACGACGATTGCGACGTCGTCGACATCAAGGACCAGTGGATGTTCGGCCCCGCGCTCATGGCCTGCCCTGTAGGCTATTACAAAGCCCGTAGCCGCAGCGTCTACTTTCCCAAGGGCTGTGGGTGGTACGACCTCTATACGGGACGTCAAATTGTAGATAGTAAATTGTCAAATCGTCAATTCACTGTCGATGCACCTTATGAGCGCATACCCGTCTTTGTCCGTGCGGGTAGCATCATTCCCTTCGGCCCTGAGATACAGTATACCGACGAGCATCCCGCTGAACTCATCCACCTCTACGTCTATGCCGGGCGCGACGGGCAGTTCCAGCTCTACGAGGACGAGGGTACCAATTACAATTACGAGCGCGGTCAGTATGCCACGATCGACATTGCCTACGACGATGCCACCCGTACCGTTACCCTTGGACGGCGCCACGGCCAGTTCCAGGGCATGCTGCGGCAGCGGCGTTTCAACATCGTGCTCGTCACGAGTGATGCACCGCAGGCCCTCAACCTGGAAAAACCTGAAGGAAAACTGGTCGTTTACGACGGCCAGCAGGTGAGTGTGCAACTCTGAAAATGCAATTTTTCTTTAAAAACGTGATTTTTGTGGGTGCTTTTGCGTGCTGTTTGAAAAATATTCTCTATCTTTGCATCCACGAAGCAAATCAAAAAGATTAATTAGTAGCTACTAAAACAAACATGATGAAAAAAACAATTCTGATGACACTGACAGTGGCCCTGGCTGGACTGATGGTCACTACGCCTGCCGAGTCAGCGAAAAAGAAGAAACAGAAGCCGGCCGTCAGCCAGCAGCAACTGTGGCCTGACGGCACCCCGATGGACGCATGGTTCCAGAATGCCGCGAAAGTCGACGTCCAGACGCTGGGGCGTCAGTATGTCATTACGGACTATGGCGTGGTCAAGGACTCCACCGTCATGCAGACGCAACGCATTCAGGCCGTCATTGACCGCTGTGCGCAAGAGGGCGGTGGCGTGGTAGTCATTCCCGAAGGCACCTACCTGTCGGGAGCCTTGTTCTTCAGGCAGGGCACGCATCTGCATGTCGTCGGCAAGCTGAAGGGTTCTGACCGCATCATCGACTTCCCTTATACCAAGACGCGTATCGAGGGTGAGACTTGCACTTACTTCTGTGCGCTGGTGAATGCCGACGGACTGGACGGGTTTACCATCACCGGCCACGGCACCATCGACGGCAACGGACTTTCCTATTGGCAGGAGTTCTGGATTCGCCGCAAGTGGAACCCCCAGTGTACGAACAAGGACGCCCAGCGCCCGCGACTGACCTACATCTCCAACTCTAAGAATGTCACCGTTCAGGATGTCCGTCTGGTCAATTCGCCCTTCTGGACCAACCATGTCTACAAGAGTGACCATGTGCGTTACCTGGACTGCTATATCTTTGCACCGACGGAGAACGTGTGGACCGGCGACCCGAAGCGCGGTGCACCATCGTCCGACGCCATCGACATTGACGTCTGTACCGATGTGCTGGTCAAGGGCTGCTATATGCATGTCAACGACGATGCCGTCGTACTGAAGGGCGGCAAGGGCACCTGGGCCGACAAAGATTCGACCAACGGCGACTGCCAGCGCATCCTAATTGAGGACTGCACGTATGGCAAGGTTCACGGCTGTCTGACCTTAGGCTCCGAGTCGCTTCACGACCGTAACGTCATCCTGCGCCGTTGCCACGTGGTCAATGCCACCCGCGTACTGTGGCTGAAGATGCGGCCCGACACGCCGCAGCACTACGAGTTTGTGACCGTCGAGGACATGACGGGCCAGACGGGTTCGTTCCTCGTCGTGCGCCCGTGGACCCAGTTCTTCAAGCCCCAGCAGCGTGATGACATGCCGCTGTCGACGTGTAACGACATCACCATGCGTGGCATCAAGATGACGTGCAAGAATTTCTTTGACGTGGGCCAGTCGGATAAGTACAAACTCGTCCGCTTCAACTACAAGAACATTGACGTGCAGGACCAGAAGAACGCATTCGATCCTGCCATCATCGAGGCTACCACTGTCAAGAACGTGAAGATTAACGGCGCCTTGATAAATGAAAAATGAAAGGTGAAAAATGAAAAAGTGAAAGATGAAAAATGAAAAATGATATGAAGAAATACTTTTTTGCTGTCGACCTCGGTGCCACCAGCGGACGTACCATCCTGGGTACCCTGGCCGAGGGACGCCTGGAACAGGAAGAACTGACCCGTTTCCCAAACAACCTGATTGAGACCGGCGGCCATTTCTATTGGGACATCTATGCGCTCTACTTCGAGATGATACGCGGCCTGAAGGAGGTGACCCGACGGGGCCTTCCGCTGACCAGCATCGGCATCGATACCTGGGGCGTCGACTTCGTGTTCATTGGCCGTGACGGTGCCATCCTGCGCAACCCCATGGCCTATCGCGACCCCCACACCTTCGGACGTATGGAGGAATACCTGCGCAACGTCGTCACGCAGCGTGAGGTCTACGACATCACCGGCATCCAGTTCATGAACTTCAACTCGCTGTTCCAGTTCTACGCCATGCAGCAGGACGGCAACGTGGCCATGCAGATGGCCGACAAGGTGCTGTTCGTGCCCGATGCCTTGTCGTGGATGCTGACGGGCGAGGCCGTGTGTGAGTACACGATAGCCTCGACCTCGCAGATGCTCGACCCGCGTACTGGCGACCTCAGCAACCGGCTCATCGAGAGCGTCGGCATGAAGCGCAGCCAGTTCGGGCGCATGGTGCAGCCTGGCACCCGGATTGGCGTGCTGAGCGAGGAAATCCAGAACATGACGGGCCTTGGCCCCGTGCCGGTCATTGCCGTGGCCGGTCATGACACGGGTGCCGCCGTGGCCGCCGTGCCGGCCAGGGACGAGCATTTCGCATACCTCAGCAGCGGCACGTGGAGCCTGATGGGCATCGAGACCAAGGAGGCCATCATCAGCGACCGCTCCTACGAGCTGAACTTCACCAACGAGGGCGGTATCGAGGGCACGACGCGATTCCTGAAGAACATCTGCGGCATGTGGCTCTACGAGCGCTGCCGTAAGGATTGGCCCGAGGAGGTCCGCCAGCTGTCACACCCCGAACTGCAGGGCGCGGCCATGCAGGTCGAGGCTTTCCGCAGCATCATCAATCCTGACGACAAGCTGTTTGCCAATCCGTCATCGATGATCGGCGCCATCCAGCAGTATTGTCGCGAGAGCGGCCAGCCCGTGCCCGAGACGCCCGCCGAGACGTGCCGTTGCATCTTCGACTCGCTGGCACTGCGCTATCGCCAGGTGTTCGGCTGGCTCAAGGAGTTTGCATCGTTCGACATCGACGTGTTGCACGTCATCGGTGGCGGCTCGCTCAACAAGTATCTCACCCAGTTTACGGCCGATGCCTGCGGCGTCGAGGTGATGGCCGGTCCGCAGGAGTGTACCGCCATCGGCAACATCATGCTCCAGGCCAAGGCCTGCGGCGATGTCAGCGACATCTGGGAGATGCGTCGCATCATTGCCAACAGTGTCGACATGGTGGCTTACCATCCCACTCAGGACACGGCCGCCTGGGATGCCGCTTACGAGCGCTTCTTGGAATTAAGTAAATAAGCAGTAAGGCAGAAACATTATTTAAAAACAATTCATAAAAAAACAAATCTTATGGCAAAACCATTAGTAGAAACCAAAGCAAAGGTGGGCGTGTTCAGTATCGCCCTGCAGGCTTACCTGCCACAGTTCCCACAACTCGTTCCTAACTTTGAGGCTCAGTATGAGGACTTCAAGAAGACGCTTCCCGACACCATCGAGATCATCGACGGCGGCATGGTGACCACCAAGGAGCAGTCCATGTTGGCCGGCGACAAGTTCCGTGCCGCCGACGTCGACCTGGTCATCCTGCAGATGCTGACGTATTGTACCTCGTATAATATGCTGCCCGCTGTGCGCGACCTTGACGTACCCGTCGTCATCGTCAACCTCCAGAAGAAACTGGCCCCCGACTATCCCAACACCGACATCCCCATCTGGCTGGGCGATCTCTATGCCTGCGGAGCCATTGGCGAGATGGTGGCCGACCTCAACCGTGCCGGCAAGCGCTCGGCAGTCATCACCGGTGTCGTCGAGGGTGGCGACCCAGAGGTGCAGCACGAGATTGAGGACTGGTGCCGTGCCGCACAGGTGCGCCGCCGCTTCCGCGATACCAACATTGCACAGATTGGCCGTCCCTATCCCGGCATGATGGACCTCTACATCGACGAGACCAACCTCTACCACCGTATGTTTGTCTACACCAAGCAGTTCGACTGGGAACAGATGTGGGCCATTGCCGACAACGTGACCGACGAGGAGGCTATCCGCCAGAAGGCTCAGGACATCCTCGACACGTTCGAGATTGAGGGTGGCGGCACCATCGAGAAGGTCTGGGACATGGCCAAGTATGTCGTTGCTTTCGAACAGTGGGTGAAGGACGAGAAGCTGGGCATGATAGCCTCTCACTATGCCGGTTTTGCCCAGGGCGTGGCCGGCAAGCTCGACTCCATGCTGATTCCCGCCTTCTCCATGCTCATCAAGCAGCACACCGCCTGTGCCGTCGAGGGTGACATGAAGGTGGCCATGGCCATGTCTATCCTGAAGACCATCAGCGGCACGGGCACCCTGGCCGAGATGTACTCCATCGACTTCCCGAAGGACATCTGTATCATCGGCCACTCTGGCTCCGGCGACTTCGACATCTCGCAGGCCCACAAGCCCACCATGAAGATTGTGCCCGTATTCCACGGCAAGACCGGTGGCGGCTACCTCACCCAGTTCTATCCTCCCACGGGTCCTGTCACGTATCTGGCCATCACCCAGGACAAGAACGGCGTCTTCAAGTTCGTGGCTGCCGAGGGTGTCAACGAGGATGGTCCCATCTTCATGTTCGGCGATACCAACATGCGCACCAAGTTTTCGCTGCCCTGCCGCGAGTTCGTCAACAAGTGGAGCGAGGCCGGTCCTACCCACCACATGGCCGCTGCCGTCGGTCATCATATCGACACCATCCTGAAGGTGGCCAAGATACTGAACATTGAGTGTGACGTGGTTTGTAGATAGTTGACGATTATGGCAAATAATGGAAGCTTGAAGAGTACCATTGCGGTGTCTCTGACTAATTATCTGGATGCGGGAGCCATCGTGGCCGGTGCATCGGGCCTGACGCTGTGGAAGGAGTATCTCGGACTGACCGAGATGCACCTGGGGTGGCTCAACTTCATCTCGGCCAACTGTCTCGGTGCTGCCATCGGTGCCATCATCGGCGGTTTCCTGGCCGACAAGTACGGACGGAAGTTCATCTTCACCTACAATCTGCTGGTCTATATGGCTGGTGTGCTGTTGGTCATGCTCTCCGTCAATTTCCCTATGCTGCTGGCCGGCTTCCTCGTGACGGGAATCTCCGTCGGCGTCGGCGTGCCGGCATCGTGGACCTACATCTCTGAGTCGTCCGAGGTCAACAATCGTGGCCGCAACATCTGTATTTCCCAGATGTCGTGGGGCTTCGGACCTATGTGCATCCTGCTCTTCGGCATGCTCTTCGCCCCCGGCGGCTACCTCTTCGGATGGGTCGAGAGCGTTGCCCACATGTTTGGCGGTGCCGACATGACGCAGCAGGCCGTCAACGCCTTCTCGTCGCGCATTGTCTTCTTCACGCTCTTCATCGTGGCCTTCATAGCCTGGAACCTCCAGCGTCAGCTGCAGGAGAGTGCCGAATTCGAGGCCAACAAGTCGAAGCAGACCGGACTGCTGGACAATATCCAGGTGCTCTTCTCCAACAAGATTGCCGTGCGCACCGTTGTGTTCCTGGCCACAATCTATCTGACGTGGAACCTCGTGGCTTCGGTCATGGGCTTCTTCCAGCCGCACATCTACGAGACGGCTGGTGGCGTCAGCAACGAGCAGGCCAACTGGATGAACTGCATACAGTGGGCCATCATCGTCGGTGTGACGTTCATCGTGTCTAAGTTCATCGACAAGACCAGCCACAAGGTCATCTACACCTTCGGACTGCTGGTGGCCATTGCCGCCTGGCTGGTCATCGTCACCATCGGCGTCAACGGCATGGTGGGCCTCTGGCTCTTTGCCATCCTCTGGGGCGTCCAGGGCGGTTCGTCGCCGCAGATATTCTATGCGCTGTGGGGCAGCGAGCTGTTCCCTGCCAAGTTCCGCGCCGGTGCCCAGGGCCTGATGTTCTTCATCGTCCGTGGCCTGTCGGCCGTCTGGGGTCTCATCTTCACCTATATCTATGGTGAGAATGGCGAGGGCTTCACCATTGCAGCCTTCTGCATGATTGCCCTGCTCTGCATCTCGCTCGTCGTGGGCTTCATCGGTGCTCCCAACACGCGTGGCCGTGCGCTCGACGACATCACCAAGGAACGCTATGGCGACAATTACTAATTAAGAGTTAAGAATTAAGAGTTTAGAATTAAGAAAAAAATATGAAAAGTATTTTGGAAGGCCGCGAAGCATTGAAGGCGGTCGTGTATCAGATTGCCGAGGTCACTGGCTACCTCTGGCAGAAAGGTTGGGCTGAACGTAACGGTGGCAACATCACCGTCAACGTCACTGAGTTTATGGACGACGAGTGCCGGGCCATGGCCCCCATCTCTGACGTCCGCCCGATTGGCATGGTGCTGCCCCAGCTCAAGGGCAAGTACTTCTACTGCAAGGGTACGGGCAAGCGCATGCGCGACCTGGCCAAGGAACCCATGCAGAACGGCTCTATCATCCGCATCCTTGACGACTGTGCCTCCTACGTGGTCATTGCCGACGAGAACGTCGTGCCGACCTCAGAGCTGCCTACCCACCTGGCACTGCAGAACTATCTGCTCGAGACCGGCTCCTGCTACAAGGCCACGCTGCACACGCACCCTATCGAACTGGTGGCCATGAGTCACATACAGCGCTTCCTGAAGGGCGACGAGATGACGCGCGTGCTGTGGTCGATGATTCCCGAGACGCTGGCCTTTGCCCCCTTAGGCATCGGCATCGTGCCCTATGCTCTGCCCTCGTCGGTGGCACTGGCTGAGGCTACTCTCGAACAGATCAAGATCCACGACGTCGTCATGTGGGAGAAGCACGGCACGGTGGCCGTCGGCCAGGACATCATGGATGCCTTCGACCAGACCGACGTGCTCTGCAAGGCTGCCAACATCTATATGTGTGCCCGCTCTATGGGCAGCGAGCCCGACGGCATGACCGACGCGCAGATGCGGGAAGTGCAGGACGTCTTCAAGCTTCCCAAGAAGCGTCCATGCTGATTCCCCCCTCTCTCTCTTACGACGACGTAATGAGCAAGAAGTCAACAGAAATTTTTGTACCGGCAGGCGTGCAGCAGGTGTTGCTGCATGCCTGCTGTGCGCCTTGTTCCTCGGCCATCGTCGAGTGGATGTTGCAGCACGACGTGCGGCCCACCATCTTCTATTTCAACCCCAACATCTTTCCGCGCCACGAGTACGACATCCGCAAGGAGGAAAGCAAGCGCCACGCCGAGAGCCTGGGGCTCGACTGGATTGACGGCGACTACGACCACGAACGCTGGCTGTCGGCGGTTCGCGGCCTGGAGAGTGAACCCGAGCGCGGCTCCCGCTGCCTCCAGTGTTTCGCCTATCGGTTGAAGGCTGCTGCGCTACAGGCTCGCCAGCTTTCCTTGCCCTGTTTCACCACCACACTGGCCTCTTCGCGCTGGAAGCGCCTTGACCAGATTACCGAGGCGGGCCTCCAGGCCCAGGCTGCCGTCGAGGGTACGGTCTTCTGGGCGCAGAACTGGCGTAAGGGTGGCCTGCAGGAGCGGCGCAACCAACTCCTGCGCGAATACGGTTTCTACAATCAGCAATACTGCGGTTGCGAGTTCAGCATCAGGGACGACTAGATGATTTCGCCCGCAGCAGAGGGCGCACTGGGCAACGCCTACGCCAATCTGAAGCAGCTGGACAAAAGGCGACGAGTGTGCCGTAGTAGCCATCAACACATGCATATGCCGACGATTATCATTGGCGTCAATCGAACACCTTGAACTGGTAGCCCTGCTGCTGTAGCCAGCCGATGGAGGCGGGCAGGGCGGTGCGTAGCTTGTCGATGCTCTTCAGTGAGTCGTGGAAGGTGATGATGGAGCCGTTGCGGGCGTAGCGCTTGACGTTGTCGAGGATGTCGTCGGCCGTCATCCATTTGGAGTAGTCGCGGGTGACAAGGTCCCACATGACGATGCGGAACTTGCGCGAGAGCCAGGCGTACTGGCCGAGGCGCATCCAGCCGTGGGGTGGACGTACCAGATTGGTATGCAGGTAGGCGTTGGCTTTCTCGACGTTGTAGCTGTACTCGCGGATGGTATGGCGGAAGCCGCCGATGTGGTTGTGGGTGTGGTTGCCGATGCGGTGGCCCTCGCTGACCACGCGCTGGTAGAGTTCGGGATATTTGCGGACGTTGTCGCCCACCATGAAGAACGTGGCTTTCACTCCGTATTCGGCCAGTACGTCGAGGATGTACGGCGTGGCTTCGGGTATGGGCCCGTCGTCGAAGGTCAGGTAGACTGACCTGTCGGACGGGTCCATGCGCCATAGTGCCTTAGGATAAAGCCAGCGCAGCCATTTGGCGGGTTGCTCGATAAACACCTCTCAACTATCAACTATCAACT
>DFGF01000087.1:0-26723 GCA_002371715.1 Prevotella sp. UBA3757
GTTATATTACGCTCATTTTCCAACAATGTGTTCAGGAAGTCCAACAACTGTGGCTTGGAGAACTCCTGCCCGAAGATGATTTTGAAACCGACATCAGTGAATGGATTAACGAACTTGCCCATATTTGTATCTTTCTTTAACTTCGTGCAAAGATAGGGATAATCTTTTAAACTTCCAAATGATTCGCAGTATTTTTATTTTTAATGGCTACTAGGTAAACAAGAAATAATGCAAGAAGCACTGAAATCCTCGCTTTGCGACCATTTAAGATTAATTGAATTTGTTTTTTAAGTTTAAGATTTAATTGTTAATAAGGGTGGCTGACCATCTGTGAAGACCGCCGCCACTAAAGACCCACCCCCGGCCCCTCCCTGCGATGGAGGGGAGTAGAATGTCCTACTGGTGAAAGTATCATGTTATGGGTAGGTCTGGTAGACAAGGTAGTAGCCGTCGGCATCCAGGGTGAAGGAGTCGGCGAGGGCTTCGTTAAGCGTGCCCTGCCATAGCTGCTCGTAGGCGTAGGACGACCACTTGAGCCCCTCGGACGTGAGGCGCGAGGAGCCGAAGTTGAAGATGCTGACCTGCTGGCCAGGGATGCTGGGGAAGACGTGGCGGCCGTGCATGGGGGTGAAGATGCCGTGGTCGGTCAGGATGATGCCGTGGACGCCGAACTCGCGGTAGTAGCGCATCAGCAGGGCTATGTTGCCCAGGGTGTGGTCTTCGCGCTGACCTGTAGTGCCGAGGTAGGCTATGCGGCGCCAGCCGCGACCGAGGCAGTAGCGCGTGGCCTTGGTGAGGTCGTTGTCGTCCTGCTCGTCGACCTTGATGAGGCGGTTGCGATAGCTGGCGGGTATGCTGTCGCCATCGCCCACGACGGCTTCGGCTTCAGGGACGTGGATGATGGCACCGTCGCAGGCCACGACATGGCTGGCCTGGTGGAGCACGCCGAGGGGAATCGTGTGACTGGGAAATTCGCCGTTGGCAACGATTACTGCGTCAAATTCTAAAGCCATTGTACGTTTTTAAATTAGGAATTAGGAATTAGAAATTATGATTACCATGCTGCGGTAGCAAACTCTACACTCTACATTCTGCACTAAATGCAGCGGTAGCAAATTATTCATTCTTCACTTTTCACTCTTTACCATCATCTGTTTCCATTTGAAATATCCGGCTATGGCGATGACGACGTACAGGCCGTAAAGGCCAGCCTTGAAGGGTATGCCTTTCTGGACGTAGAGCACGCAGCAGACGGCATCGACCAGAATCCAGAAGAACCACTGCTCGATGTACTTGCGGGCCAGTGCCCACAAGCCCACGAACGACAGGGCGTTGGTGAATGAGTCGAGCAGGGGAACGGTGGAGTTGGTCCATGTGATGAGTACGTAGTAGGTGACGGCCCAGGCCGCGAGGAAGAAGAGGGTGGTGGGCACGTACTTGGCCAGCGGCATGTGGGTGATTGGGGTGTTGACTGTTGGCTGTTGACTGTCGGATGATAGTTTCACGCCCTTGCCCCACCGCCACGCTATGTAGCCGTAGACGGCTGCTGCGGTGTAGTAGACAGCCATGGCCGAGTCGCCATAGAGTCCGTGGCTCCAATAGAGGTAGATGTCGAGTGCGGGCATGATGATGCCGACAATCCAGAGGGCTATGCTGGCCCGATACTCGAGCCAGATGTATATCAGGCCGAGTATCGTGGTCAGTATGTCGAGCCAGTGTACGCTAAGAAACTCCATTTAAAAATTAACGCTTAGGTGTGCCATCATGTTGAACGGTGCCGAGGGGGCGAAGCCGGCCTTGTACTGGTCGCTGGCCTCCCATCCGGTGGCAACGACCTGTCCGTTCTTTTGCGTATAAGCCGGAGCGGCCCATCCGTTGTTGTCGTACTTGGCCGAGAAGAGGTTGTAGAGCGTCAGTCCGATGGTGGCATCACGCAGGCCGAGCGTAGGCAGTCGGAAATTGTACGACAGGTCGAGGTTGGTGGTGAAGTGTCCGTCGAGCATCATGCTGACATCTACAGGATTGCCATTGTCGTCGAGCGTCTCATAGCTCTTCAGACCCGTGTTGGTCAGATATTGGTCACTGATGTATCGGCTCTGTACCGAGGCCTTAAAACCGGCGTAGTTGAAGGTCAGGATGTTGTTCAGCAGGAAGTCGGGCGAGAAGGCCAGAGGCTGGTTGCCCAGATTGGCCACCGTGCCGTCAGTGAGGTTGACGGTGATGTCCTTGACGCGGTTCTTCGACCACGTGGCGTTGATGTCCCACCGGAACCAGTCGGCGGGCCGCCATGCGGCCTCCAGTTCCACGCCGAGGCGGTAGCTGTTGGGCATGTTGCGGGTGATGGCCTCGCCTATCTTGTCAATCTCGCCGGTCAGCACGAACTGATCCTTGTAGTCCATCCAGTAGATGTTGGCACCTGCCGAGAATCGCGCCGACTGGTACTTGTAGCCGGCTTCCAAGTCGTTCAGGCGTTCCGTCTTCGGCATTTCCAGTCCGGCGTTGTAGTTGTTCTCGAAATTATTGCGCGTAGGCTCCTTATGGGCGATGGCGTAAGAGGCATACACCTTGTGGTTGCTGGTGATGTCGTAGTTCACTCCGAACTTGGGGTTGAAGAAGTCGTACGACTCGCGGATGTCGTAGACGATGCGCTTGTTGACCGTCCAGTCAATCGCGTCCGTGGGACCGTTCATCTTGGTGCCGACGTGGCGGTACTGCAGGTCGAGGAATGCGTTCAGACCCGGCAGCAGGTCGTAGGTCAACTTGCCATAGACGCTGAAGTCGGTCTTCCTGGTGTTGTTGTCGTAGTAGCGGTGGTCGGGAAACAGCTCGTCGACGGGCTTCTTGACCCAGGGTGTCAGTCCGTAGTGGTCGCCGTCGTAGCGGTTCCAGCCCCCACCAAGGATGGCCTGCAGGTTGCGCTTGTTGTCGTAGGTCAGCGAGGCCACGACGCCGTAGAAGTCGTTGTCCATGGTCTTTTTGCGCACGATGTCGCTCTCGGCCCAGGTCATCTGGTTGTCCAGGTCGTACTCGAAGAGTGTACGCTTCGACTTATACTCATTATAGTATCCGAAGCCCTTGGTATAGTGCAGGGCGGCGTTCAGCTTCAGCTCGCGGCCGATGTTCTGGTTCCAGATGAGCTGGTAGTTCTGCTGGTGGTAGTTGTCGGTCTGGTCGTCATAGTAGTGGCGGTTGCCCTCAGCGTCCCAGTATTCGCCACACGAGTTGTAGGTGCGGCCGTAGAGCGACTGTTCGTACTTCGACGTGTAGTTCCAGGCGTGGTAGGTCTCCTCGATGCCGTTGAACGTGATGAATTTCACCACCGTGTTGTCGCCAAACCATCCTGCCTGCAGGAAGTAGCTGTTCAGTTTTGTCGAGGCGCGGTCCAGGTAGCCCTTCGACCCGATGTTCGACAGACGGCCCTGCAGTCCCCAATGTCCGCCCAGCAGTCCGGTGCTGAAGCGCACGGTCTCCTTATGGCTGTAGTAGGAACCGGCACTGAGGTCGATGCCTATGTAGGGCTGGGCCCCGATGTTCTCCGTCAGCATGTTGATGGTGGCGCCAAAGGCACCGGCACCGTTGGTCGACGTACCCACGCCGCGCTGAATCTGCATTGACTGTACCGAGCTGGCAAAGTCGCCCATGTTGACCCAGTAGAGTCCGGCACTCTCAGCATCGTTCATGGGTATGCCGTTGGCGGTGATGTTGATGCGGGTGGGGTCGGTGCCACGTACGCGGATGCTGGTGTAGCCGATGCCGTTGCCGGCATCGCTGGTTGTGGTGACCGACGGTGTCAGCGACAGCAGGTAGGGTACGTCCTGTCCGTGGTTGACGGCCTTCAGTTCCTGTCGGCCTACGTTGGTGAAGGCCACAGGCGTCTTCTTCGATGCGCGCACGGCGGTCACCTGTACCTCCTGCAGTTCTACGCTCTTCAGTGTGTCCACCTCTGCTGCCTGAGCCGACAGTGTGGCGCCCAGCAGCATGAAAGTCCAAAATCTTTGCATTTCTTTTTACCTTATTGTTAATAATTAAAATAAGGGGGTCAGTTACTCATCATCCCTGTGTCGGCATTATCCGTGTCAGGTTCCGAGGGTATCATCTCAGCCCACCAACGGTGAGCACCCCTTGATAAGCATTTTGCTAATCGGCTGCAAAATTACTACAAATTGCGTAAAACGCCAAATTTCTTTGTCGTAATTTGGTGTTACGCCCACTAATTTGTAACTTTGTAGGCAGATTCGTGTCAGTCATGGACTATGTAGACCTGATATTGCCGGTGCCCCTGCAGGGGTTGTTCACCTACGCCGTGCCCGAAGGCATGACGGTGGCGGTGGGCTGTCGTGTGCTGGTGACGTTCGGCCGAAGCAAGAAATACCTGGGCATCGTCATGCGCGTCCACCAGCAGAAGCCCGAGGGCTATGCCGTGAAGGACATCATGGAGGTCATGGACCGCCAGCCCATGGTGACGGCACTACAGCTGGAGCTGTGGCGGTGGATCAGCGATTATTATATGTCGCCCATCGGCGACGTTTACAAGGCTGCGCTGCCTGCCGGCCTGAAGGCTGAGGACGGTTATCACCCCAAGACGGAGACCTACATCCGGCTGACGCCGCAGTATCGGAATGCTACAGCCCTGCATGTCGCCCTCAACGTGCTGGCGAGGGCCAAGAAGCAGTTGGATGTTTTCGTCGACTATCTGGCTTTGTCGCATTGGGACGAGATAGATGCCGAGGGCGGGTCGGCAGGCTCCGATAGCCCTGCTGCGGCCATAGCCGAGGTGACCCGCGAGGAACTGATGAACGTCAGCGGTGCCTCGGCCGATACTGTCAAGCAGCTGGAGAAGCGCCAGATGCTGGAAACCTACGAGGTGGAGGTGGGACGGCTGAACCACGGCGGCGAATACCGGCCGCAGCTGATACAGCCACTGACGCCTGCCCAGCAGCGGGCGCACGACGAAATCCTGATGTCGATGATGAAGAAGCAGGTCACCCTGCTGCACGGCGTGACGGGTTCGGGCAAGACGGAGATATACATCCACCTCATCCAGCGGGCCTTGGAGCGTCACGAGCAGGTGCTCTACCTGTTGCCAGAGATAGCGCTGACGGTGCAGATGATGGACCGTCTGCAGCGCATCTTCGGCGACCGTCTGGGCATCTACCACTCGAAGTATTCGGATGCCGAACGCGTAGAGATTTGGCAGAAACAGCTGTCGGGCCACCCGTACGACGTCATCCTCGGTGCCCGTTCGGCCGTGTTCCTGCCCTTCCGGCACCTGGGCCTTGTCATCGTCGACGAGGAGCATGAGACCTCCTATAAGCAGCAGGACCCTGCACCGCGCTATCATGCGCGGAGTGCCGCCATCATGCTATCAACTTTCAACTCTCAACTCTCAACTCTCAACTCTCAACTTTCAACTCCAAGGGTTCTCCTCGGCACTGCGACGCCCTCGCTTGAGAGCTACCACAACGCCATGACGGGCAAGTACGGACTGGTGGAGCTGAAGGAGCGGTACCAGGGCATGCAGCTGCCCGAGATACAGGTTGTAGACACTGCCGACCTGCAACGCCGCAAGATGATGGCCGGTCCCTTCTCACCTCTATTATTATCGCGCGTGCGCGAGGCCCTGGAACAAGGTGAGCAAGCCATCCTCTTCCAGAACCGACGCGGCTTTGCTCCCATGGTGGAGTGCCGGCAGTGCGGCTGGGTGCCCACGTGCCAGCATTGTGACGTGTCGCTGACCTACCACCGTCAGATGAACCTGCTGACGTGTCACTACTGCGGCAGCACGTACAGCGTGCCCACGACGTGTCCGTGCTGTGGCGGCAGCGACCTGCGCACGCGCGGCTTCGGTACGGAGAAGATAGAGGAACAGGTGCGCGAGGTGTTTCCCGAGGCACGCATCAGCCGCATGGACCTTGACACCACGCGGACGCGTAATGCCTACGAGCGCATCATCAGCGACTTCTCGGCCCGCAGGACCAATATCCTGATTGGTACGCAGATGGTGTCGAAGGGCCTGGACTTCGACCATGTGTCGGTGGTGGGCATACTGAATGCCGACGGCATGCTGAACCAACCCGACTTCAGGGCCTATGAGCATGCCTATATGATGATGTCGCAGGTGAGCGGACGTGCCGGACGGAAAAACCGGCGGGGCCTGGTCGTCCTGCAGACCCGCCAGCCCAAGCTGCCCGTGGTGGACTACGTGGTGCGTGGCGACTACAAAGCCCTCTACCGTGACCTGATAGCCGAGCGCCAGGCGTTCCGTTATCCGCCTTACTTCCACTTGGTATATGTTTTTTTGAAGCACCGTCAGGATGGTGTGGTTGAGGCTGCAGCCCATGAACTGGGCGCATGGTTGCGCCAGTGGTTTGGCGGTCGTGTGCTTGGCCCCGACAAACCCTCGGTAGCCAAGGTGAAGCAGCAGAACATCCGCAAACTCGTCATGAAGCTGGAACTGGGCATCGACATGAAACGAGTCCGCGAGTATCTGCTCATGGCTCAGAGACAGATGCTCGCGGACAAGCGCTATGCGTCGTTACAAATCTATTTCGATGTCGATCCGCTATGATGTTTGATGTTTGATGTATGATGTATGATGTATGATGTATGATGTATGATGTCAGATGTCTGATGTTCATTTATCATTTATCATTTATCATTTATCATTTAGGCCATAGGCCGCTAAAAGTCCAGCTGGCAGCCTACGCCCAGCACGCGGTTGGTACGGGTGTAGGAGTCGCTGACACCTGTTGTGGGATAGTCGGTACGGTTGTACTTGTCGTACATGGTCTGGAAGTAGGCAGCCGTCAGCGTGATGTTCTCCTTGACCTTATAGCTGAAGCCCATGCCGAGCGAGTAGCTGTTGGTGACGAACGACATGTCGTTCATGTATTCGTCGGTCAGTCCATAGCGCGTCAGCTGTCCGCCACCCGAGACGTTCAGGCGGTCGGTGACGTCCCACTCCACGCCGGCCAGGAACTCGTTGGTGTTGCTCTTCAGCAGGTCCTGCGAATTGCCATACCAGTTGCAGTCTTTGTCGAAATAGTGGTGCCAGCCCAGGTTCAGACGCACGTTGTCAATGGGGCTCCACTGTGCACCGACGGTCAGCAGGGCGGGCTGGTCCTCGTTCACTTTCTCGCCGTCGCGGAACTTGTTGACGGCAGCTATCTCGCTGGCCTCGTTGACGGTTGACTCGTTCTTCATGCGAATCTGCGTCTTGAACTCATACTTGGCGGCGAAGTTGAAGTTGCGGTATTTCCAGTCTACGCCGATGACGGGGGCAATGCCGATACCGTCCTGGTTACAGAGCAGGTTGACACCCTGCGAGTACTTCTGCAGGGCATTCAGACTCTGGCTTGTCGAAGCCAGCGTGGCGGCAGTGCCCTCCAGCTTTGCCTTCTGAGCCTGCAGCTCTGCGGGAACAGGCGCACCGGCAGCCTCGTACTGGGCGATACCGGCATTGACCTGTGCCAGCCCATTGCTGACGGTGGCTATGCCGCCGTCGACCAGTGCCGTGGCCGACTGCATGAACGAGCCGAACTCCTGGTAACCGCCGGCCGTATTGACCATGATGTTGCTGATCTTGGCCTTATATGTGGCATCGCCGTAGAGCAGGCGCAGACCGCCATAGACCGACAGGTTGGGGTATAACTTGTAGGCGGCACCTATCTGGAATCCATAATAGTACTGGCGCCCCTTCATGTAGCCGTCCATGTCGTAACCCTTCACGCCCGGTGCCGTCTGACCCAGTGCCACGGCTATCTGGTCCAGTCCGCCCAGCATGGCTGCAATATTGCCAACGACACTCTCAAACGAGCCCAGGCCGTCGGCAAATTCGCACGCACCGCCGCCGCCCGGCACGGAGATGTTGAACTGGATGCTCCAGTCACCTTTATTATAAGCACCCTGCAGCGAGGGGATGATGGGAGCATCGGCTACGCCCTCAAACTCCTTCGTGGCACTGCCGCCGTTCTTCTTGCCCAGGGCAAAGACGGGGTTCGTGCTGGTGACGGTACGCGTCTGGTGGGCATACTGCCAGTTGAAGGCTACATGAAAGCCTTCGGGCAGGAAAGCTACGCCGGCAGGGTTGCTGTAGACGCCGTCGAGGCCGATAGCGGCATCGCGGGCGGGATTTTTCAGGAACATGACGCTTTGATTCGTGTTGGTCAGAATTCCACCGGCAAGTGCCTGCATGGAAGTCATCGTGAAAACAATCAGCGAGAATACAATTTTTTTCATTACTTTTAAACTTTGTTTGCTAAAACGGCTGCAAAGGTAATGATATTGCACAAAATGGCTGCAAGAGTGCAATGGATATTAACGCTTATTAACTAAAAAGTGTACACTTTCTGCACAAATGTGCCAAAGTGTGCATGTTTTTGTGCCCGCGCACATCGCTATTTCTTCTCGTCAGGATAACTGATGCGGGTGTGGTAGACGGTCTTGAGTTTCTCAATCAGTACGGTTTTCGCATACTGGATGTCGCGGAAGGTCACAGGGCACTCGCGGAAATAGCCGTCGGCCACCTGTGAATCAATAATCTTCTCCACCAGTTGCCGGATGCTCTGCTCGGTATAGTCGGGTAGCGAGCGCGAGGCAGCCTCCACGCCGTCGGCCATCATCAGACAAGCCTGTTCGCGGGTGTAGGGATTGGGGCCGGGATATGTGAACAGCAGGTCGTCGACGGGCTCGTCGGGGTGCTCGTTATGGTAGCGGATATAGAAGAACTTGGCCTTGCCCTGACCGTGGTGGGTGGAAATGAACTCACGGATGACCTGCGGCAGGTCGTACTTGTCGGCCATTTTCAGACCTTCGGTGACGTGACTGATGATGATCTGTGCACTCTCAATGTCGGTCAGCATCTCGTGCGGGTCGATGCCCGACTGGTTCTCAGTGAAATAGATGGGGTTCGAGAGTTTGCCGATGTCGTGATACAGGGCACCGGTGCGTACCAGCTGTGCCTTGGCACCAATCTTGTTGGCTATCTCACCTGCCAGGTTGGCCACCTGAATGGAGTGGTTGAACGTGCCGGGGGCCACCTCACTCATGCGGCGCAGCAGCTCGTTGTTGGTATTCGACAGTTCGATGAGCGTGATGTCGCTGGTGAAACCAAACGTCTTTTCGATGAGGTAGAGCAGCGGGTATGCGAAGAGCAGCATGATGCCGTTGACGGCCAGGTAGTTATAGGGGGAATAGTCTATCTTGCTCAGTGCGTCGGTGTTCATCCAGTCGAACGCCATATTGACAGCCATGGCCACGGCGGTGACGACGATGGCGGTCTTGAAGAGCTGTGAGCGCTGACTGAGTTCGCGCAGCGAGCTGATGGCCACCAGACCGGCAATCATCTCGACGGCAATAAACTCGAAGGGGTGCTGCAGCATGACGGCACATATCAGCACCATCGTGAAGTGGGTCATGAAGGCTGTACGCGAATCCATGAATACGCGGATGAAGATGGGCACCATGGCGTAGGGTAGGATGTAGACATGGATGAACGTGTTGCGCATAAACAATGCCGTGGCCACGGCAAAGATGACAATCAGTGCATAAAGCATCATGATGCTGCGCGGCTTGTCGAAGTAGTCGATGCGGTAGAGGCTCAGGTAGATGGTGAAGCAGAGCATGAGGATGGTAACATAGAGTATCTGGCCTATCAGTGACATCTGGTTTTGCGTGAGGTTCTGGTTGCGCCGGTCGTTCTCCTGCTTGAACGACTCGATGATGCGGTAGGTCTTCTCGGTCACGATGTCGCCACGGTCCACAATCTTCTGACCTTTCTGCACCAGGCCGCTGGCCAGGGCAATGCCTGACAACAGTTCGTCGCGGCTGGCCTCCGAACGCTCGCGGTCGTAGATGAGGTTGGGGACGATATAGTCGTTCAGGTTGCAGCGCTTCAGAATGGCACTCTGCGGTGCCAGTTTGGGATCCAGGAACAACTGCTCGTAGGCCGTCTTGGCGGAGTACACCTCCATGATGTTGACACTGGCAGCTTCCTTGCCGCTGACCACGCGGATGGTCTTCGACGTGTCGCTGCGCAGCTCGCCGTACTCGCGTTGCTCCATGATGCCCTGGTCGTAGAGGCTGTGCAGGCGGTTGGAGATGATAAACAGGTACTCGGCCGGCAGTCCGGGAATGCCCTGTGCCCAGTCCTTCATGAACTTATGGACCATCTGGTTCTCCGTCTCCTTATTGTATTTATAATAAGGTTCGTACTCGCGCAAGATACTGTCACGCTCAGCCTTGATGATGACGTCCGACTTATAGACGGGGAAGTCGTAAGGGGCCGTGAAGTCGGCATACTTCCAAGGCTTGCCTTTCTCCACGTGGAAATAGGTACGGTTGTCGTGCGGCATAGACCAGATCACGATGCCTACGGAGGCCACCACCAGGGCTATCCTGATGAGCATCCGGCGCCAGTATGGGTCCTTAATGATGTTGAAAGTACTCATGAGTTTGTGAATTTTGATGCAAAGATACGAAATAATTCATAATTCATAATGCATAATTCATAATAATTTAGTAATTTTGCAGGCAAAAGTAGAAAAAATTGATATGTCAGAAAGAAGAGTAAGGGTGCGTTTTGCACCCAGTCCTACGGGAGCATTGCACATTGGAGGTGTTCGTACGGCATTGTATAACTATCTGTTTGCCCGCCAGCATGGGGGCGATTTGGTGTTCCGAATCGAGGATACCGACAGTAATCGTTTCGTGCCCGGTGCCGAGGATTATATCATTGAGAGTTTCAAGTGGTTGGGCATCCGTTTCGACGAGGGTGTCTCGTTTGGTGGCGACAAGGGTCCTTACCGTCAGAGTGAGCGCCGCGACATCTATAAGAAGTATGTCACCCAGCTGCTGGACAACGGCAGGGCATATATTGCCTTCGATACACCGCAGGAGCTGGAACAGAAACGCCAGGAGATACAGAATTTCCAGTACGACTGCCATACGCGCCAGCAGATGCGCAATTCGCTGACCCTGCCCAAGGATGAGGTGGAGCGGTTGATAGCCGACGACCATCAGTATGTGGTGCGCTTCAAGGTGGAGGGTGGCCATGAGATACTGGTCAACGACCTGATACGTGGTGAGGTGCGTGTGAAGAGTGATATCTGCGACGACAAGGTGCTCTACAAGAGTGCCGACGAACTGCCTACGTACCATCTGGCAAACATTGTCGACGACCATCTGATGGAGATTACCCACGTCATCCGTGGCGAGGAGTGGCTGCCCTCGGCACCCCTTCACGTCATGTTGTATGAGGCCTTTGGCTGGGCCGACACCATGCCGCGGTTTGCCCATCTGCCCCTGCTGCTGAAACCCGACGGCAAGGGTAAGTTGTCGAAGCGTGACGGTGACCGCCTGGGATTCCCCGTATTCCCGTTGCGCTGGACGGACCCCAAGACGGGCGACGTGTCGCGCGGCTATCGCGAGGATGGCTATTTCCCCGAGGCTGTCATCAACTTCCTTGCCCTGCTGGGCTGGAATCCCGGTACCGAGCAGGAAATCTTCTCGCTCGATGAACTGGTGCCCCTGTTTGATATCACCAAATGTTCGAAGGCCGGTGCGAAGTTTGCCTACGAGAAAGCCATCTGGTTTAATCACGAGTATATCCTCAAGAAGTCCAGTGAGGAGATTGCCGCACTCTTTGAACCTATCGTCCGTGAGCATTGTCCTGAGGAAACTTCAGAGCGCGTGCTTCAGGTGACGCGCATGATGAAGGACCGCGTCAGCTTCGTCCATGAGTTGTGGCCCTTGTGCTCGTTCTTCTTTGTGGCTCCCACCGCATACGACGAGAAGACGGTCAAGAAGCGCTGGAAGGAAGATAGTGCCCGGCAGCTCACCGAACTGATTGGCGTCCTGGAGGGTATTGACGATTTCTCGCTGGAAAATCAGGAGCGCATCGTGCATGCCTGGATAGAAGAGAAAGGCTATAAGCTTGGCAACATCATGAACGCTTGGCGACTGACCCTCGTGGGCGAGGGCAAGGGTCCCGGCATGTTTGACATCTCTGCCTTCCTGGGTCGTGAGGAGACCATCCGTCGTATGCACCGTGCCATTGACGTGTTGGAAGCCCCGCAGGGGCAATAGTAGGGCCTTTATGTATAATCTGATTATATATCTCTATCAGTCAGGCGTCATCATGGCGAGTCTCTTCAGCGAGAAGATTCGCAAGATGTGGCGCGGCGAGCGTGAGGCTATCCATATACTGAAAGCTCAGGTAGACCCTAATGCCCGTTACGTCTGGTTTCATGCTGCTTCGCTGGGTGAGTTCGAGCAAGGCCGTCCGCTCATCGAGCAGCTGCGCCGCGAACACCCGGAATACAAGGTTCTGCTCACCTTCTTCTCGCCTTCGGGTTATGAGGTGCGCAAGAATTACGAAGGTGCCGACATCATCTGCTACCTGCCTCTCGACACCATCAGCAATGCCCGCCGCTTCCTGCGTACTGTGCGGCCCGTGATGGCTTTTTTCATCAAGTATGAGTTCTGGTATAACTACCTGCACATCCTGCGCCACCGTGGCGTGCCTGTCTATAGCGTGAGCAGCATCTTCCGTCCGGGCCAGATATTCTTCCGCTGGTACGGTCGGCAGTATGCCCACGTCCTGAAGTGTTTCACGCATCTGTTCGTCCAAAACGAGGTGAGCCGTGAACTGCTGGCCACCATCGGCATCACCAATGTCAGCGTGGTGGGCGACACGCGTTTCGACCGTGTGTTGCAAATCAAGGAGGCCGCCAGACAATTGCCCGTTATCGAGCAGTTCCTCGGCGTACACGGAGAGTCAGGAGTGCAGGAGCACGAGAATACTTCAAAGGTCTTTGTGGCCGGCTCTTCATGGCAGCCCGATGAGGACATCTTTATTCCCTTCTTCAAGGACCATCGCGACTGGAAACTCATCATTGCACCGCACGTCATCGGCGAGGACCATCTGCAGCAGATTGAGAAACAGCTCGACGCCATCGGATTCAGCCATGTGCGCTACACCCAGATTGTCAACTCTCAACTCTCAACTGTCAACTGTCAACTGTCAACTGTCAACTCTCTCATCATCGATTGCTTCGGACTCCTCAGCAGCATCTATGGCTATGCCGATGTGACCTACGTCGGGGGTGGCTTCGGCGTGGGCATCCACAACACGCTTGAGGCTGCCGTATGGGATGTGCCGGTCATCTTCGGTCCCAATAACCAGCGTTTCCAGGAGGCCCAGGGACTGAAAGCCTGTGGCGGTGGACTGGAGATTGAGTGTGCCGACGACTTCCAGCGCATCATGCAGCACTTCATCAGTGACCCGCAGACCATCCGGGAGTCAGGGCAACAGTCTGGTCGCTTTGTCTCCACGATGACGGGAGCTACGCGTAGAATCCTTGATAGCATTCAACTTTGATGAAAGGGAAATTATTAATCATCCTCAAGGTGTTCGGAGGACTGACAGCCTTTTGCCTGTCAATGGTGGCAGGAGCAGTATTCCTGCTGAATACGGAAGCTTTTCAAAACAAGTTGCTGCACCGTGCCACGCGTCTGTTGTCCGAGAAACTCCAGACACGCGTAGAGATTGACAGCATCAGCATCGGACTCTTCTCGCAGGACGTCAACCTCTACGGTCTTGACGTCGAGGACCTGCAACAGCGTAAGATGCTGCAAATGGATCACCTGTCGGTCAGCGTCAGCCTGTGGCCGTTGCTCCAGCGCGAGGTGTGCATCACCAATGCCGCCGTCGATGGTGTCAGGGCTCAGATTCATACGCGACCGGATTCCGCTGCCAACTATCAGTTCATCATCGATGCCTTCCGCAAGGATTCCACCAAGGTGAAGACAGACACCGTGGCGGCAGATAGCACGAAGAAAAAGGAGAAGCTGACACTGAACCTGAACAAGCTGACGCTGAGCCATGTCGATGTCACCTTCAACGACCAGGGCTACCACCTGGAGGAACTGCTTTACAAACGGAAGGGTAGCCAGCAGACGGCCACCATCAGCGACCTGCAGCGCTCGTGGGTCAGCCATACCAAAAAGGGTGATGTGGACAACCGTCTCACCGTCGGCAACCTCATCCTGTGGGACGATGGTAGCAGCCAGCGTGCTGAGGTCGTCGACCTGCATTTCCTGACGGATAATCACCTGCCCCGGAAAAATACGGGGAAACCGAAGCGCGGCTTCTTTGACGCTGGCCATTTCGATGTCAGCGCCAACCTGAAAGCCGATATTACCAGCATTCGCAAGGACAGTATTGTGGCTGCCATCACTCAGTGTTCGGCTGTAGACCGCGGTTCCGGCCTGACGGTCAAGTCGTTGACGACGAAGGTGCTTGTGGCCAACGGCGTGGCGCATCTCTCCGATGTCGACATCCGCCTCCAGCAGTCGCAACTGAAGTTTGCCAAGGCCACCGTCCAGCTGCCCAGCAAGAAGCAGCAGCGTGCGCTTGCCTTCTCCACATCGCCCATCACCGGTCGTGTCATCCTTCAGGACATTGCACGGCCGTTTGCACCGGTATTGTCGAAGTTTACCATCCCGCTGTCGCTGCGCACCACCTTCAGCGGCAATGCCGAGGAACTGCGGTTCGATCATGTCAGCGTCGGCACCACCGACAAGCTGCTGGCTGTCAGTGCTCAGGGCAGCATTACCGGCCTGAAGGACAAACACCAGTTGGCGGTGCGCTTCCATGTCAACAAGATGACGGCCCGACAGAATATTCCCGAGCGCATCATCAACCAGTTCCCGGTCAAGAAATTCATGATGAAGCAGCTGGGCCGTCTGGGCACCATCACCTATACTGGCGACTTCAGCGTGCTCTATAAAAAAGAGGTGTTCCAGGGCCTGCTGAACACTCAGGGCGGTGCCATCGATTTCGACCTCACCCTCGACGAACTGAACAAGTATGTCTTAGGTACGGCACGCACCAAGAACTTCCAGTTAGGCCAGGTCATGGATATGCCCGACCTCGGGGCCATTGCCTGCAAGGCCGACTTCCGTTTCGACATTTCCAAGCCTCGAACCGCCCTGATGCGCCGCAAGAAGGGTGGCAAACTGCCCATCGGCAGTGTTGATGCAGAGGTCTATGAAGCAGCCTATAAGAAAATCAAGGTACGCAATGTCGTGGCTCACCTTGTCAGTGACGGTGCCGTGGCCGATGGTAACATTGAGGTGAAGGGCGGTCGTGTCGATATGCTCTGCTCTTTCTCGTTCACCAATACCAACGAAATGCGGAAGACCAAGATCAAGCCTGGCATACGCTTTCACAAACTCTCCGATGAGAAACGTGCCGCCAAGGAGGAACGAAAGGCTGCCAAGAAAGCCGCCAAGGAGCAGGAACGTGCTGCCAAGGCTGAAGAGCGTGCCGCCAAACGCGCCGCCAAGGAGGAACAGAAGGCGGCTAAGCAGGCCGCCAAGGAGCAGGAACGTGCTGCCAAGCGTGCCGCCAAGGAGGAGCGCAAGGCCGTCAAAGCTGCTGCCAAGGAGGCGAAGCGTGCTGCCCGCGAGGCTGCAAAGTCGTCCGAATAACTAATAATGATAGTGACGTATATATGAGTTCAATACCGCAAGAGTTCAACAACTTCTTCCTCAAGGACGTGTCGTTTGTCAACCTGATGACGCGGCGCATCTTTAACGTTCTGATCGTTGCCAATCCCTACGATGCCTTCATGCTTGAGGACGACGGGCGTGTCGACGAGAAAATCTTCGACGAATACATGGAACTGGGTATGCGCTATCCCCCCACGTTCACCCAGGTGTCGACGACCGAGGAGGCCAGCAGTGTGCTGCAGACCACGGATATCGACCTGGTCATCTGTATGCCCGGCAATGCGGACAACGACGCCTTTGCCGTGGCGCGCGATGTCAAGGAGATGGCTCCACAGATTCCTTGCGTGGTGCTCACCCCGTTCTCCCACGGCATCACCAAGCGCATCGAGAACGAGGATATGTCGATTTTCGACTATGTATTCTGCTGGTTGGGCAATACCAATCTCATCCTGTCTATTATCAAACTGATTGAGGACAAGATGAACATCGAGCACGACGTCAGGGAGGCCGGCGTACAGATGATTCTGCTCGTCGAGGATAACATCCGCTTCTATTCCAGCGTACTGCCCAACCTCTACAACTATATCCTCGCACAGTCTAAGAACTTCTCAACCGAGGCACTGAACCCGCATGCCGCCGCCCAGCGCAAGCGCGGACGTCCCAAGGTGGTGCTGGCCACAAACTATGAGGAGGCTATGGAGTGGTATGAGCGTTATCATGACAACGTGCTGGGTGTCATCAGCGATACGCGCTTCCCCCTACAGGCCCATGAGGGACGTCTCTCGCACGTCGAGGAGGGCGATGCTGAGGCGGGTCTGAAATTGCTGCGCGAAATCCGGCGGCGCGATGAATACGTGCCGCTCATCCTGCAAAGTTCTGAAATCCACAACCGCCAGAAGGCTGAACAGGAGAAGTTCCACTTCATCGACAAGAATTCCAAGAAGATGAATGTAGACCTGCGCCAGCTCATCGAGGAGCACATGGGCTTTGGCGACTTCGTGTTCCGCGACCCAGTGACGAAGCAGGAGGTGGCACGTGTCACGTCACTGAAGGAACTGCAGGACAAAATCTTCGACATCCCTGCCGACTCCTTCCAGTATCATGTGTCACGCAATCACATGAGTCGTTGGCTCTGTGCACGCGCCATTTTCCCCGTCAGCCAGTTCCTGAAGACGGTGACATGGCATAAACTCCAGGATCTTGACGCCCATCGCCAGATTATCTTCGACGCTATCGTCCAGTACCGTCGAATGAAGAATATCGGCATCGTGGCGGTCTTCGACCGCTTGAAGTTCGACCGCTATGCCCACTTTGCACGAATAGGCGAGGGCAGCCTCGGCGGCAAGGGGCGCGGTCTGGCATTCCTTGACAATATCATCAAGCGCCATCCAGAAATCAACCAGTTTGAGAATGCCACCGTACAGATTCCCAAGACCGTCGTGCTCTGTACGGACTTCTTCGATGCCTTCATGGATAATAACAACCTCTGGGGCATTGCCTTGAGCGATGCCACTGACGAGGAAATCCTGCAACACTTTATGCGGGCGCAGCTGCCGGACTCGCTGATTGCTGACTTTTTCACGTTCTTCGATGCCGTCAAGGCACCTATTGCCGTGCGCTCGTCGTCGCTGCTCGAAGATTCGCACTACCAGCCTTTCGCCGGCATCTACAGCACGTATATGATACCGTATCTCGACGACAAATACGAGATGTTGCGCATGCTGGCCTGTGCCATCAAGGGTGTCTATGCCTCGGTGTACTATCGTGATTCGAAGGCATACATGACGGCAACGTCGAACGTCATCGACCAGGAGAAGATGGCGGTCATCCTGCAGGAGGTGGTGGGTTGCCAGTATGGCACGCGCTTCTATCCCACCTTCTCGGGCGTGTTGCGCTCACTGAACTACTACCCGATAGGCGACGAGCAGGCTGAGGAGGGTATCGCCTCCCTGGCCCTCGGACTGGGCAAGTACATCGTCGATGGCGGCCAGACACTGCGCGTCTCGCCCTATCACCCCCGTCAGGTACTGCAGACCAGTGAGATGGAGACGGCCCTCCGCGAGACACAGACGCGCTTCTATGCCCTCGACATGAGTCATGTGGGGGCCGACTTCAAGGTGGATGATGGTTTCAACATCCTGAACCTTCGTGTAAAAGAGGCCGACAAGGACGGCTCGTTGCAGGGCATTGCCTCGACCTACGACCCCGTCGACCAGATTATACGCGACGGCATATACGAGGGGGGCCGCAAGGTCATCTCCTTCAGTGGCGTTTTGCAGCAAGACGTATTTCCCTTGCCTAAAATCCTGCAACTGGCCCAACAGTTAGGGGCCGACGAGATGCGCCGTCCGGTGGAGATAGAGTTTGCCTGCAACCTGAGTCATCATACCTCTCAATCCTCACCTCTCACTTCTCAGTTCATGGGTGACTTCTATCTTCTTCAGATCCGTCCCATCGTTGACTCGAAACAGGTGCTCGACGAGGACCTGGCAGCCATTCCCGACGACCAGTGCCTGTTGCGCTCGCACAACTCGCTGGGCCACGGCATCTCCGAAGACGTCTGTGACGTGGTGTATGTCAAGACTCCCGATGACTTTACGGCAGCCAACAATCCCATGATTGCCGACGAGATAGAGCAAATCAACCGCCGCTTCCTGGCTGAGGACAAGAACTACGTGCTCATCGGACCGGGACGCTGGGGGTCCAGCGACTACTGGTTGGGCATACCTGTCAAGTGGCCGCATATCTCGGCAGCGCGCGTCATCGTTGAGGCCGGCCTGAAGAACTATCATGTAGACCCTTCACAGGGCACGCACTTCTTCCAGAACCTCACCTCGTTCGGTGTCGGCTACTTCACCATCAACACCTATACGGGTGACGGTGTCATGCAGACGGAACTGCTCGACAGCATGCCGGCTGTCGAGGAGACGCGCTTTGTGCGCCATGTGCGTTTCGAAAAACCGCTTAAAATCATGATGGACGGCAAGAAACAGCACGGCGTGGTGCTGCTGCCGGCGACCTGAAAAAAGAATAAGCAGCCCGGATATTGACGGGCTGCTTATTTAGATATAAGTTATCTGGCTGTTTATTAATTCACGGTAAAGCCGAAGTCATAGAAGAGCGTTCTGCTGCTGTTTGACTTGGTGTACCAGTCGGTGGCATCCAGTGCACCGCCCTGAACGGCTGAGGCGAAGTCGGCAAAGCGCGAATAGGCTGAGGTGATGCAGACGCGCTCCTTAGGCCATGCCCAGGGGTGAGGGATGCAGAGTCCGTAGGGGGCAGCGCCCAGCAAACCTTGTGAACGTGGGGTGTGCATCTCGGTATTGGTCTTCTCGTTGTAGATGTAGAAGTCCTGAGCGCACAGGCTCTCCCAAATCAGCGTGTTCGGGTTGTCCTTACGATAGACGAAGTCTTCGAGGTTCTTGTTGCCCTTGACCTTGGTGAAGTTGATGGACTCCGTATTGATAAACTCAGTCAGCTCTACGCCAAAGGCCTCGTGCAGTTCCTTGCCGCCAAACAGGGCTGTGACCTCACCCGTCACCTTGTCTTTGAAGTAGGCTTTCAAGGGGTCGTGAGCGCCTAATGCCACCAGCTTGACGAACAGGCCGTTAACGTTCGACTTGCCTCTGTAGACCTGCAACACCACGTCGTTCAGGTCGTAGTCGCCATTCTTGGTGTCCTCGAAGGCGAAGGTGTAGATATGGTGGTTGGGCGCGTTCTGAGGCTTGCTCAGTGCGGGGAAACTCTCCAGGTTGCCGTCAATCACGGCAACGATGTCCTTAAGGTTGAAGTTGTTGATCCAGTCCTCAAAGCCAATCATCTTATAGCCGTTACGCTCGAACATGATGACGTGGTTGGCCTCCATCCACCAGTCGTGGGCACCGCCGGCACCGGCAGCTATGCCATTGTCAATCATAAACTGCGAGCGGTCAATGTTTGCCTCGCCCTCGGCATACCACTCCAGCACATGATTGAAGCTGTTGACATTCTCTGCACGGCAGAAGAAGCCAATCTCCGTACCCTCAGGGAAGGTGTAGGAAGCATTGCCGGCAGCATCGTAATAGACGAGCTTGTACTCCTTCAGACCGTTGTTGAACTTGGTGGCACCGTTATAGACTTCATTGAAGAGGTACTTGTTGACCGTCTTGACATTGTGGGCCTGTCCCTTCTCGAAATAGTAGTAGCCGAAGAATAGCTTGGAATTATTAGTACCGTTGGAGGCTACCGGCGTGACCGTAACCTCGCCGCCGCCTTGGCCTACCGTGGCATAATAGAACGAACGGATGCTCTGATCGAAATGCAACAGGCGGTCGACGTCATTGCTGCCATACCAGCCATTATAGAGACCATACAACTCCTGGCGCTTCTCTTCAGTGATGGCACTTTCGTCGTAAGCTCCGGATATGACAGCCACCTTGTCGGCCCAGCCCTTGCCGGCCATGTCTTGCGCATTATACGAGTCCTGCCAGTTGAGTTCGCTGGCGTTCGTCAGTGCTGCGGCGCGACGGGGAGCCGATGCTGAGGTCTCCTTCAGCGCCAGTTTGCTGAAGTCGGCCACGGCAGCATCCTTGTCGAAGGCCACCACTCTGAGGTTGCCGTTCTTGTCAGCACAGCCGGCATAGAGCGTGGTCAGATAGCTTGGACTGTTGAAAGTCAGCGTTGAAGCGACATCCTCCGACGAGGCAATGACCGTAGCAGTGGTGTCTATCAGTGGGTTGGCACTATATACCGCCAGCTCAACAGGTACGAATCCTGAAGGCAAATTCTTTACGCGCACACTAACCTCAGTCTCCATATTCCAGCTTTGGTCGGCGGCAATCTCAAATCCCAGGGCCTTTTCAGCTTGCTCCTTTTCCGAAACGGTGTTGTTACCGCCTCCAAGGTCTTTTTGGCACGATGCTGCAAGGGCAGCAAACAGTGCAAATACAATCACTTTCTTCATAATCAATTTAATATTAAACTGCTAATTGTGCAAAAGTAGTTATATTTGACGATATTTCCAAGTCCTTTTGTTGTAGACGGTTGAATTTTAACGTTCTTTAATACATTGGGGCGGTCTGCGGCTTCGCGTATGGCTTAGACATTGATGCCGTAGTTCTGCTTGACCTCGCTCATGACGAACGTGCTTTCGATGGATGCCAGACTCTCTATCTCGCCCAGTTGGTTGAGCACAAAAGCCTGGTACTGCTTCATGTCCCTCGCGCGTACCTTTAATAAATAGTCGTATGCGCCCGACGTGTTGTAGCACTCCGTCACTTCCGGTATGCGCTGTATGCGCCGTACAAAGGCGTCGGCTATTTCGTGGTTAATCTGCTTGAGTTTCACCTTGCAGAACACCAGGAGTCCCTGCCCTAATTTCTCTGGGTCCAGAATGGCCACATACTTCTTGATGTAGCCTTGACGTTCCAGCCGTTTCTGGCGTTCAAAGACTGGGGGGGGGGGTCAGGTGGACGGCATCGGCCAGTTCCTTGGTGGTCAGTTTTGCATTTTTCTGCAGCGTTTTCAGTATCTGCAGGTCTGTTTCATCTAAGTTTTGTGCCATATTTTGGTGTTTTGTTCTGTTTGGGATGTCCTGTCAGGGCCCGAACGGATAATTATTCTTTCTTGGCTGCAAATTTAGGGATATTTTCTGAATCCTGCAAGTTTTTTGGCAGATATTTCCAAATATAGTACCTTTGCAGTGTCAAAAACAAGTGGTAAGTAGACGACTTGGGAATGACACGAGACAACGACAATAATTAGTAATAATAAAAAATAGAAAGGACAAGATCATGAGTACAAAGAAGAATTACCGTTTCGAGACATTGCAACTCCACGTAGGCCAGGAACAGGCCGACCCCGCAACCGACGCACGGGCCGTACCTATCTATCAGACCACCTCGTATGTGTTCCATAACAGCCAGCATGCAGCCGACCGCTTCGGACTGCGCGATGCCGGCAACATCTACGGACGCCTGACCAACTCTACGCAGGGTGTGTTCGAAGACCGCGTGGCAGCCCTTGAGGGGGGCGTGGCCGGACTGGCCGTGGCTTCGGGAGCCGCCGCCATCACGTATGCCCTGCAGAACATCGTGCAGGCTGGCGACCATATCGTAGCGGCCGACAATCTCTATGGTGGCTCGTACAACCTCATCACCCATACGCTGGCCACACAGGGCATCAGCCATACCATCGTTCGCGTCAACGACCTCCAGGCCCTCGAGGCTGCCATCCTGCCTAATACCAAGGTCATCTTTGCCGAGACATTTGGCAACCCGAACAGCGATGTGCTCGACATCGAGGGCGTGGCTGAGGTGGCCCACCGCCACGGACTGCCGCTCATCGTCGACAACACCTTCGGCACGCCGTACCTCATCCGTCCGCTGGAGCATGGGGCCGACATCGTAGTCCATTCGGCTACCAAGTTCCTTGGCGGTCACGGCTCGTCTCTGGGTGGCGTCATCGTCGACGGCGGCAAGTTCGACTGGAAGGCTAATCCCGACCGCTTCCCCACACTGGCCAAGCCCGACCCCTCCTATCATGGCATCGTCTTTGCCGACGCTGTCGGTGCTGCAGCCTTTGTCACCCGCATCCGTGCCGTCATCCTGCGCGATACCGGGGCAGCCATCTCACCGTTCAACGCCTTTATCCTCCTGCAGGGTGTCGAGACGCTCTCGCTGCGCGTCGAGCGCCACGTCCAGAACGCCCTCAAGGTAGTGGAATTCCTCAATAACCATCCGAAGGTGGCCCGTGTCAACCATCCCGCCCTCGAGAGTCACCCCGACCACCAGCTTTACCAGAAGTACTTCCCCAACGGTGGCGGCAGCATCTTCACCTTCGAGATCAAGGGCGGACAGGAGGAAGCCTGGCGGTTCATCGACTCGTTGCAGATATTCTCACTGCTGGCCAACGTGGCGGATGTCAAGAGCCTGGTCATCCATCCCGCTACGACCACGCACTCGCAGCTGTCGCCCGAGGAACTGGCCGAACAGCACATCACGCCGGCCACCATCCGACTTTCCATCGGTACCGAGCACATTGATGACATCATCGAAGACCTGCGGCAGGCTCTGGAGCGGTGACAGCAACGCTGATGCTTCGGCCCTCAGCCCTCATCCCTCAGCCTTCAGCCCTCAGCCTTCAGCCTTCAGCCTTCAGCCCTCAGCCTTCAGCCCTCAGCCTTCTTTTAACAAATAGTAACCTTTTGATAAAAAAAGTTGGGAATTTCCTTTGTCATTTGAAGGAAATTCCCTATTTTTGCGATGTCAAAGATGACATACTGATATAATCACTTAAAAACTATTACTATGGAAGTTGATAAAATCATGCAAGGTCTGGAGCGGAAGCATCCGGGCGAAGTGGAGTACCTGCAGGCAGTGCGCGAAGTGTTGGAATCCATCAAAGATGTCTATAACCAGCACCCTGAGTTCGAAAAGGCTAAGATTGTGGAGCGCATCGTGGAACCAGAGCGCATCACCACGTTCCGTGTGCCCTGGGTCGACGACAAGGGTGAGGTACAGGTGAACATCGGCTACCGCGTACAGTTCAATAGCGCCATCGGCCCGTATAAGGGCGGACTGCGCTTCCATGCCTCTGTCAACCTCAGCATACTGAAGTTCCTGGGATTCGAACAGACGTTCAAGAACGCGCTGACCACGCTGCCCATGGGTGGCGGTAAGGGCGGCAGCGACTTCTCACCGCGTGGCAAGAGCAATGCCGAAATCATGCGTTTCTGCCAGGCCTTCATGTGTGAACTGTATAAGGTCATCGGACCGGATATGGATGTTCCGGCCGGCGACATCGGCGTGGGCGGCCGTGAGATAGGCTACCTCTTTGGTATGTATAAGAAACTGACGTCACAGTTCCACGGTGCTACGCTTACGGGCAAGGGCATGGAGTGGGGCGGTAGCATCCTGCGACCGGAGGCCACGGGCTATGGTGCCTTGTATTTCGTCCATCACATGATGAACACTCACGGTCTGGACATCCAGGGCAAGACAGTGGCTCTTTCGGGCTTTGGCAATGTGGCATGGGGTGCCGCCAAGAAGGCTACTGAACTGGGGGCAAAGGTCATCACCATCAGCGGCCCGGACGGCTATATCTACGACCCCGCCGGACTGGATGCCGAGAAGATTGACTATCTGCTGGAACTGCGTTCCTCGGGCAACGACGTCTGTCAGCCTTATGCTGATGAGTTCCCGGGTTCTGTGTTCTTTGAGGGTAAAAAGCCGTGGGAGCAGAAGGCTGACATCTATCTGCCGTGTGCCACGCAGAACGAGTTGAACGGCGACGATGCCGACCGCATCCTGGCCAATAAGCCGCTGTGCGTGGCCGAGGTGTCGAACATGGGTTGTACGGCTGAGGCTGTCAACAAGTTTGTGGCTGCCCACCAGCTCTTCGCGCCGGGCAAGGCTGTTAACGCCGGTGGTGTGGCAACGTCTGGTCTGGAAATGACGCAGAACTCCATGCGTATGTCGTGGACGGCTGAGGAGGTCGATCAGCGTCTCCACCAGATTATGTCCGGCATCCATGAGCAGTGTGTCCGCTACGGCAAGGAGGCCGACGGCTACGTCAACTACGTCAAAGGTGCTAATGTGGCCGGATTCATGAAGGTTGCCAAGGCTATGCTGGCTCAGGGCATTGTTTGAAATTGAGAGATTGAGAGATTGAGAAATTGAGAGATTGAGAAAATGAGAAATGTCATCAAGTCCCTGTGTCGTGTCATGCTGATTGTCGGTATGCTCTTCATTCCTCATTTTCTCATTTCCTCAATTTCTCAATCCCAGAAGGGCAAGGCCTCGTTCTATGCTCGGAACTTCCACGGACGCCGTACCGCCAGTGGCGAACGGCTTCATCCCGACAGTCTGACATGTGCGCACCGCACCTATCCCTTCGGCACACGCCTGAAGGTGTATAATCCCGCCAACGGACGCAGCGTGGTGGTACGCGTCATCGACCGCGGCCCCTTTGTGCGTAGCCGCATCATCGACCTGTCGTGGCGTGCTGCCAAGGAACTCGACATCATCTCGCAGGGCATAGCCACGGTATTCGTGCAGAAATACCAGGACATCATCGTGCCCTTCCTGCCCGAGGACGAGATTGAAATCCCCGACCTCGAACTGGAAACCAACGATGGCAGCACGGGCATGACACCCTTCTGGCAGGAAATGCGCAAAGACATGAAACGTTCGACGTTGAACGTTGAACGTTGAACTTTCAACTTTCAACTCTCAACTTTCAACTCTCAACTATCACTGTCCTCCCAATAGTTCAAAGTACCCGATGACGTCGTCCCACGTCTTCAGTTCGTCAGACCCGTACTCCAGGATGGTGGCCATATAGTCTTCCCCTTTCTTCATTCTTAATTCTTCATTCTTCATTCTCAGAAAGTAGTCGCCATACAGCAGGTCGCGGCGGTAGGTGTAGACGGTGTGTTGCCAGGCGGGCACGTTGATGTAAGTCTCCAGCCATGCCGACAGCTCGGCCGTCGGATTGTCGGCCACGAAATAGACGTCATACGTCTCTATCAGCATGCGTACGGCCTTCTGACTGCTGGACGCGGGTTGCGCCACGTCCCAGGGAACTAGGTTCTGCAGGTGGCCGTTTACGAGTGTCTCCACACCGATATACACGATGGGGCGCTGGCGACCCTCCTGGCGGTCGTCAATCCAGCGGATGACGGGCAGCACACTGTGCATGTAGCTCTTGTCATCCATGCGGTGCTCGCCGTGGAAGTGGGTGGCCTGCGTGTAGTGCGCCCGGAAGAGGTCAAAGGTGTCCACCAGCTCGTCGCGGTCGCCGAAGAGGCCGATGACACGGTGCTCGTCGTCGGGCGTCAGACCGGCAAAGCGCTGCTCGCTGACCTCGCGGTAGGCCTTCACCAGGGCTTTGTCGACATAGAACTCCTGGATGCCGTCCTCGCGGGGGTTCTGAAACTGCTGCGTCCCGGTCATGTTGTGGGCGCGCATCGTGTCGGCTATCTGCAGGGCGGGATTGATGCAGATGCGGTCGTAGCCGCGCAGCTGCTCGGCATACATGCCGCCCATCGACGTGCCGATAATCAGGTCAGGGTGCTCGCGCTCGCAGACCTCGTGGAGCAGGGCGATGGCGGCATGCGGGTCTATGGGCAGGTCGGGAGCCACGACGCGGGCCTGGGGCAGCACCGTGTGCAGACGGGTCACCGTGCCAGACTGGCCACTGCTGCCGAAGCCGTGGCAATAGAGCAGTGTCTTGCCCGCCATCAGGTCGGGAAATTGCTTGACGTATGGGTTTTCGGTCATCATGGGTGCAAAAGTACAAAAAAAAATAAATATTATACCATGATTCTTGCAAATATCAAATAAAATGTCTAACTTTGCGTCGCTATTCGAGCAATTTTAATTATTTTTAAACATAAAAGCATTATGAAAAAGTATCTTGCAGAAATGGTGGGCACTATGGTGCTCGTACTGATGGGCTGCGGTGTCGCTGTCAGCCTGTGTTGTGATCCTGTCAACAACATTCCTGCCGTAGTGGGCACAGCCATGGCCTTCGGACTGGCCGTGGTAGCTATGGCTTACACCATCGGCGGCATCTCGGGGTGCCACATCAACCCGGCCATCACCCTCGGCTGCTTCCTGGCCGGACGTATGGATGCCAAGGACTGTGGCATGTATATGCTCTTCCAGTGCATCGGTGCTTTCATCGGCTCACTGCTGCTTTATATCCTCACGGCTAACGTCCCCGGTCTGGAGGGTACGGGTGCCAACGACCTCCAGGCCAATGTCAGCGTGCTTGGCGGATTGCTGGCCGAGATTATCTTTACCTGTGTCTTCGTGCTCGTCGTACTTGGCGCCACGGCTAAGACCAATGGTGCCACCAACAACTTCGCCGGCCTGGCCATCGGCCTGAGCCTCGTACTGGTTCACCTGGTATGTATCCGCTATACTGGCACGTCTGTGAACCCCGCCCGTTCGCTGGCTCCTGCCTTCTTCCAGGGTGGCACGGCACTGGCCAACCTCTGGATCTTCATCGTCGGCCCCTTCGTAGGTGGTGCCCTCGCTGCCTGCATCTGGAAAGTCATCGAACCCGCTGAGAAGTAATTTTTCTAAAATCATTTATAACACGTTTTTTTTTAAAAGTATTATGGTAAACTACAAGGATTTGGGTCTCGTCAATACACGCGAGATGTTCAAGAAGGCTGTAGCCGGTGGCTACGCCATCCCCGCTTTCAACTTCAACACCATGGAGCA
>DFGF01000087.1:26771-36094 GCA_002371715.1 Prevotella sp. UBA3757
CCATCGTGCAGGCTGCCGTGGAGACTAAGTCACCCGTCATCATGCAGGTGTCAAAGGGTGCCCGCAACTATGCCAACGCTACCATCCTGCGCTACATGGCCGAGGGTGCTGTGGCATACGCCAAAGAACTGGGCTGCGAGAAGCCCGAGATTGTGCTCCACCTCGACCATGGTGACAGCTTCGAGCTCTGCAAGGACTGTATTGATATGGGCTTCTCCAGCGTTATGTACGACGGTAGCGCACTGCCCTACGAGGAGAATATCAAGATTTCGCGTCAGGTTGTCGAGTATGCCCACAAGTATGATGTCACCGTCGAGTGTGAGCTTGGTGTGCTGGCCGGTGTCGAGGACGAGGTAGCCTCTGAGGTCAGCCACTATACCAAGCCCGAGGAGGTCATCGACTTCGCCACCCGTACCGGTTGCGACTCTCTGGCCATCTCTATCGGTACCAGCCACGGTGCCTACAAGTTCAAGCCCGAGCAGTGTACGCGCGACCCGAAGACCGGCAAGCTCGTTCCGCCGCCCCTGGCCTTCGACGTGCTCCACGAGATTGAGAAGAAGCTTCCCGGCTTCCCCATCGTCCTCCACGGCTCATCGTCTGTTCCCCAGGAGGAGGTCGACACCATCAACAAGTACGGTGGCAACCTGCCCGACGCTATCGGTATTCCCGAGGACCAGCTCCGCGAGGCTTCGAAGAGTGCCGTTTGCAAGATCAATATCGACTCTGACTCGCGTCTGGCCATGACCGCTGCCATCCGCAAGCATCTTGCCGAGCATCCCGAGCACTTCGATCCCCGCCAGTATCTGAAGCCTGCTCGTGAGAACATGAAGAAGATGTACATCCACAAGATTGTCAACGTCCTCGGCTCTGACGGTAAGCTCGGATAATAGATACCTCAGATATTAGTATTGTTCAACAGTACTTATTTTAACGACCGCTTGCCTCCCCGGCAAGCGGTCGTATCGTTTATCTTTTGTCACACAGAAATCACAGAAATATTGTTTATCCATTAGGTCATGTCACTTAATAGTATATGTACGCGCGTGAAGGCCCTATGCCCTGATGACATCGACCAGTCCCCTGCGGAGCACGCATAAAATGGGCTTTTTAACGGTCTTTCTGAGTGCTTGGAGGCTGAGAAGAGCAAAAAATTAGCCTTTTTTATAAAAAAATACTCCAAAAATTTTGTTGGTATTAAAAAAAACAGTAACTTTGCCGCGAATATGTGGTATACTATGTCCGAGCGAGGATGAATCGTTGCCACCGCTATGCAGTCGAAAAGACCGAAAGAATCTTTATTATTTATATAACATTATTTAATTTTAAATTTAAAAAAACAAATTATGGACAAGAAAGAACTGAAATTCTATGAGGCTCCGGCATGTGATGTCGTGGAGCTTAAGTTGCAGGGTTTCCTTTGTGCAAGTGACCCTGACGATGTCGTCGATGGAAACGAGGACGAACCGAAATTCAATGATTAAGAAAATCTTTAGTTTAAAATTTAAAAAACAAATTATGAAAATTCTGAAATTATTTCCCGTAGCTTTCGCAGCTTTTGCGCTGGCAAGTTGCTCGAATGATGAGCTGTTCAGCCTCGGTGCTGAGGAGCAGGGTCAGAAGGATCCTAACCATCTGTATGTTTCCGTCGAGGAACTGAAGGATGGTGAGGGTACCCGCTCAGGTTTTGTGTACAACTACAATGCCTTGGAAAATCCTAACGGTCAGTATTTCGCATTTACAAAGGACGACGTGGTGAAGCTGTATGACAGTGAAAACAACTGGCGTCCCCAGTACTGGGCTTTCAGTGCCAGTGCTACTGAGACTTCGAAGTATGCTAAGAGCACTGGTTTCAGCGTGTTCACCGAGAACGTTACCGATGCAACCGAACATGGTGTTAAGAAGGTCAACGGTGCTCAGTTTACAAATGCTTACGGTGTGTTGCCTGCCGGTCTTTCGGTATTCACCAACGAGACCCGTACGAAACTGAAGTTTGACTTCGACATGCTGAAGTACTATTCACTCGATCAAGTTGCTGTTACCAACGATGGTTATGATGACGGTAAACTGGCCAAGGCTCCCATCCCCATGTGGGGTGTTGCCAATGGTCAGGAGATGAAGGTGAAGTACCTTACCGGTATTCTGAAGGTTGACATCAGCAATGTTCAAGCTGACGCTGATCCAAACACTCACTCGTTCCTGATTGTTCAGTCTACTGACGGAACTAATGGCTACAAGATGCACCCCTCTGATCTGGCTGAGGTGCCTTACAATCCCGAGCCCGATGCTAATGGTGACTTCAAGGCTCCTGAGGTAAAGACCCAGTCTACCGGTGCTACAGCTACTACTATCGCTTCTCTGACTGCCGTTAAGTTGGATCGTAGCGATGTTGCTGGCGACATGATTATCATCGATTTGGGAAATGTTAGTGGCCGTACATGTATTGCTGTGCCTCTGATGGCTGCCGATGGTGCTCAGAAGGTTTCTGCTTATCTAGCTACTAATAAGACGGCTGTCGGTTCTGGTGTAACTACTGTTGATCTGAGCGGTGCTACTCAGATTGGTGCTACAAAGACATGGACTGTCGAGGCCAGCAGCTACTATCGTATCATGGACAATGCCGTCTTCGATGTCACTGGTGTCAACACACTGAACGAACTTGCAAAGAAAATCAAGGAACTTGATAACAGTACTGACCGCGACTTCACCATGAATCTTGCTGATAATGTGAACGTTCAGGGTGGTGATGACCCCGAGGGTTATACACTTACTCTGCAAGAGGCTCTGAAGCACAATGTTACGCTGAGCTTCGGTAGCGGTATGGGCTTCAAGAAGATTGGTACAGAGCACTCTCTGGTAATTAAGACTAAGGAAAATGCTGATGCTACCAAGGCAAAGGTGCTGACTATCAACAATACCACAGCTTCAACTATTGTTACGATTGAGATTGATGCTACCTCTAAGGATCCCGTTATCCTCGATGGTACATTGAAGACTATTGTCAACAGGGCTGACGATGTGCTGACTGTAAAGAATACTGTAGATAACAACATCCAGACTTATGGTAGCATGAAGTATGATGCTCTTGGCAAGGAGGCTACTATCGTCATTCATGATGGTACAGATAAGCTGAGCCTGCTCAATGGTGTGAACGTTATCACCTTTGGTACTGAGAAGTTTACTGAAAATGTTGAGATTTATACTGAAGGAGCTACTAAGGTTAATACTGTTGACTTCAGCAATGTGAAGACTTCTGGTACTGGCGCAACGCTTGACTGGGATGGTAATGTGAAGTTCACCTCTAAACTGACTGAAATTGGCTATGGCTATGGCGATTTGACAACTATTGTTGGTGTTAATGGTGTTACAAGTGCAATCGTCACTGCCTTGCAGCTGAAGTTCAATACTTACTCTGCTAATACTCGTATCTTGGCTAGTGAGCTTGACCTGAACGGAGACAAGTTCGAGTGGGCTCCACTTAATGCACTTTCTTATGGTCTTGATGGTAACTCTGCATTCCTGCCAACTGGTTCTACTAAGAGTGTTACTGCCGTTCCTGTTAACATCAAGAATCTGAAATTCGTTCCTGCAGCACAGGCTGGTCTGTTCAAGAGTGTTGGTGCAGTAACTGTTAACAATCTGAAGTTCACTAATACTAAGGTAGAAGGTGCTGCTGTTGCTAACGCTAAAATTGGTGTCCTGGCAGGTGAAGTAACTGGTGAAGCTGTTATTGACAATATCGAGGTGACTGGTTTGGAGGCTGCTCCCACTAAGTCTAACATTGTGATGTCTATCGGTGCTGTGGCTGGTCAGGTTTCTACCACTACTGATGCAACCTTCAAGAATGTGAAGACTGCTGGTACCATTACAGCTTATGGTAACCTCGGAGGTATCGTAGGTAATTTAACAGCTACTGGTAAGGTTATATTTGGTGTTATCACCACCAGTGGTACGACCTACAAAGTCACTGACGTATGTGCTCCTAATGTGACCATCACTGAGGAGAAGGTTAATACTAACAATAGCCCGTTCTATGCTAAGTTCGGTCAGTATGTAGGTGCTGTTGAAACCACAGATGCTAGCTCAGTTTGTGGTGTTACGATAAACCTGAATAGCTATACTGAAACTGCTCCGACGAATGTCGATGAGAAGGCTAAGGCAGACTTTATGAACACCAACCATGAGACTACGTATCATGCTATTGGTATGAACCAGAACCTGATTGGCTTTAGCGGCTTCTTCGCTGGTTCCACTCTGCCTATCACATGGACAGCTGTTGGTCAGGATAAATGGACTGCTATTGTGAACGTCTTCGGTCATGACTTCGAGGCTGACGCAGCTTCTAAGCGTATCAAGTACGCTACTGCTGCTCCCGCCACTACTCCTTCTGGTTATACTCACAAGATTCTCTGCACGGTTGCCGAGTAAAATGTGATTTGTATTCTGTGGAGTTTATGACTCCATGAGGAGATAAGCCCAATCTGGGGCGCAGGCTTCGCGCCTTGCGCCCCAGATTTTTAGATCTAATCCTCTAAAATTGCTACTATAATACTTACTCCGTTATTACTATGAGAAATTTCAATAAGATTCAGTTCGGCTTTATGGATGCTGCAAAAGAAGGGCAGGAAATGCCGGATTTGCTCATCAAAGGCTATGTTGACAACGACAAAGTGGTCGAAAAAGCCCTTGACAAGACAACTTTTCTTTTTTTAGGATATAAAGGCTCTGGCAAGTCGTCATTATCCGAACATCTTCGATTGATGAGTGATGAAAGTATTATTGTAAGTCCGGAAGGTCTAAGGGATTTTCCGTATAAGACTTTCAATAGGATTGTTAGTGGTGACGCTGAAAAGGAAATAAAGGCGCGTAATTCTTGGCGATGGCTGTTGTCAGTTAAAGTGTTGAGCAAACTGTTAGATGACCCTGATGCTCATGCAGTAGACGATAGTGAAGTTAGACGTTTCGTTGAGGTCTTTTCTCAAGCAGGCTTGTTTCCTGTTACCGATATGTCTGCATTGGTTAAGAAAACTTCCAGCCGAACTTTCAAAATGGCTGTTAAGGCTTTTAGCGTCAGGCTTTCACAAAATATAGAAAATGCCGAGGTTTCCATTGATTTATCAACAGAACTTGTCATGAAGCTATTAAAGTCATACAAGGAGTCACATCGGCATATTATCGTGATAGATGAACTTGATGATAATATTACTAATCGTGAAGATAGATTCATAACTATAGCTGCTTTGATAAACGAAGTCAAGTCCCTAAACAACTTTATGCTTCGGGAGAATATTCCCGTAAAAATTCTTATTCTTTGTAGGACCGATATTTTTGACAGACTGCCCGATGCAAATAAAAATAAGATAAGACGAGACTTCTCTTTCTCTCTGTTATGGTACAAAGAGGGCATAAATACTCCTTCGGATAGTCCGCTTATTCAGCTCATAAACAAAAGGGCCCAATTGGTATATCCTGATTTGCGCGATGTCTTGTCTTCTTTTTTTCCTACAAGATATGCCAATAACAGCATCTATAATGCGCTTCTGGATTATACTCGTCATACCCCTCGTGACTTCATTCAGCTGATGAATTGTATTCAGAATCAGTGTAAAGGGAATAAGGTCACGAGAGACGATATTGAAAAAGGAATAAAAGAATACTCTCTTGAGTATTTTGTGACCGAGATAGAAGACGAAATGGCTGGTTATATAGATTACGACAAGACCAAACTCGTTTTAGGTGTGTTTGCTATTATGCGTAAACGTGAATTCAGTTTTCAAGAGTTTCATCGTAACTATAGTAATGTTGCAGAACTTAAAGAAACTGATGTGCATGAGGTTATGCGGTTGCTGTACGACTGCAGTGCCATTGGCCATACTTATTCTAATGGGCGTGATACGATGCATACGTTTAAATACCGTAATCGTAATTCTGCTTTTAGTGAGAGAGATACGATACAATTGCATAAGGGACTTTGGAAAGCATTGAATGTCAACTATTAAACATGAATCGTTGTGCGTTTGCGTATTTTAAGGCAGATGTGTAATGATATGATATAAGTATGATAAGTGAATTTGAGAAATTATGGAAGCTCCCACCATTGGCTTGGGTGCTCATTATTACAACCTTTATGGCCACTGTAGGCGCCGGAGTGCTATGGATAGCTGTGTTCCATCGGTCTTTTTTCCTGTCGGTATCTACTGATAAGATATGCTTGCTTTCCTTGTCCTTTACAGTTCCTCTATGGGCATTGAATAGCGTGATATTTTGGGCTACTAAACCAAAGTTCAGCCTTCATAATATTTATCAGATATTAACATGGGGTGCAATTTTTACATGTTTTATTTTAGACATGTTGGTTTTAATGGGCTATCGTGGAGTCGTAAATGAAGGGGGTACTTTTTTATATTTTCTGCTTTTTGAATTGGTTTATTCTTTAGCGTCTTACTGTTTGCCATCTTGGCTAAAGAAGAAACAGTAGCATGTTCGACGGCTGATGTATGATGGCTGGTATGTGATGGCAGAAGATGTCTGATGTATGATGTCTGATGGTTGATGTCTGATGGAAGATGTAAGATGTAAGATGGAAACAGAACTATATACCAAATAATTCATGATGGGTGCCAAGGCGCAGCAGCTTGATGGTATTGGTGGCTTCGTCAATCCATATCAGGAGGTAGTCATGTTTCAAGTTCTTCTTGAATTTGCCAGACAGTCTGATAATCATAAGTTAGCGACGTTTGCTTCGAAGTCCTCTAAATCCTTGTCGGTTAATTCTTCCATTTCAACGCCTGAGCGGGCCTCTTCAAGGGCTGCAAGAGTGTCGGGATTGGGTTGTTGGTACATATATGCTTCGGTAATGTTTTCTATGAGTTTGCTTACGCTAATATCCTGCCGACGGGCCTCGCTGTTGAGGTCTGTCAGCATATACTTAGGAAGCCTGACGGTGGTCAGTTTTCTCATACTCTTCCTTTTTGCAAAGATACAAATAAGCGAGCGAAATACAAAAGATTTGAGCGTTTCCCGCAGACGGGAAAGCGGCGTAAGCCTAAAGGGTGTTAATGTCTCGCAGATGTCGCAGATGTCGCAGATATTTAAATCGTGTAGAATCTCTCGCAGATGCCGCAGATGTCGCAGATTACGCAGATTTTAAATTCGTGTAATTCGTTTAATTCGTTGTTTATGTCAATCCGTTTAATCCGTTCAATCCGTTGTCGAAAAAAAGAAAAATTCGTTTAATTCGTTGTTTATGTCAATCCGTTTAATCCGTTCAATCCGTGGTCGAAAAAAAGAAAAATTCGTTTAATTCGTTGTTTAAGATGGAACAGTGGTTTGTGTTAAGAGCAATATTTAAGAAGGAGTTAGCTGTGCGCGAAGCCTTATCTACTCACATCATCCAGGAATTGGCTGGCAGTCATAATGGGGATTTGTTCAGAATGTATTTGATGCGTTCATCCTTCAAATCTTCTTCGGTCAACTTAATACAGCCGCGTTTGCGGCGTAACTTTGCGGGAATTTCCAAATCATCAAGTTTTATCTTGGCTTTGTCGTATGGGCTATCTGTTTTCGTGGCTTTTGTATGCCTCATAGAACTGCTTAATAATGAAATGAGTTCTAATTTCACTTCATTGCTGAGGTTCTTCAGCTCAGACCAATATTTAGCACTGGTTGGAGATGATGCATTTACTACGTTTGTATTCATATCTCTGTTTCAATCTGTTTTCGCTGCAAAGATACGAATAAGCGAGCGAAATACAAAAGAAAAACGTGTTTTTCTTTTTATTACCGAGCGAAAGTATCTTCTTATCTCTCGCAGATGTCGCAGATTACGCAGATATTTAAATCGTGTAGAATCTCTCGCAGATGCCGCAGATGTCGCAGATTACGCAGATTTTAAATTAGTGTAATTCGTTTATTCGTTGTTTATATCGATCCGTTTAATCCGTTCAATCCGTTGTCGAAAAAAGAAAAATTCGTGTAATTCGTTTAATTCTCTGACCTAAAGGTGCAGAGTGTGGCGGTGCAATCGTTGTTTTTAAAAATATATTCGTTGTTGAAATGGAACAGTGGTTTGTGTTAAGAGCAATATTTAAGAAAGAGTTAGCTGTGCGCGATGCCCTGCGCCAGGCCGGTCTGACATGTTATGTCCCCCTGCGCTACCGTGTCGAGACGCAGCGGGGCCGGAAGGTACGCCGTCTGGTGCCCGCCATTACCGAACTGGTATTCGTGTGGGGTACAGAGGAGTCTGTCCGTGATGCCAAGGCCATGCTGCGTGAGACGTGCTACTGGCTGGTACGGCCTGTCACTGGACAGCAACGCCCTGAGAAGATTGTGGTCAGCGACCGTGACATGCAGAACTTCATCCGTGTCACGCAGCAGACGGAAGCCAATGTGCTATATTTCCGGCCCGACGAGGTACGACTGTCGAAGGGCGACCACATCCGTATCCATGGTGGCGTGTTCGACGGTGTGGAGGGTGTGCTGCTGAAGGTCAAGGACCGTCGTGACAAGCAGCTCGTGGTGAGCATCCCCGACCTGGCCATCGCTGCCGTCAGCATCCACCCTGAAGTCGTGGAGGTCGTCGACGAACACCCGGAGGGTAGTCGTGACATTCCTGGCGACACGCGCACCCTGATACGCCTGGCCACCACCATGCTCACGGCACCTCCCGACCGCGATAGTGCCCGCCATGAGTGGAACATGCTGCACCGCGAAATCGTGCGGCTCTATCATGCCTTGCGCGTGCGCAAGGGCATCGTCGCTGCTACTGAGGGCCGCCTGGCCCTGGCCCTGCTCCTGGCCGAGCGTGTCATGGGTACCGTCAGTGACGAGACGCGCCAGCGCTGTGAAGCTGCTGTGGCACGTATGCGCCCCAGCAAGCTTCGCGAAGACATCCAGAACCAGTTGACACTTTACGGAAATGGCCAGTAACCGGATGGCGTTTTACAGAAATGGCCAGTAACCGGTTGGCGAATCACGCGAATCTTTCGAAATTTTTTCGATTTTCAATTGTCTGTTTCAAATTTATTTCGTACCTTTGCAACGGAAACAAGGGCATTTGCCCGTCAATTTTTAACAATTTAATTTTAAAACCCCGTAATGTCTTGATTAACAGATTGTTGTAATCGGCGTAACGAGCAGGAACTATGCCTTGTCGGCAATTTCTGCTACCCGAACTACACCATCGTTTTCGTTAACTTTTCCGTTAACGTTACTGTTTTCGTTTTTTATTATGGATGACAAGAAGATAAGTATCGAGGAACTTGAGGACCTCATAGAGGGCAGCGAGCGCAAGTCCTCGTTTTTCAGCTTTGCCAACCTGTTTGCCG
>DFGF01000086.1:0-380 GCA_002371715.1 Prevotella sp. UBA3757
ACGAGAAGCGCCGCATCGCCCTCGGCCTGAAGCAGCTCACGCCCCATCCCTGGGATGCACTGGATGCATCGCTCAAGGTGGGTGACCACGTCAAGGGTAAGGTTGTCGTCATTGCCGACTACGGTGCATTCGTCGAGATTCAGCCCGGCGTCGAGGGTCTTATCCACGTCAGTGAGATGTCGTGGAGCCAGCACCTGCGTTCAGCTCAGGAGTTCCTGAAGGTGGGCGACGAGGTGGAGGCCGTCATCCTGACCCTGGACCGCGACGAGCGCAAGATGTCGCTCGGCATCAAGCAGCTCAAGGAAGATCCCTGGGATGCCATCGAGGTTAAGTATCCTGTTGGTTCAAAGCACTCGGCCAAGGTTCGCAACTTCACCAAC
>DFGF01000086.1:429-580 GCA_002371715.1 Prevotella sp. UBA3757
CGCAACTTCACCAACTTCGGTGTGTTCGTGGAGCTCGAGGAGGGTGTCGATGGTCTGATTCACATCAGTGACCTCAGCTGGACCAAGAAGGTAAAACATCCTTCAGAGTTCACGCAGGTTGGTGCACCCATCGACGTCATCGTGCTCGACA
>DFGF01000086.1:640-4504 GCA_002371715.1 Prevotella sp. UBA3757
ATCGACAAGGAGAACCGTCGTCTGTCGCTCGGTCACAAGCAGCTGGAGGACAACCCCTGGGATGCTTACGAGGATCGCTTTACCGTCGGTTCTATCCACGAAGGCAAGATTGTTGAAATGCTTGAGAAAGGTGCTGTCATCCAGCTCGACGAGAACATCGAGGGCTTCGCTACTCCTAAGCACCTGCAGAAGGAGGACGGCTCACAGGCCAAGCAGGGCGAGACGCTGCCCTTCAAGGTCATTGAGTTCAACAAGGACAGCAAGCGCATCATTCTCAGCCACAGCCGCACCTTCGAGGATCCCGCCCGCGAGGAGAAGCGTGCTGCCGCCAAGAAGGCCCGCACCCCGAAGAAGGACGATACGCCTAAGATTGAGAACGTGGCTGCCAGCACTACGCTCGGCGACATCGACGTGCTCGCTCAACTGAAGGCTCAGATGGAGAAGGGCGAGTAATCCTCCCCTACTTCATTCAGTCATATTTAAAAAACGAGGACGTGTCCTAAGTGACACATCCTCGTTTTCTTTTTTTCCGTTCGCTCTGGAGGGACGACCCTTGTTGCTTGTCGTGCCCCCCGAGCCTCCCGCTCATTTCAGGAACGGTACCACCGTCTTGTCCGGTCCAAGATAAAAGCCTGGCTCCGAGGGCTGGTTGTAGCCTACGTTCTGCGCGGCCGTGCTCAGCCGGTATGGAATGTCCTCCATCAGGCAGTTAATACGATATTCCGTAGGAATGGGGCTGACAAAGATGCGCAACTCGCGGCTGTCAGGCGTACGGGCCACGACCTCCTCGCGCCAGTCACCCAGGATGTCGGCAGCTAAACAGGGGTTCGACTTTGAACCGTTGTTGAACACAATGCCCTCAAACTTGACCACGTCCCGGATGGTGTGCTCACGCCAGTCGTACTTCGTGACGGTGGCACGGTCCAGCAGTTCGCGCAACAGGTCACCATCCCACCAGATGCCGAAGTTCACCGACAGCCAACGGCCACCCAGCATGAGGTGCTGCTGGTGTTGGGGGTCGTCAGGGTCCTGAGCCGAAAATACCACCTCGCCCTTTAGGTTACGGATGCCGTGGCTGTCACTGCTCCACATTTCGACGCCGGGATTGGTAGGGTCGATATCAGCGGCCATGCAGCGCCCGACGTCGCTCTTCGAGGGAATTTGGAATATCACCTCGCCAGTGCGGGCATTGCGAAAGTCGCTGCCGTCGCGCCTGTTCTCATGACAATCCCATACCTGCAGGTCTGGCTTCCCAGGATCGAAGGCCATCAGGTGGATGGCATCACCGTGACCCATGCGCGTGTTGTAGAGTCCACGACCGTCGTTGTCCACGGCCATAGAGCCGTATGTTATCTCGTCACACCCGTCACCGTCCACGTCAGCCACGCGCAGGTTGTGGTTGCCCTGTCCGGCATAGCTGGCCCACTCAGGCTCGTTGGTGTCGAAGGTCCACCGGTTTTTCAGCTCATGGCCATCCCAGTCCCAGGCGGCAATGACCGTCCGCGTGTAGTAGCCACGACAGAAGATGCCGCTGGCCTTTCGACCGTCCAGAAATGCCAGACCAGCCAGCATGCGGTCGGAACGGTTGGCATAGCTGTCGCCCCAGTCCTGCGGATTGCCCCGTTGGGGAATGTAGCGTTTGGTGTCCATAGCCTCGCCCGTCAGTCCGTTAAACACGGTGATGTAGTCCGTACCCGTCAGTATCCGGCCCGTCATGGGGCGTCCCTGGCGGTTGTAGCGGCCCCACTCGCGCTCGGGCTGGGGATTCTGCTGGTCGGCAGCGGGACGATGGCGGTGGTCGGCCGCAGCGTCGCCTATGACGTTGCCCTTGGCATCGCGCGTACCGTCAGCCGTGCGCACCATGAGTTCGGCACGTCCGTCGCCGTCAAAGTCATAGACGATGAAAGGCACATAATGTGCACCACTGCGTATGTTGATGCCCATATCAATACGCCACAGCAACTGACTGTTCTCAGCCTGTCCGTTCAGTATCTTGTAGCAGTCGAAGATGGTTGGTCCGGTAAATCCGTCGTGCGCATTGTCATGGGCGTTCGACGGGTCCCACTTCAGGATAATCTCGTATTCGCCATCGCCGTCAACGTCGCCCACGCTGGCATCATTAGCCGAATAGGTGTAGGTGCGACCGTCGGGTGTCACGCCGTCAGCAGGCTTCTGGAGCGATACCGGTATGTAGCCGTTAGGGCTGCCCGCCTGCAGCGTATAGCTGCCGTTCAGGCCGCCGCCGCGCACCTCGTAGGTTGCCGGACCCTGCAGCGGGCTGTCGTCAACGAAGAAGGTGCCGCCCTTCGTCAGCGGTTTCTTGTTCAGTTTCTGGCCATTGCGGTAGACGTCGTAAGCCTGGCCGATAGCATCACTGGTCAGCGTGCGCCAGCTGACGATGACCTGACTGCCGCTCCTGACGGCCACCACGCCGCGTCCCAGCCGTTCCAGGCTCATCTGCTGTCGGTCGTAACGTGGCTGTGCTGTGCTCACCAGTGTCATGCCGCACAATAATGTTGTCAATAGTACCTTTGTTTTCATTGCGTCTATTAGTTTTTTTGATTAGTTTGCAACGACAAAGATACACATTATCAAATAGAATAGCAAATGTTATCCCTATTTTTTTCGCTTCTGATGAAAAACTGTATGCTTTTTGCTACGATTGGCGGACGCCTGGCTGGATTTACTATCCGCCAGACGTCCGCCAATGAACGTAGAGGGGTGAACGTCGGTAATCGAACGTTCTTAGAAGTCCTTTGTCATTTTCTGAACCTCAGCATTGATGTGGTCGATGAACTCCTGAATAGCCATCACCTTCTGTTCGCCGCCACCCTGCGGGCGCACAGCCACGGTCTTGTCCTGCTGTTCCTTCTCGCCGACAATGACCATATAGGGGATGCGCTTCAGTTCGTTGTCACGAATCTTACGGCCAAGTTTCTCGTTGCGCAGGTCAATGGTGGGTCGTACGCCACCTTGCTCGAACTGCTTAGCAACCTCGCGGGCATAGTCATTGTACTTCTCGCTGAGGGGCAGGATGGCCACCTGTTCGGGCGTAAGCCAGAGGGGGAAGTGACCACTGGTATGCTCGATGAGTACGGCGGTAAAGCGTTCGAGCGAGCCAAACGGTGCACGGTGAATCATGACGGGTGTCTTCTTCTGGTTGTCCTCGTCAGTGTACTCCAGCTGGAAGCGCTTAGGCAGGTTGTAGTCAACCTGGATAGTACCTAACTGCCAGCGACGACCGATGGCATCCTTAATCATGAAGTCGAGCTTCGGACCGTAGAAGGCAGCTTCACCATACTCCACACGGGCGGGCAGGCCCTTCTCCTGACAAGCCTCCTGGATGGCCTTCTCGGCCAGAGCCCAGTCTTCATCAGTGCCTACATACTTCTCGTGGTCGTTAGGATCGCGCAGCGAAATCTGTGCCTCGAACTCGAAACCGAAGGCCTTCAGCACGATATTGATGATGTCCATTACGTTCAGGAACTCCTGCTTCACCTGGTCAGGACGGCAGAAGAGGTGGGCATCATCCTGCGTAAACGAGCGCACACGGGTCAGTCCGTGCAGCTCGCCCGACTGCTCGTAGCGGTAGACGGTGCCAAACTCGGCAATGCGCAGGGGCAGGTCACGATAGGAACGGGGCTTCCATGCGAAGATTTCGCAGTGGTGCGGGCAGTTCATGGGTTTCAGCATGTACTCCTCGTCCTCCTCAGGGGTATGGATGGGCTGGAAGGAATCCTTGCCGTAGTGGGCATAGTGACCCGAGGTGACGTAGAGGTTCTTCGAGCCGATGTGCGGCGTGATAACCTCCTGATAGCCGAAACGCTTCTGTACCTTGCGCAGGTGGTCCTGCAAGCGCAGACG
>DFGF01000086.1:4655-7337 GCA_002371715.1 Prevotella sp. UBA3757
GGTCGCGCTTCTTGGCCTCCTCGAGCATGACGAGGTAGTCGTCAAGCATTTTCTTCTTGGGGAACGAGATACCGTAGAGGCGCTGCATCTGCTCGCGCGAAGCATCGCCACGCCAGAAAGCTCCAGCCACACTGGTCAGTTTGACAGCCTTGATTTCACCTGTATCCATCAAGTGCGGACCACGACAGAGGTCGGTGAAGTTACCCTGTGTATAGGTAGAGATGGTGCCGTCCTCCAGGTCCTGTTCAATGTGTTCACATTTGTAAGTCTGACCGTCAGCAGCAAACTCCTTCAGGGCATCGGCCTTCGAGACCTCATGGCGAACCACGGGCTCCTTCTTACCAGCCAGTTCCTTCATCTTGGCCTCAATCGTAGCGAAGTCGCTTTCCTTGATCATCTGGCCTTCAGGCAACAGCACGTCGTAGAAGAAACCGTTCTCAACGGCAGGGCCGAAACCAAACTGTATGCCCGGATAGAGCTCCTGCAGGGCCTCGGCCAACAGGTGGGCAGAGGTATGCCAGAAGGTATGCTTTCCTTCGTCGTCGTCAAACTTGTAAAGCGCGATTTCAGCATCTTCCATGATGGGGCGGTTCAATTCGACGGTTTCTCCGTTAACACCACAGCAGATGACGCTGCGTGCAAGAGCCGGAGAAATGCTCTCAGCAATCTGTAGTCCGGTGACGCCCTGTTCATACGAGCGAACAGATCCGTCAGGGAATGTAATTTTAATTTCCATAAATACGAGATATGTTTAAATTTAAATCGGGTGCAAAATTACGAAAAAACGAGCGAAATGCAAAATAAATCATATTTTATTTTGCGCAACTCTCTCTTAATTCTTACTTCTAAATTGCTTAATGAGACTGTAGGCCTGGTAAAGCCCCAGTTCGCCGGCTTTCGAGAGGTCGCTGACGGCCTCTTCGTGATGTTTCAGAGCCATACGGGCCAGTCCGCGGTTGTAGTAGGCCTCGGCCAGGTTGGCGTCCAGTTCGATAGCGCGTGTATAGTCCTCGACGGCATGCTGATACTCCAGGCAGCGCACATAGGCATTGCCGCGATTGTAGTGCAGATAGGCATTGGCCGGAGCACGATGGATGGCCAGCGTCAGGTTGTCCAGCAAGTGGGCTGTCATCAGCGGCACATCGGCACTGTCCTGACGGGCCTGGATGATAGCAAGCAGCCACAGGGCAACAGCCGACGCAGAATCATGTTTCAGGTAAGGTGTAGCATCGGCTACGGCATTGTCGCCACAGACAATGTATAGCCTACGGTCGGCAGGCATCGTGCGGTTCAGCGAATCCACCTGACGGTCGTAGGCGACATACTGCTTGACGCTGCTCTGCTGCTGAACATTGGAGAGCACGTACATGGGCTGATACTCCATGGGCACTTTCTGATTCTGCACGCGGCCGCGCCAGGAACTCTGGTACTCCTGCTGCGACTCCTCCTCGTCAGCCATGGCCAGCTGGTTGTACTTCTCAATATCTTCGTCGCTACGCTTGCGCATCTGTTTCTTCGAGAGACGGGGCTGCTTGCCGAAACGCTTGTCTATCTGGGCTTTCAGAATGCGAAACTCGTCCTGCTCGGCCTGACGCTTCATGCCCAGCTTGCGATAGCACTGGGCACGCTGGTGCAAACCGGTCCAAAAGTTCGGGTATTCGGCTATCACCTTCGAGTAGTCGCGAATGGCGCCTCGCGGATCGCCCGTCTGCTCCAACAGCAGCGCCCGATTATAAAGTGCCATCAGATTGTCGGGTTCCAGGCGTAGCACAAAGTCGAAGTCGGTAATGGCACGGTTGTCGTCGCCTACCTGGGCACGCAACAGTCCGCGATTGTAGTGACCCAGAAAGTTGTTGGGTTCAAAGTCGAGTGCCGTGTCGTAGTCGGCCATGGCCCCGCGCAGGTTGCTCTGGTTGAACCGTGCCATGGCCCGGTTGATGTAGAGGCCGGCCTCCTTGGGCAACAGGTGGATGGCCTTGTCCAGATGGCCCTCTGCGTCCTTCCACTCCTGACGGGCCAGACAGATAGAGGCCCGCTGGGCCCAAACACCACCATTGTAGCCGTCAAGTTCAATACTTCTTTCCAGCGCACTGATGGCCTTCGTGGTGTCCTTCATCTGCAGGTAGGCCTCGGCTTGCATGGCCGGGATGCGGGCGTTCTTGCTCCATCGCGTCTGCATGGAGTCCAGATCCTTCAACGCACCCTCGTAGTCCTTCTGCTGCAACCGGCAGAGAGCACGGTTGTGCCACAGGCCCTGGGCCTCAGGGTCATAGCGCAGGGCGGTATCGTAGTCACGGATGGCTTCGTCAAAATTCTTCTGCTGGATGCGACACAGCCCCCTCAACTCGTAACTGCCCACGACATAGGGATTGCGCTCGATGGCTTCCGTACAGTCACGCTCGGCGCCGGCATAGTCGTCAAGATAGTATTTGGCCACGGCGCGATAGAACCACGGATCGTAGAGATAAGGCTTGGCCGCAATGGCCTGATTGAAGTATTGTATGCTCAGCACGTAGTCTTCATAATAGAGTGCCGAGCGCCCTATCATCACCAGGCGGTCGGTATTAAACTGTGCAAAACATGAAGTATTGAGAAAATGAGAAAATGAAAAAAAGAGCAAAGCCTTCAGCAGAAAACCGAAAACCCGTCTACGTCCATCCTTGGAGCAACACTTTTTCATTA
>DFGF01000051.1:0-305 GCA_002371715.1 Prevotella sp. UBA3757
CTGCTTGTTGATTTCCATGAGGCGCTCGCGATAACCGCGGATGTTGGTGTGGATGTCGAACGAGTCGACGGTGTTGATGCCCAGGGGCAGAATCTGCTTGGCATACTCCTCGCACGAACGCGTCGGCGTGGCCAGAATGGCAACGTCGACATCCTTCAGTTCGCTGATGTCCTTCACCACGTCGTACGCAGCCAGTTCGGCGGGCTTGTCGGCGGCCCCGTTTCTGCGTACCACACCTGCCACTTCAAAGTCGGGGGCGGCTTCGAGGGCCTGAATTGCATACTTTCCAATGTTGCCGTAACCTA
>DFGF01000051.1:352-4575 GCA_002371715.1 Prevotella sp. UBA3757
ACCTACGACGGCGGCTCTGATTTTCGTCATTTCTTTTAGTATTATGTTAGCTGATATAATCCTTTGGGCTGCAAAATTACATCTTTTTCCCCGAAATGCGTAACAAAAGGAAAGAAAAGTTTCGATGATACCTACATTTTGTTAACCCGCGTCATCTTTTTGCATTTTCATACAATAAAATGCGTTCCAGCTTCGTTTAATAAGATGTATTAATACGTTAAGTTGACATAGATATGATAGAATACATTAAGGGTGAGTTGACTGAACTAACCCCGGCATTAGCTACGGTGGAAGCCGCCGGTGTGGGCTACGGTCTGAACATTTCGCTGACCACCTATACGGCCATACAGGGCAAAAAGGACGTTAAACTATACGTCTATGAGGCCATTCGCGAAGACGCTTACATGCTGTATGGCTTTGTGTCGAAGAAGGAGCGCGAGATGTTCGAACTGCTCATCACCGTGAGTGGGGTGGGCACCAATACTGCTCGCATGATGCTCTCATCGATGAGCGTCAGCGAGCTGTGTAATGCCATTTCGCGTGGCGACGAGCGACTGATCAAGGGCATTAAGGGCATTGGTAAGATGACGGCTCAGCGCATCATTGTCGACTTGCGCGACAAGATTGTGGCACTTGGCATTGCCGACGAGGTGCCGGCCGGCGGTATGGTGGCGGCACCTGTGAATAACGCCGTACGCGACGAGGCCGTGGCAGCCCTGACCATGCTGGGCTTCGCTCCGGCGCCGACGCAGAAGGTGGTGGTGGCCATCCTGCAGGAACAGCCCGAACTGCCTGTCGAGCAGGTCGTGAAGCAGGCACTGAAACGGATTAAATGAAGAATGAAGAATGAAGAATGAAGAATTTGCTACCGCACGCAGGAGGATGATACTGAGACGGATTCTCATTGTCCTCGTCTGTGCCGCCGCATTGGTCAATGCGGTAGCATTCAGTGCGTCAGCCAATTCTTCATTCTTCATTCTTCATTCTTCATTTTCTCTGCCTGCCGACACCGTCCGCAAGGCTAAGGCTCAGCCGACGCTGCAGCGTGAGGACGAGAGCATACCCGACTCGCTGCTGCATCCGCGTTGGAAGATTCAGAAGACCTCGCCCATCGAGGTCGCCGACCTCGACTCGTCGGCCCTCGACCTGCATCGGCCTGAGAACATCCGCCAGCAGGTGGAATATGACGACTCGCTCAACATGTATAAGATTGGCTCGAAGCTGGGCGACTCCTACCTGAATGCTCCCGTGCTGATGACGCCTGACGAGTATCGCCAGTGGAGCGAGCGTAAGGAGCGCGAAGCTTTCTTCCGCAAGAAGGATGCCGAGAATGTCGCTGCCAAGGGCAAGGAAAAGTTCAACTTTGCCGACATGCACTTCGACCTGGGTCCTGCCGAGAAGATTTTCGGACCTGGCGGCGTGCGCATCAAGACGCAGGGTACGGCCGAACTGAAGCTGGGCGCTACGCTGAAGAATATCGACAACCCGTCGCTGCCTGAGCGCAACCGCAAGACCAAGAGTGTGGACTTCGACGAGAAGATTAACCTGAACGTCAACGGCAAGGTGGGCGATAAGGTGAACATGAACCTGAACTACAACACCGACGCCACCTTCGACTTCGATACCAAGAACCTGAAGTTGCGCTATGAGGGCAAGGAGGACGAAATCATTAAGCTCGTGGAGGCGGGCAACGTCACCTTCCCGTCCAACAACTCGCTGGTGAAGGGCGCGTCGAGCCTCTTTGGCGTCAGGACGGACATGCAGTTTGGCAAACTGAAGCTGCAGACCGTCCTGTCGCAGAAAAACTCGACCACGAAGAGCGTCGCGTCGAAGGGTGGCACGCAGCTCACGCCGTTCGAGATTGACGTGGCCAACTACGAGGAGAACCGCCACTTCTTCCTGGCCAAATACTTCCGCGAGCACTATGATGCCGCTATGCAGCAGTTGCCCTACCTGATGACAGGCATCGACATCAGCCGCATTGAGGTGTGGGTGACCAACAAGTCGGGAACGACCTCCAATACGCGAAATATCATTGCCATGGCCGACCTGGCCGAGAGTGTGCCCGGGCGCAGCAAAGGCCAGTCGGCACTGCCCGACAACAGCGCCAGCAGCCTGTATGCCGGGCTGACCACCACCTACGCGGGGGCACGCAATATCGACCAGGCTTCAACGGTGCTCGACGCGCAGTTTACGGGCGGCGCGGACTATGAGAAGCTGTCGTCCGCCCGGCTGCTCAGTTCGTCGGAGTACACGCTGAACAAGGCTTTGGGCTATATCTCCTTAAAGACCAGTCTTCAGACCGACCAGGTCTTGGCTGTAGCCTTCGAGTACACCTATGGCGGGCGCACCTACAGGGTGGGCGAGTTCTCCAGCGACCATACCAATGCCAGTGAGGCCCTGTTCGTCAAGTCGTTGAAGAATACGTCGAACAATCCGCAGCAAGCCAACTGGCCGCTGATGATGAAGAACGTCTACTATCTGGCTTCGACGGTCGAGAAGACCAAGTTCCGGCTCGACATCAAGTTCCAGAGTGATACCGCAGGTGTATACCTTACTTATATACCGGAGGTGAAAGGTGTCACCCTGCTGCGAGGCCTGGGCTGCGACCGCTTAGACAACAACAACAAGGCCCACCCCAATAGCGTGTTCGACTTTGTGGAAGGCTATACGGTGACCAACGGCCGCGTGTTCTTCCCTTCGGCCGAGCCTTTCGGCTCGACGCTGAAAAGCTTCCTCCTGCGGTCGGGCCTGAGCGAGGCCGTGGCTGACAAGTATGCCTTCCAGGAACTCTATGACACCACACGGACGGCGGCCAAGCAGATGACCGACAAGGACAAGTACCTGCTGGTGGGACAGTTCAAGGGTACCTCGGCCAACGTCATCTCGCTGGGCGCTTACAACGTGCCGCAGGGGTCTGTCGAGGTGACGGCAGGTGGCGTCATCCTGAAGGAGGGGTCTGACTATTCGGTGGACTATTCGGCCGGCGAGGTGACCATCCTGAACCAGAGCATCATCGATGCCGGTACGAGCGTCAACGTGTCGCTGGAGTCGAACACGGAATACGGCATGCAGCGGAAGCGTATGTTCGGCGTCAATTGGGAGTACGACTTCTCGAAGAATTTCCAGATAGGTGGTACGCTGCAGCACCTGTCAGAACAGGCGCTGACATCGAAGGTGGTCATGGGATCTGAACCCTTGAAGAACACGCTGTGGGGACTGAACGTCAACTGGAAGACCGAAAGCCAGTGGCTGACGAAGATGCTCGACAGGTTGCCGCTGCTCCATTGCACGCAACCGTCGCAAATCTCCTTTACCGGCGAGTTTGCCCAGCTCATAGCCGGAACAGCCAGCGGAACGCAGGATAACGCCTCGTATATCGACGACTTCGAGAATGCCAAGAATGCCATCTCCGTGGCGGAGCCTACGTCGTGGGTGCTCTCCAGTGTTCCTGATGCCTTTGCCGAATATGCCGACAAAGACTCGGTAACCAGTGGCTTCAACCGGGCACTGCTCTCGTGGTACAACATCGACCCGATATTCACCGAGCGCAGCTCGTCGCTGACGCCCAGCCATATCAAGAGCGATCTTGACCAGCTGTCGAACCACTATGTACGTTCTGTCTACGTCAGCGAGCTGTACCCCACGCGTGACCAGTCCACCTATAACGGTGCCACCAATAAGCTGCCCATCCTGAACCTGGCTTACTATCCGCAGGAGCGAGGCCCCTACAACCTCTCCACCGATGTCAATTTCGACGGTACGCTTAAGAATCCGCAGCGAAAGTGGGGCGGTATGATGCGTAAGCTGGATACCAACGACTTCGAGACGGCAAACGTCGAGTATATCGAGTTCTGGTTGCTCGACCCGTTTATCTATTCCTCGCAGCAGGCTGATGCCGGCGACTACGGCGGTGACCTCTACATCAATCTCGGCGAGGTGAGCGAGGACGTGCTGCGCGACGGCAAGAAGTTCTACGAGAGCGGCATGCCCGTCGACGGTACCAGCACGTTCCAGCGTACGGCCTGGGGTAAGATACCTGTTCAGCCTACGCAGACCTATGCTTTTGCCACTACCAGCGGCTCGCGTGCCCGTCAGGATGTCGGTCTGAACGGCCTGACCGACGAGGAGGAACGCCAGCAGCCGGCTTATGCCAACTTCCTCAACGGCATCAGTGTCAACGACAGTGTCAGGGCTGCCTGGAATGCCGACCCGGCCAACGA
>DFGF01000051.1:4710-15303 GCA_002371715.1 Prevotella sp. UBA3757
ATGCCGCAGGGCAACTCGCCCGACTCCGACCAGCAGACGGAAGGCTACGACACGTCGTACAAGACCTATCCTGACGTTGAGGACATCAACCAGGACTTCACGCTCAACGAGTATGAGCGCTACTTTGAATACAAGGTGAGCATACGCCCTGAGGACATGAAACTGGGGCAGAACTTCATCACTGATATCCGTGAGTACACGGCACCGCTGCGTAACGGTAACCGCGAGCAGGTGCGCTGGTATCAGTTCCGTATTCCGCTGACTCAGTACACCAACCGCGCCGGCGGCATCAGCGACTTTACCAGCATCCGCTTCATGCGTATGTTCCTGACCCAGTTCCAGAAACCTATCGTGCTGCGCTTCGGCTCGCTCGACCTGGTGCGTGGCGAGTGGCGCGTCTATCAGCAGCCGCTGACGGCGGGAGCCAATAGCGGAACGCTGGAGGTCAGTGCCGTCAATATCGAGGAGAACAGCGACCGCCGTCCCGTCAACTATGTGTTGCCGCCGGGCATCGAGCGCGTCACTGACCCCAGTCAGCCGCAGCTGACTGAGGCTAACGAGCAGGCCTACTGTATGGTGGTGAAGAACCTGAGCAAGGGCGAGTCAAAGGCTGTCTATCGTAATACCACGCTCGACCTGCGTCGCTATCGCCACTTGCAGATGTTCGTTCATGCCAACCGCCTGATGGATGACGTGACAGCCCTGGGCGACGACCAGCTGGCCGTCTTCGTGCGCATCGGTTCTGATTACAAGAATAACTATTATGAATACCAGATACCGCTGAAGCTGACGCCCGAGCGCAACGACTATAACCGTTTTAACGCCGATGACTGTCGGGCCGTGTGGCCCGAGGCAAACATGCTCGACATCAACCTTTCACTGTTTACTGCACTGAAGAAGGCGCGTAACAAGGCGCGCACATTGGGGACGGCCAGTTACACGATGGAGTTCTCCGACTATGACCCGGACAATATGAACAACCGCATCAGCATCATGGGTAATCCGTCGCTGGGCGAGGTGAAGACCATGATGATCGGCGTGCGCAATATAGCCGGCAGCCTGAAGTCCGGTGAGGTATGGGTCAATGAGCTGCGCCTGATGGATGTCAGCAATAATGGCGGTTGGGCTGCTTCCGGTGCACTCAACATGCAACTGTCCGACGTCGGCTCACTCAATCTGACGGGTAAGATTGTCACCGAAGGCTTCGGCGGACTGGAAGAGGGCGTCATGCAGCGTACGACCGACAACTTTAAGACGTATTCCGTTACGGCCAATGTCGAACTGGGCAAGTTCTTCCCTGACAAGGCCAAGGTGACGGCACCGCTATACTACAGCATGACCAAGGAGGAGACGCGACCCAAGTACAATCCGCTCGACACGGATATGGAACTTGACGATGCACTGGAAGCAATGAACGACCATGAGCGCGACAGTATTGAGTCGATAGCCGTCACCAAGACTACCACCACCAACTTCTCGCTCTCCAACGTCCGCGTGGGCATCAAGACCAAGCGTCACCCCATGCCTTACGATCCGGCCAACTTCTCGTTCTCCTACAGCCATCGGCATAGTCATCGCTCCGGTGAGACAACCGTCTACGAGAACGATGACGAGTGGCGCGGGGCTTTCAACTACTCGTACACGCCGGTATACAAGGCGTGGGAACCTTTCAAGAACTCAAAGTCAAAGTCGAAATGGATGCAGTTCCCGAAGGCTTTCGGTCTGAACTGGCTCCCACAGAACGTGACGTTCAATACCGAGATGCAGCGCAGCTATAACGAGTTGCAGGAGCGCGACATGGACAACCTGTCTGGCGCAGCTGTACCCGTGCAGTGGAGCTCGTCGTTCCTCTGGAACCGTGACTTCAGTCTGCGCTGGGACCTTACCAAGAACCTCCACATGAATTTCCAGTCGGGAACGCGCGCCGAAATCGAGGAACCCTATGGCAACGGCCTGCCCATCAACAAGGACCTCTACCCTGACCGCTATACGGCCTGGAAGGACTCCGTCTGGCATAGCATCAAGCACTTCGGCACGCCACTCGACTATCGACAGACCTTCACGGCTTCCTACCAGCTGCCGCTCAACAAGCTGCCCATCTTCGACTGGTTGACGGCTGACGCCAATTATACGGCCACCTACAACTGGGTGCGCGGTACAGAGCTGGAAGATGGCTCGACGCTGGGTAACACCATTACTAACAACCGCCAGCTGACGGTCAACGGTAATCTGAACATGGAGACGCTCTACAATCACTTCCCCTTCCTGAAGAAGACTAATGAGCGCTTCAAGAAAGCCATTGCCAAGCCTCAGAAGACGGCTAACTCCAGAAAAACCGGTAAGTCAGGTAATTCCGGAAAGTCAGGAAAATCCGAGAAATCTGAGAAATCCGCCGCCGATGCCCAGCTCCCAAAAAACAAGAATGCTTTCCAGAAGGAGCTGACGCTGAAGCCTGACACCACGCTGACCGTCACCCACAATAAGAAGTCGAAGCGACTCATCGTGACGGCTAAGACCAAGGATGGCAAGACCTATCCTGTCAAGTATAAGGTCATCGACCAGAACAAGATTCTGATTAAGAACCAGGATACGGCTGTCATCAAACTGACCGTGGCCGCCAAACCGGCTGCCGACACCCAGTGGTGGTACAAGCCTGCTCAGTCGGTAACCCGTCTGCTGATGATGGTACGCACCATCGGACTGACCTACCGCAGCACCAATGCCATGTCGATACCAGGCTTCATGCCCAATGTGGGCGATGCCTTCGGACAGCGCACAGGTGGCGTGATGGCCCCTGGCCTCGACTTCGCCTTCGGACTGGCCGGCGACTCCTATCTGCAGAAAGCATACGACAATGGTTGGCTGATGATGGACGACAGCAAGGCTTCACCGGCAGCCTCTAATCAGACGACTGACCTGGCCCTGCGGGCCACGCTCGAACCGGCCCGCGACTTGAAGATAGACCTCAGCGCGTCGCGTACGGAGACGAAAGCCCGCAGCATCCGTTACTCGCTCGATGGTATGCCCTCCACTCAAAGCGGGACGTTCAACATGACCACCATCTCCATTGCCAGCGCCTTTGAGGGAATGGGTGACGCCAATTCGGGCTACCCCTCCACGGTGTTCGACCGCTTCTGTGACGCGCTGCCTCGTTTCCAGCAGATGGCTGTTGCCCATTACGGCCAGGACGTCGATGCCTATAGCGCGGCGGTCATGATTCCGGCTTTCCTCGACACCTATACGGCCAGCGGACGTGGCTCGCTGGACCTGTTGCCTACGCTGGGCAAACTGTTGCCAAACTGGACAATCCGCTATTCTGGCCTGTCGAAGCTCAAGTGGTTCAATGAGCACTTCAAGTCGGTCAACATTAATCACGCCTATAAGTCCATCTTTGCCGTCGGCAGCTATAACAGCAGTAGCGAGACGGCATCTGTGCTGGGGTGGCATGTGCCTGCCGTCAGCATCAACGAGTCGTTCTCGCCGCTCATCGGTATGGATGTCACCTTCGAGTCGGGCCTGACCATGAAGGCGGAATACCGGCGCACGCGTAACCTGACGCTGTCCATGACCAGCGTGCAGATCAATGAGTCGCGCTCTAACGACATCGTCGTGGGCTTCGGTTATAAGATTAACGACTTCAAGCTCTTTGGCAGCGGTACCTCGCGCAAGATCAAGAAAGCCCAGCGTGGCAAGTCTAGTAAGTCTAGTCAAACTAGTCCAACTAGTTCTTCTAGCACCGCCCGCAAAACCGGCGTCAACCAGGACCTCAACCTGCGTCTCGACATCTCGCTGCGTGACCAGGCAGCCATCACGCGCGACATAGCCACGCGCACCAGTGCTGCCAGCAGTGGCAACTCGGCCTTGAAGATATCCTTCATGGCCGACTATACGCTCTCACGCCTGCTCACCATGTCGTTCTATTATGACCGTCAGACCAATACCCCGCTGCTCTCATCCAGCAGCTATCCGACGACGACGCGTGACTTCGGCCTGTCGATGAAGTTCTCCCTGACGCGCTGATTGCATGGCATCGCCACACCCTGCTATCAGAGAGCACCACACTCTCGAAGAGAGAACCGTCACCGTGATTATCCAATGGACAAAAGCGTCTCCCCCGTCCTTAATCATCGTTTACCCGCCAAAAATCAATTTTTTGCCCCTAAAGTGTAATTTTTTCCTTAAAAATATTTGTTCGTTACAAAAAAATGCTTATCTTTGCACCGATTTTACGCCATTAGTGCGCAATTTCGGCCTGTCCGCGCGTGGGCAGGTGTATTAAAAACATCGATGGAACGAGACCCAGGGCAGTTGTAAGCCCAGTCTCAAAAGGACGTTTTCGAACGTTACTGTCTGTAAGGTCAAATCTTGCAAACTTGAATCTACATACAGCGGTAATGCAACACGAGACGTCTACGTAGGTTGATTTTATATCTCCCTGCGGCCTTTATCTCTATAATTATATAATAAGGTGTACTCCCAGCAATTAGGTGTACTCTCTTATCACGTATGTTGTATGGGATTGCCAGGCCGTAGTGTGTATATATTATCACTTGGCGTGGGCAGGCTCTCCGTTGCTTATCCTTATGTAGGGGCAATGCAAGAGCCTGACCTTGGGGATAAGTGCGTAAGAGGCATTTCTCCCACGTCTTTTTTGTTTCCAGAAGTTTAGGATTGCGAAGTCTTGAGTGTTCTGACTCATACATCAGACCTCATCCTTCAAACATCCGAATGTGAGTGTGATGACCGGCAGGGGAGTGCTGGCCAGCAGTACTATTGTGTCATTAAACGAACAAGAGGTATCGGACGAAACAAAAAAGACTATTATTTTTAATTTTACATTATTTTATTTATTAACAAAACATTATTAACAATGAAAAAAGCATTTAACTTGAAATTCTTGGCACTCAGCGCGCTGCTGATGCTGGGAAATGTTGCTGCTAATGCCTCAGCTCGTGACTATGTAAAGGGTCCGGCTGATGGTACGGCTGTTGGTGCTACTATCAAGATTGGTGACCAGGTGGGTCTTGTGACCTACCGCGTCACTGGTTGGGATGACACCAACGATTTCTACGAAGTGTCCATCACCGGTTTGGATGCCGATGGTTTGGATGCTCTGGCTGCTGCTCGTAAAGGTGGAAACAAGGTGACACTTCGTATTCCCGTCTCTTTCGAGGAGAAATTCGGTGAGAACAAGTACAAGTATGCCGTTAAAAAGATTGAAGACGGTCTTGTAGGTACAACGAAGCAGTCTTTCTATGGACTAGTTGAGGTTGATACCTTGGAATTCATCGATGGTGCATCAGGTTATAACGGCGTGTCATTGGATAAGTTTTTCTACACTGTCGGTACGAAGTCTTTCTATGGCTGTACCAACATGAAGAAGCTGGTGTTCACCAAGAACTGTACTTCTATTGGTACCTATGCATTCCAGAATTCTGCTATCAGAACGTTCGTGATTCCTGAGGAGTGTGCAACTGTCGGTGAGTATGCTTTCTACAACTGTAAGTATTTGAAGACCGTATCTGTTGCTTCTGGCAACACGGCTATGACAACACTGGGTAATCACGTGTTTGGTAACAGCTCGCTGGAGACTCTTGATTTGTCTAATGCCCAGAATCTGGCAACCATTACGGGCGAGCCTTTTATGTATGACCTGAGCGTTATCAATGACGTGCTGACGACAGTGAAGGTTGCTAAGAAGCTCACTACCATTGAACATGCTTTTGCTAACTGTACCGCTCTGGAGAAGATTGAAGGTTTCGGCAACACCGCTGTTACCTCTATCGCTAAGCATGGTGGCAAGGAGGCTTTCGAGAACTGCCGTTCTCTGAAGTATCTTGATATCCCTGCTGCTGCAACCATCTCCAATGCTCCTTTCACTGGTTGTGTAAGCCTTGACTCTCTGACCCTGGCCGCAAACTATCATGCAACCATTGGTGATGGTATTGCTACTTACAACCTGTTTGGTATTGTCGACAAGAACAATGCCAAGTATGATGCTGCCTCTCAGGGTGCCTTGAAGGTCATCCACTGTCTGGGTGCTTTCTCTGGAACCTTTGCTAATAACTCTTTTGTAGGTGTTACTGGCCTTAAGAAGATTAACTTCACCAAGGGTCTTGTTGCTCAGTCTCTCTCTTCAACTCATTATGCAGCAACTATTAACGCTGCTTTCACTGATGTTACTTCTCTGGAAGAGGTGCTTATCAATTGTGTTGAGGTTAAGGCTAATGATGCCAAAGACGTCACGATTGGTGCTAATGCCTTTAAGAACACCGGCATTAAGGCACTTCTTATCCCTTCAGTTAAATTCGCCACAAAGGATGACAACAAGTTTGTGATTGCTGATGGTGCTTTCTCTGAGTGTGCTGCACTTGCAAAGGTAGAATTTGCCAAGTCTGGCGTTTCTTATCTGAAAAAGGGTGTAGTTGATATTCAGGCCAAAGCATTCATCAATAACCCTGTATTGGCTGAGGTGGCATTTGGCCAGATTTCTAATGGAAGCAGCAATGGTAATATTGATGGCACGTTCAAGATTGCCGACAATGCCTTTGCAGAAGGTAACGTCAAACTGGCTAAGGTGACTTTCGAAAACATCAACTCTATGCCGATGGCTTCTGCTAATGGTGCAAAGAGCGTGTTCACCATCGGTTACCCCACTGCTACTGCTGCTAACGTATTCGGTGATGGAGAGCACCTGGAGACCGTTACATTCGGTTTAATCAATGTTTACGACTTTGATATTGATGAACAAGCCTTCGCAAGCACAGGCCTGAAGGAAATTAAGTTCGGTCAGATTTCTTCTTCAAATAATAATAATTCTACCTTCGATATTGCTAAGAGTGCTTTCTTTGGAGGAGACAAGGTTGGTAAGATTGTTGCCTTTGAAGAGATATTGGAGAAGGGTACTGGTTCAATGACCGTAACTATCGATGGTGCTGCCTTTGCTGCTGACTCCCTGAAGAGCGTAAGCTTTAAGGACATCGAGGCTAACTTTACTGTTAAGAACGATGGTGGTACCCCCAAGGTTGGTGCATTCGAGGGTAAGAACCTGCAGAGCGTAGTGTTTGGTAACATCACAGCTTCTTGTAATGAAGCTACTGATGGCAACCGTGTGTTCACTCTTGAGGAGAATGCTTTCAAGGGTGGCGATGTTGCTGCCAAGACTGTGACGATTGGTACGATTAAGGACTTTATTCATAGTTCTAATGCTGCTAATGATAAGATACTGACCGCCACAATCGGCAAGAACGCTTTTGCCGCTGATTCTCTGAAGGAAGTCACAATTGGTGACATGGTTGCTGCCAGTGTAACGATTGACGATGCTGCCTTCCAGGGCAAGAACCTCCAGAAAGTTAAGTTGAACAATATCACTGCTTCAAGAAAGTCTAATGCTATTGTAGTAATCGGCGATAATGCTTTCCAGGGCGGTGAGGTCGCTGACAAGACTGTTGAGGTTGGTAACATCGTCAATGCAACTGCTCCTTTGACAACCACCACGAGTGCTACTATCAAAGAAAATGCGTTTGCTGCTAAGTTGCTGAAGAGTGTTACTATCGGTGACATGACTGCTAAATCTATCACTATCTCTGGTAACAATGCATTTGCTAATCTGAGCGCACTTACCGATGATGCTATGGCTGAGACTGTAACTATTGGTGAGATGGGTGCTATCAATATCGGTGGTAATAACGTGTTCCAGGGTCCTACGGCTGCTGGTTCTCAGTTCGATGTAACAATCGCTAAGATTACTGGTTCTGCCGTTATTCCTGCCAACACGTTTGTTGCTCCTGCTGACGGTAAGTCTTCTTACACCATCACTGGTGATGTAGACGCTGTCGTTTCCTATTCTGTAGTAAGTGGTGCTTTCGTTGGTTCACGTAAGTATGTTAAGGGTTCTCCTAAAGGCAATACTACTAATGTGCTGATTGGTGGTGACTATAATAAGACGTTCACTACTGGCGTGTTCACAAACGTTGATAGCCTGACGATTGTGGGTACAGTTAATGCTGGTACTGACTTGAACCGCTTCATGGGCGTTCGGATTGCTACTATTGGTAAGATTCCTGCAACAGGTGCTTTCGGTGGTGGTGCTGCCAACCTTGAAGCAATAACCTTCACTGGTGGTGTCGAGAAGGCCGGTGCAATTACTAATTTCACCAGCCCAGTTCTCAGAAAGATAGAGTTCGCTAACGTAGAGAAAGCTGATACGTTTGTCGTTGCTGGTGCTGTTGCTGCTAATGCATTCACTGCAGCTGCTACTGATGCCGCTACCAATAACGAGCAGATTACTGTCATCTACCGTGAGGAGCAGACTCGCGAGGCTGAGGTCATCTTCGACCGGCAGGCTTTCGCTACTGCTGCAGGTACTGCCGTTGCTACTTTGTACACCTCTTCTTGGGCTAAGGCTAACACCTTCGAGGCCAAGGATGTTGAACTAGGCACACAGTGCGTATTCCGCATGGGCTACTCTGAGAGTGAGGTTGCTCCTGGTGAGGACATCATTGCAAAGGTTACTAAGCTGACCACTTATGGCTATGCTAAGCTGTACATCCCGAAGGGCGTGAACATGATGTATAAGGTTCCTGCCAAGTACGATAAGGATAGTGACAAGAACGGCGTTCAGCTGTACTATGGTCGTATCGACAACTCGAACAACAAGATCTACATGTACAACCTGCCCGTTATCGATGACTACTACTGGATTGACGCTACAGATGTAGACCAGGCATTCGTGCTCCGTACTACCCTTGCACTTGAGGACGCAGAGAAGATCACGGCTGAACCTGTTACTGCTGAGGATTTGGCAACATTCGCTGCTGGCGATCCTTCAGACTACTACTTCTTCGATGCTAATCTGGCTAAGCAGAACCAGCTGCGTTACAACACTGCTGAGATTGCCAACCAGGAGCTGCGTAACAATCCTGAGTTTGAGGGTCGTGACGTTTACGTGATGGCTAATCCTGCCACTCAGGGCTTCAAGTTCGCTAAGTTCAAAAAGGACGCTACCTACACGAAGGCTACCGGCGACCACGAGGTTGGCGATCTGCGCTGGCTGTCAGCTAAGAGCCTCTACATTGTCGGTAAGAAGCAGGTTGCTGGTGCTCCTGAGCTTGAGGTCGTATTCGAGGGCGACGAGAACTTCGACGCTAACCTGACTGGTATTGACGAGGTGAAGGCTGCCGATAAGAACAGCGACGCCATCTACAACCTGCAGGGTGTCCGCGTGAACAAGGCTCAGAAGGGTCTCTACATTATCAACGGCAAGAAGTTCGTTGTTAAGTAATTCGGATAACATTATTAACAAACGTGTGCAGGGGCCTGCGCTCCTGCACACTCATAAAGAAAACATAGGAAATAAAAATGAAAAAGACTTATTTTTCTCCGGAGTGTGAGGTTGTTCTTTTGAATCTTAATCAGTCTATCTTGGCTGGCTCTATTACTGAGAAGGACGATATCACTGATGGTCCCGTCCCGACGATTGAGAATCCTTCTGATGACGACCTTGATTGGGAATAATTACAATTGATATTTCTAAAACAAGGGAGGGTACGCGGTGCTGAAGCGTACGTGTGCCCTCCTTATTTTCAAAACTTCAAGCATATATTTGAATTCATGAAACCAACTACACTGCGAACGGTTTACAGCGCACTCCTGCTGCTGGGCATCTGGTTGCAATGCTCTGCGCAGAATTTGACATATAAGGTGTATAAACGCGATGGTGACACCAACTATTTGGGCAAAGTGCTTGTACCTAAAAGTGGCAAATACAAGATGAAGCGCAATCCTACGGCAGACACCACAGTCGAACTGTTCTTTGGCCATGTCGATACCAATAAGAACAGAATCTATATGATGAATATGGTGGTGACCGAAGGTTATTATTATATTGATGCCACCAGTTGTAGCCATGGCTTTGTGGTTCGCACCAATACGCCTGATGATGTGGTCTTGGAACCTGCTACGGCGGCTGACGAAGACGTGATTGTAGCCAATGACAGTTTTTGGTTCGATTTGGCCTTTGGACGCCAGAATAAGCTGCGCTTCAACAGCACCATGGTAGCCAACAGCGTTCTTCAAGAAAACGCAACCTATAAGACGAAGAATATCTATGTGATGGCCAACCCAGCCTTACGTGGTCTCGCTTTTGCCTGGCTCGACCAGTATGGCACCTCGCGCAACTTGCCAGCCAATAGCCTCTATGTTCTGGGTAAACAGACGGCATCAGCTCCTGAACTGGAGGTGATATGGCCTGACGATGAGACCGGAAATGCCACTGGTGTTGAGGCTCTCAGGAAGACGGTCCAGCCGGATGGTGCCATTTACAACCTGCAGGGACAGCGGGTGACCAGCACAAATCGGGGTCAGATATATATCCAAAATGGACGCAAGTTCATGGCGCGATAGTTTGAAGGCTGATGTAAGATGTATGATGTAAGATGTATGTTGTAAGAAGTAAAACGCAAGCAGTACAAAGAAATGGGTACAATGGAGGTTCGACTCCTCGTCTTGCGTCAACTCAACAAAAATAATTGAATTTGTTTTTTAAGTTTAAGATTAAATTGTTAATAAAGGGTGGCGACCATCTGTGAAGAC
>DFGF01000051.1:15438-20492 GCA_002371715.1 Prevotella sp. UBA3757
GGATGGGTGGCAGCAGTGTGTAGAAAACCCTCCCCCGGCCCCTCCCTGCGAGGGAGGGGAGTAGAATGTCCTACTGATGAAAGTATCTACTTCCCTCCATTTCAGGGAGGGGCCGGGGGTGGGTCTTGGAGGGTCTATAGCGCTTTTAATTCCTCAGCTGTTAGACCGGTGACCTTGACGATGTCATCCGCTGATAATCCCATAGCTTTTAGGTTGCGGGCTACTTCAATTGCTTTGTTCTTCTCACCTTCTGCCCTACCTTCTGCCCTACCTTCTGCCCTGCCTTTCTCAATCCCTTTTAGCTCAGCCCCAGTCATAGCGTTGAGTGTGTCGCGGTATCGCTTGAGGGCGTGGTCGTACTCCAAGCGTTCTTCCTTATTCAGTTTGCTTACTTCGGCTATGTCTGCCAGCCGCTGGAATACTGCATTCTGGGCAGCCCACGGCATCCTTTCCAATATTTCCATATTCTTAAGTATATATATCCAACGTTCAAAGTGATTGTCGCATTCTTCTCTTTCCTTCGTGAAACAGGGCATCTGCAGGCATATCATGCGCATCTTGTCGGTAAAGACTTTACCCTGTTGGAGGTCCGTCAGCCCTACGTCTATGCGTAGCCGCTTCTCAAAGCCGTTCAACGTAAAGTTGGTGAAGGCGATCATATAGACGGCTTTGATGTCGTATGTCCACAGGCTTCCCATCTCGCCCTGGCGCGTGATGGCCTCTGATGCATAATAGAGCATTCGCTCCTTGAAGTTCGGATGCTCGCGGTTCTGCATCTCAACGATGATCTTCTCACCGCCATCCGTCTCGCAGAGGATATCGTAGATGGGCGAACGGTCGCCGTCGTAGATGGCCATCTGCTCCTTGTCGAGGAACGTCAGGTCGGTGATGTTGCGCTCATTTTCCAACAGTGTGTTCAGGAAGTCCAGTAATTGTGGCTTGGAGAACTCCTGTCCGAAGATAATCTTGAAACCGACGTCGGTGAATGGATTAACAAACTTGCCCATATTTGTTTCTTTCTTAAAGCTGTTGCAAAGATAGGTATTATCTTTTAAACTTCCAAGAAAAAAACACAAAAAATTGTCTGCTTTGAGTTTCGACTCATCGCTTTGCGACAAAGAAATTGTTTTTTTAGTAATCGAAAAAAAAATAAGTTGGGATGAAATCTATCTTGTTCAGACCACCCCCAACCCCTCCTAACTTAGGAGGGGAAAAGGTTACCCTGCATGCCATTGTAACACATGAGTAAACAATGAATTAAATTGTTAAGAATTGAATGCTGCCACCTGTCCGTGATGGATGGGTGGCAGCAGTGTGTAGAAGACCCTCCCCCGGCCCCTCCCTGTGAGGGAGGGGAGTAGAATGTCCTACTGATGAAAGTATCTACTCCCCTCCATTTCAGGGAGGGGCCGGGGGTGGGTCTTGGAGGGTCTATAGCGCTTTTAATTCCTCAGCTGTTAGACCGGTGACCTTGACGATGTCATCCGCTGATAATCCCATAGCTTTTAGGTTGCGGGCTACTTCAATTGCTTTGTTCTTCTCACCTTCTGCCCTGCCTTTCTCAATCCCTTTTAGCTCAGCCCCTGTCATGGCGTTGAGTGTGTCGCGGTATCGCTTGAGGGCATGGTCGTACTCCAAGCGTTCTTCTTTGTTCAGCTTGCTTACTTCGGCTATGTCTGCCAGCCGCTGGAATACTGCGTTCTGGGCAGCCCACGGCATCCTTTCCAATATTTCCATATTCTTAAGTATATATATCCAACGTTCAAAGTGATTGTCGCATTCTTCTCTTTCCTTCGTGAAACAGGGCATCTGCAGGCATATATTTTTCTTTTTTGCAATTCTGTTAAACCCTAAAGATTTATTGAATGATGCTATTAGAGATAACGGTGGAAATTCCCCCGTTACACTTCTTCCACATGGTTTAGTACGATTTGAATAAGTTGTCTGGTTGGTTCAATAAGTGGTTCGATTAGTTGCTCGGTAGCTTCAAACGAACAGTTGTAGTCACTCTTATCGCGCATGGTTTGAAGGATTGAATAATGTTCTGACACTTCAATTGGCAGAATGCCTGATTTGATATACAGTTGCCTGAAGAGCGAACTAGCTCCGTGATGGGTACGTACGCTTTGCCCGTCATGGATGAGAAGCGCATTGACAGCATGAAAGGAAGCGTAATAGAGACGGTTGGCCACACCGTCCCAATAGCCTTCACGACTCAGTGCCTCTGCCTGTGCAAAAGTCTGTCGTGCCTTTCGGCTTTCATGCTCGACCATAATGTGGCGTTCTTCGTCATTAAGGCTCATAACAGTATTATTTTATCTTGTTCGACATTCTTGTAGAACGGGGTATAGGAATATTCTCTCCATTCCTTTTTGGAATAGACCTGTGGATTAATTTCCTCGTCGATATCCCATCCGAGACAGCGGAACGGATAGCCTAAACCGTAGTCCTGGTAGGTCAGCATCGGCTTGTCAAGTAGTATGAGCAAGTCCCAGTCGCTTCCCTTGTGGGCGTCGCCACGAGCTTGCGAACCGTATAGCAGCAGTGAGCTGCCTAATGGCAGTGCTGTCTTGCCCAGTCGTTTGATACTGTCTATTACTTTCTGTCGTTCCATAGTCGTATGTGTTTCTGTATGCCGGCAAATGGCTTCCAAAGGGATAGTTCTTGTGTGATGTATTTCTCTTTGATGTCGTCTGCCATAGCATGCCTTTCTTTTATTTTGTGCAAAGATAACTACTAATTTCGAAACTTCCAAACATTTTGTGGCATTTTTTTGCCTTGGCATCTGCAAGAATCGTCTGTGGGTTATGGAAATCCTCGCTTGGAATCACGGGGACAGGTTGCGTGGTTCACGTTTTTGCCACAAAAATACGACGAATCGTTTGGCTGTTTGGAAATTAGTTCGTAATTTTGCGCCCAAAATGACGAATGATGTCAGGCAATCGTTTGATTATGGTAGAAATAAAGAAACTTTTTGCACAGAAGCTGATGGATATCAAGGCCATCAAGCTGCAGCCCAATGAGCCTTTCACGTGGGCTTCGGGCTGGAAGTCGCCCATTTACACTGACAACCGCAAGACGCTTGGTTTTGCTGATGTCCGCTCGTTTGTGAAACTGGAGCTCTGTCATGCCATCCAGCAGTATTTCCCTGAGGCTGAGGCCGTGGCCGGTGTGGCTACGGGGGCCATTGCCCAGGGTGCCCTGGTGGCCGACGAACTGGGGCTGCCCTATGCTTACGTGCGTCCGAAACCCAAAGACCATGGTATGGGCAACCAGGTGGAAGGTGAACTGAAACAGGGTGCCAAGGTCATCGTCGTCGAGGACCTGATTTCTACGGGTGGTTCTTCGCTGAAGGCCGTTGCGGCACTGCGTGAGTATGGGGTTGAAGTGATTGGCATGGTGGCCTCGTTCACCTATGGCTTCCCTGTGGCTGAAGAAGCTTTCCGCGAGGCTGGCGTTAAACTCGTCACCCTGAGTGACTATGCCGCCGTGCTGGAACAGGCTGCCGAGACAGGCTATATTTCCGAGGCCGATAAGGCTGTGCTGGCCGAGTGGCGTAAAGACCCGTCAGTATGGGGGCAGTAAATGAAGAATGAAGAGTGAAGAATTTCTTTGACCTAAAGGTGCAAAGTGTGGCGTTGCAATGCTACCGCCTATATTAAATTGTAAAATTGTTCAATAGTCAAATTGTCAAATAACCCCGATGACTAAGTTTGAAAGCAGCATCAAGCATGTTCCCTATCCTGTAGAGGATGTGTATCGTAATATCAGTGACTTGTCGAATCTTGAGCGCGTGCGCGACCGTATTCCTGAGGACAAGCTGAACAGTTTCTCTTTTGACAGCGATTCCGTCAGTGTCAACGTGTCGCCTGTGGGAGACCTGAAGCTTCGTATCATTGAGCGCGAGGAAAACAAGTGCGTCAAGTTTGAAACCGAGCAGTCGCCACTGCCCTTTAACCTCTGGATACAGGTGCTGCCCGTCAGCCAGACGGAGAGCAAAATGAAGGTGACGGTGAAAGCCGACATCCCGTTCATGCTGAAAGGGATGGTCAGCGGCCCTCTTCAGGACGGTGTTGAGAAGATAGCAGATGCCCTGTCACAAATACCCTACGTATAATGGCTAACAAACTCTGGGAAAAAAACTTTGAGGTGAACGCCGAAATTGAACGCTTCACCGTTGGCAGAGACCGTGAGATGGACCTCTATCTGGCCAAGTACGATGTGCTGGGCTCTATGGCACACATCACCATGCTGGAGTCAATCGGACTCATCGGACACGACGAGCTGCCCCTGTTGCTGGCAGAGCTGAAAGACATCTATCAGATCTGCGAGCGTGGCGAGTTCGTGATAGAGGAGGGCGTCGAGGATGTCCACTCGCAGGTGGAACTGATGCTGACGCGCCGTTTGGGCGATATGGGCAAGAAGATTCATTCGGGCCGCTCGCGTAACGATCAGGTACTGGTAGACCTGAAGCTTTTCACGCGTCATGAGCTGATGGAGGTGGCTGAACGTGTGAAACAGCTGTTCGATGAACTCATTCAGAAGAGCGAACAGTACAAGCACGTGCTCATGCCGGGCTATACGCATCTGCAAGTGGCCATGCCCTCCAGCTTCGGACTGTGGTTCGGCGCCTATGCCGAGAGCCTCTGCGACGATATGTTGTTTCTGCAGGCCGCCTATAAGATGACCAACCGCAATCCACTGGGGTCTGCTGCCGGTTATGGTTCCAGTTTCCCGCTCAATCGGCAGATGACCACGGACTTGCTGGGTTTTGACTCGATGGACTATAATGTGGTGTATGCCCAGATGGGCCGAGGCAAGATGGAACGTAATGTGGGCTTTGCCATTGCCACCATTGCCGGGACGTTGGCGAAGATGGCCTTCGATGCCTGCCTGTTCAATTCCCAGAATTTCTCTTTCGTGAAGTTGCCCAAGGAGTGTACTACGGGTTCGAGCATCATGCCGCACAAGAAGAATCCTGATGTGTTTGAACTGATACGCGCCAAATCGAACAAGTTACAGGCGCTGCCCCAGCAGGTGACGCTCATCATGAA
>DFGF01000051.1:20556-33066 GCA_002371715.1 Prevotella sp. UBA3757
ACAACCTGCCCGTGGGCTACTTCCGTGACCTGCAGATCATCAAGGAGGTCTTCCTGCCTGCCTTCGACGAGCTGAAGGACTGTCTTGATATGACGGCATACATTATTAATAATATAGAGGTGCGCGAGGACATCCTCGACAATCCGATGTATGACCCCATGTTCTCGGTCGAGGAGGTCAACCGTCTGGCTGCCGAGGGCATGCCTTTCCGCGATGCCTACAAAAAAGTGGGGCTGGAGATAGAGGCTGGCACCTTCCGTCCCGACAAGGATATCCATCACACCCATGAGGGCAGTATCGGCAACCTGTGTAACGACCGCATCCAGGCCTTGATGGACTCGGTGCTTGAGGGCTTCTCCTTTGGAAAAATGGTTGAGGCAGAGAAAAAGTTGTTGAAATGAATAAGCCATTCTCGTACCTCTTACTTCTTACCTCTTACCTCTTCCTTCTCTCTGCCTGCCAGGCTGAGAGCGAGTATTCCACGTGGCCGTGCCGCTTTGCCTACGACAACAGCATCCACCAGGATGCCACGCTGGCCTCGGCCATGGATGTCAACGTGCCAGGATTGTTCTGCCTGATAACGGAGTCGGTGCGTGGCGGCGTGAAGTACCTGAACTTCAGGACCAACTACAATACGACCAGCAGTCTGGCCGAGTCGGAGGCCGAGAAGCGGGCGGAATATATTCTGGGCCTGAACAATGGCATCATTGTCGGGTTCCAGAATTCGCAGCTCGACGAGTTCGGACGTGCCATGTTCGTGGCTTACGACGTGCAGTGCCCGAACTGCGTCCGGCAGTCAGGCAACACATCGAGTCCCAACTACGGTGTCACGATGGACGACAAGGGATTGGCCACCTGCGGCAAGTGTGGGCGTCGCTATAACCTGAATAATGGCGGAATCGTGCAGAACGGACAGGAGGGCGACACGGGACTTGAGAAGTATGCCGCCGCCACCTCCGGACCCTTTGGCCATGTCAGCGTGTTCCGTCACCGGTAAGCGCCTGACATGCTTTTTTTCGTTCCGACCGCAATTTTTTCCCTTTTCCCTTTCCGCTTTTCACTTTTTTTTGTATCTTTGCACCCGATTTGGTAATAAGTCTGCTGCCGCGATGGTGGAATGGTAGACACGAGGGACTTAAAATCCCTTGGCTATTGCAGCTGTGCGGGTTCGAGTCCCGCTCGCGGCACGACAAGCAAGACGAGTGTTTTGAAAAGGAAAAGTTTTCTGTTCTTTGTCTTTATGTTGCTATTGCTGACAGGCTGCGGGCCTGGTGGCAATCGTTTTCGCCTTGAAGGCCGTCTGCGCCACATGAATCAAGGCGAGTTCTATGTCTATAGTCCTGACGGTGCCATTAACGGCATTGATACTATCAAGGTGCATGAGGGCCGTTTCGCTTACGAGGCAGAACTGCACGACGACGCAACCTTCGTCGTCATATTCCCCAATTTCTCTGAGCTGGCTGTTTTCGGCACGCCTGGTAAGGTGGCCACCATCAAGGGCGACGCCTCCCACATGAAGGAAATCACCGTCGAGGGTACTGACGATAACGAGGAGATGACCAAGATACGCATGGTCATCAACCGACTCACGCCGCCCGAGATTCCCAAGGCCGTCGAAGCTTTCATCAGGGAGCACCGCAAGTCGTTGGCCAGTATATACCTGCTGAAACGTTATTTCGTCACCGACCAGCAGCCGGACTTCCGCAAGGCATCCATACTTAGCCAAATGCTGATGGATGCCAATCCCGATAATGGTCAACTCATACAGCTGACCCAGCATCTGAAACCGCTCAGGGGGGCCATACAGACAAAGATACCACCGTTTTCAGCCACTGACGTCAAGGGCAAGAAGGTGACGGAGCGCGACCTGGCGGCGAAGGTCAACGTGGTGTCAGTATGGGCTTCGTGGAATTACCAGAGCACAGATGTCCAACGCCGTCTGAAGGCCAAGAAGAAAACGTATGGTGACAAGCTTGACATTGTCAGCATCTGTCTGGACGGCAGTCCTGCTGATTGCAAGCGCACGGTGGTCGAGCGCGACTCGCTGCCGTGGCCGACGGTGTGCGACGGACAGTTGTGGCAGTCGCCACTGCTGTCGAAGTTCGGCTTTGCCAATGTGCCGGCTAACATCATCGCTGACAGTAAGGGTAAAATCTTAGAGCGTGACTTGACGCCTCAGAAGTTGGACGAGAAAATAGACAAACTGCTAAAGAACGACAAATAGCTATGAAGAAACTGTTACTACTTGCACTGACGCTGACCATGTTTACCGCGACTAAAGCCCAAGAGTTTGACTTCAACGAGGTGAGCTATTCGCCCGAACAAACCTCCTTCCGCCTTTTTGCTCCGGCTGATGCCAAGAAGGTTGTGGTGCGTATTTACAAGAACGGGCAGGGCGGTAAGCCCCAGAAGACAGTTCGCATGCAGTATCGCGACGGATTGTGGCGTGCTGACGTAAAGGGCGATTTCCTGAATACCTTCTATACCTTCGACATGGGGCGTGGCGAGTGCCCTGGCGTTTTTGCCAAGGCCGTAGGTGTCAATGGCCGCCGTGGCGCCATCATCAACATGTTCCAGACATTCCCAGAGGACTGGTGCTGCGACCAGCATCCTGTCATCAAGTCGCCGGCCGACCTGGTCATCTATGAGCTCCATCATCGCGACTTCTCCATCGCCCGCCCTGGCGCGCAGTATCCTGGAAAGTTTCTCGCACTGACTGAACCCTGGGCCATCGACCACCTGAAGTCGTTGGGAGTCAACGCCGTTCATATCCTGCCCAGCTATGACTTCGGCTCGGTTGATGAGACGCACCTTGACCAATCGCAGTATAACTGGGGCTATGACCCCGTGAACTATAACGTGCCTGATGGCAGCTACGCCACCGATCCTTACGACCCCATGTGCCGCATCCGTGAGTTCAAGCAGATGGTGCAGGCGCTCCATAAGGCTGGCATCGCCGTCATCCTCGACGTGGTCTACAACCACACCTACGACATCGAGCACAGCAATTTCCAGCGTACCTATCCCGACTATTACTACAGGCATAACGCGCCAGGGACTAATGGCCAGACGGCTTACTCCAACGGATCTGGCTGCGGCAATGAGACGGCCTCTGAAAAGGCCATGATGCGGCGGTTCATGATTGAGTCGGTGAAGCATTGGTATAATGAATACCGTGTTGACGGCTTCCGCTTCGACTTGATGGGCTGTCACGACCTGGAGACGATGAATGCCATCCGTGCCGAGCTGAACAAGTTGGACCCGTCTATCGTCATCTATGGCGAGGGGTGGAGCGCAGGACCCTGTGCACTGCCCAACAGCCGGCTTGGTATGAAGGCCAACATCGGTCAGATGCCTGGCATAGCGGCCTTTTCCGATGAGTTGCGCGATGCGCTGCGCGGCCCGTTCAGCGACGATGCCAAGACGGGCTGGCTCGGCGGAACGCCTGATTGTGAGGAGAGCATGAAGTTCGGCATCGTGGGCGGCATCAGCCATCCGCAGGTGGATATGACGAAGGTGAACTACAGCCAGGCAGCCTGGGCCAGTGAACCCACGCAGATGCTGGCCTACGTCTCTTGCCATGACGATATGTGTCTCGTTGACCGTCTGAAGGCCAGCGTCCCCTCGCTTCAGAATAGCCAGGGGTCCTTGAGCCAGGAACAGACGGAAGAGTTGATTCGCCTTGACCTGCTGGCCCAGACGGTCGTCCTTACGTCGCAGGGCGTCCCCTTCATGCTCAGCGGCGAGGAACTGCTGCGCGACAAGAAGGGCGTCCACAATTCCTTTGAGTCGCCCGACAGCATCAACCGACTGGACTGGGCAAACCTGGAGAAGTACCCACAGGTCTTCCAATACTATCGCGACCTGATAGCCCTGCGCCACCACCACCCGGCTTTCCGCCTGGGCGATGCCCATCTGGTACGTAAGCATCTCGAATTCCTGGATGCCCCTGCTGGCGTCGTAGCCTATCGGCTGAAGGATTATGCCGGGCGTGACGACTGGCGTAACATTATCGTTATTCTTAATGCCAACCGACAGTCAACCACTGTCAATATCCCCAAAGGTATGTATACCGTCGTGTGCAAGGATGGCAAGATTGACGAGCAGTCTACAAGCAAGATTTTCGGTCGCCGCGTCACGGTCAGTCCCCAGTCAGCCCTTATCCTGCACGATTAGTGCGGAAAAAGAGAGGAATAATTTGGGAGATTGGTGGAAATTGCTTATCTTTGCACTCACTAATAGATTCCCATAGATATGATGAAACGACTGACAGTGATGATGATGGCCGCCGCAACGATAGGCGCGACGGCCCAGACCGTGTGTGATGACCGCGTACCGCCCTACGACCAGACGGTAGCTGAGGAGTTTGCGGCAAATAAATTCTTGTCCGCCAGCAATTATCTGGACTACGACAGGCAGATGACCAGGCAGCCGCTGACCCCCGCGCCAGCAGGCTATACGCCTTTCTATTTGACGCACTATGGGCGCCATGGTTCGCGTTGGCTCATAGCGAAGGACAGTTATACGAGTGTGATAGAACCTATGCGCAAGGCCCAGAAATATGGTAAGCTGACTGCCAAGGGCGAGGAGGTGTTGGCACAATTAGAGGCGTTCTTTCCTACCACCATCGACCGCCTAGGCGACCTGACCACCGTTGGCGAGCGCCAGCATCACGGCATTGGTAAGCGGATGACACAGAATTTTCCTGAGATATTCAAGTCGAAGGATGTGACGATTGATGCCCGCTCGACGGTGGTGGTGCGCTGCATCCTATCAATGGTGGCCGAGTGTGAGGAGCTGATGGCTGCCAACCCGACGGCACGCATCCATAATGACGTCAGCGAGAGTCTGCAGTACTACCTGAACCAGCCTCGCACAGGCCTAGTGAAAGCCATGGCCGGCAAGGGGCGCGAGATTCGCAAGCAGCACAATAATCGGCAACAGGCTGACCGCCTGATGCACCTGCTCTTCAACGACCAGCAGTTCGTGAAGGACAGCCTACGGGCCGGTTCCATCATGTATAACATGTTTGAGATTGCCACCAATATGCAAAGCCACGACACCAACATTGACCTCTATCCGCTGTTCACCCCTGAGGAGATTATTGAGATGTGGCGTACGCGCAACATCGGGTGGTACATCGACTACGGCCCCGCCCCTCAGACGGGCGGCGTGATGCCCTTCTCGCAGAGAAACCTGCTGCGCAACATCATCGAAACGGCTGATACGGTCAGTCGGACACAAGCGACGTTACGCTTCGGACATGAGGTGTGCGTCATGCCGCTGGCCTGCCTGTTGGAGCTTGACTCGTGTGGCGCGGCTGTCAGCAATCTCGACGAACTGGAGCATCACTGGCGCAACTACCGCATCTACCCCATGGGTTCCAATATTCAACTCATTTTCTATCGGCCCGATAATGCGGCCAATGCTGAATGTCCGATGGCCAACAGGCAGGATATACTGGTGAAGGCCCTGCTGAATGAGCAGGAGTGTCTGCTGCCCATACCTACCACGCAGTATCCTTATTATCGCTGGAGCGAGCTGCGCCGGTACTACCTGGACAAGCTGGAGAGCTTTGACCAGATGGAGCGGGAATACCTGGAGAAGGAGAAGAACTGACCTCCCACGCCGCCAGCAACGGCACTGGCGCCGACACACAAAAGATAATGGGCACTCCCGCACGGGAGCGCCCATCGCTTTTTAACCACATAATTCAGCTTGTTCCTTAGGGAAGGCTGATTGCCTCTGACGGACAAACGTCAGCGCATGTGCCGCACTCTGTGCAAACATCGGGGTTGATAGAATACTTGTCGCCCTCAGAAATTGCTCCAGCGGGGCACTCGTCGATACATGTACCGCATGCGATGCAGTCGTCACCAATTACATATGCCATAATACTTGTTACTTTAAATTAGTTAATAAATACTCAATAATTGTGATGCAAAGGTAAGTAATATTTTGAATACTACCTAATTTTAATGGTGTTTTTTTGTCCGTGCGTGATAATTTATACGTTATCGAAATAATAAAACCATCGTTTTTGCCGTTTAAAGGATATATGGACATGACGAATAATAGAAGATATAGGTGGATGATGATGGCATTGCTGTCATTTATCATTTATCATTTTTCATTTAACCCTGTAAGTGCGCAAACAGACCGCCGTGTGCAGTACAAGCCGTATATTGACCTCCGACCCATGCACTTTGGCATATTGGTAGGCGCACACCTGCAGGATTTGGAATTTGAGAATGTGGGCATGCAGACCGTTACCGACGAAGAGGGCAATGTGACCAACCGCCTGATTACTTGCGATGCTGACCGTTGGAGTCCGGGGTTCTCTGTGGGTGTGCTGGCTGAACTGCGCCTGCATGAGAATTTCTCACTCCGCGTCACGCCTACTATGCATTTCGGTGCCAAGCACCTCACTTTCCTGGACCTGCAGAATACCGATGCTGCCGATAAACCTGTCAAGCAGACGCAAGACCTTAAGAATACCTATCTGACGTTGCCCATCGACATCAAGTTTGCGGCACCGCGCTGGAATAACCATCGGCCCTACCTGATGGCAGGTATCAGCCCGATGATTAATATGACGGGTGGCGAGCAGGACATTATCCGGCTGAATCGCTTCTCGACAATGCTGGAGTTTGGCATTGGCTGCGATTTCTACCTGCCTTTCTTCAAGTTGATTCCTGAGTTGAAGTTCTGCTTCGGATTGGGCAGTGTGCTGGACAAGAATCACGTCAACGAACTGCGCGATGCCAACCTCAAGGCCTTTGCGGGCAGTGTGAGCAGCGCGCAGTCGAAGATGTTTGTGTTGACGTTCTACTTTGAGTAAGTGTAGTGTGACGGGTGATGGAATGTGCTCTCCCCGCTACGCCCTTTTCACTTTAGGTTAACCAGGATTTTTCCGACAAAAACGGCCGACTTGCCGTTCTGGTCGACGGGGACGGGTTTGCCGTCTATGTTGTTCCAGTGTTCCATCGTGGTCATATAGGTGTGGGTATGTCCACCCAGTACCAGGTCGATGTTGCGTGAGCCGCTGATCATGTACTGGTCGTCCTCGCCTCGGTTGCTGTTCCAGCCCAGGTGCGAGATACAGATGACCATGTCGCATTTCTTCTCCTGCTTCAGCATGGTGGCAGTCTCAAGGGCCACACGAGCCGGGTCAAGGTATTTCACGCCTACACAGTTCTTGTCGCTCACCAGTCCCTTCATCTTCGGACAGAGGGCAAAGACGCCTATCTTGACACCGTTGCGCTTGATGATAATCCACGGTTTGGTGACGCCTTCCATCACCGTGCCGGTAAAGTCGTAGTTGGTACATAGAATGGGGAAGTTGGCCTTGCGAAACATCTCGGCCATCGTCTCCAGGCCGAAGTCGAACTCATGATTGCCTATTGTCGTGGCATCGAGGCCCATCTGGTTCATCAGGCCAATCTCTACCTCGCCCTTGAACATCGTGTAGTAGGCAGACCCCTGGAAGAAGTCGCCGGAATCGAAGTAGAGCAGGTCGGGGTGCTTCTGTCGCTCCTCTTTCAGCATGGCAATGCGGCGCAGAAATCCGCCACGCCCAGCTTTCATCGTGTCGGGCAACTGCTCGTTGATGGGCAAGATGGCTGAGTGCGTATCGTTGGTGTGCAGAATGACAAGTTGCTTCTGCTTCTTGGCCTGCCCGTTCAGAGACACGATGGCCAATATCATAACAAATAGGTATTTCTTCATATCTTAATCTTCAACTTTCAACGTTCAATGTTCAACGTTCAACGGTTACTCTTCCCTCAATGTTGGAGTCGACTTCCCGTCCCTGCTTGGTCATCTCGCGGAAGTAGTTCATGATGATGAATCGTGTATTGTTGCTGGCGTCCTTCGGGGAATTGATGTCAGTTCCCCGCTTGAAGGCCTCCATTTTGTCGGTACCACCCAGCAGGTAGTCGATGGTTGCTATGCGATAGTCTTTCTGAGGGTCGATGGGCTGTCCGTTGATGGTGACGCTCTTCAGTTGCAGGTCCTGCGTGATGACCATTCTTACCGAATGGCTCAGGCCCTCGCCGCCAGTACTGGCAATCTGTCGGAACAGGTCGAGCAGGACGTCACCCTTCAACGTGATAAAGGCAATTTTATTCTCGAAGGGAGCCACGTCAAGTACGTCGCCATACGTGACATTACCCTTGGGCAGGTCGGCTCTTACACCGCCTATGTTGTAAAGGCCGAAGGCCGGCTGCTCGCCATATTCCTTGGCCGCCCATACCAGTATGTCGGCCAGCAGGTTGCTCAGTGTGCCTTCGGGTCGCTGGGCTGTCATGTATTTGGCTGAACGCCCGACGATGGGACCCATGACGGAGTCAACCTTGTGGCGGTAGGGCTTCAGAAATTCGGCTGCCCTCTGGTCTGGGTTTGCATCGTATCTGGCGTCTATCAAGATACGGCTGCGCTGTATGCCCGCTACCTCATAGTGATGCTTGCATGCGGTGAGCATCACCGTGACTGTCATCAAGTAAAATAGTGCAGTTTTCTTCATAATTGTTGTTTTTGTGCTGCAAAATTACACAAAAAAAAGCAAAGATGTGCGTCTTTCAACAACTTTTTTCACTTTACGGCGCGACGGTACTATTTGAACTGTTCATACATCTGCCTGTATGCCTCTACTTTCTTCTCGAAAGCTAATGGATAGGCGCGCGATGAAGAGGGTAGGCGGTAGAGTACCAGTTGCTGGCCATGGCTGTTGAGCGTATTGGGGATAGGGACAAAGGTATTCACCTTGGGCGTGCTGGGTATGTTCATGGTGGTGCAGAGCGTTTCGGTGGCTTTCTCACCCGTAGTGACGATGGCTCGCAGTTGGGGCAACTGGGTTATGAGGTCTTGGACGTCAGTGGGTTCCACCACCTCCAGGAATTTGTCCGAAGCATTGTCCTGCAGGCGGCGGACGGCCGTTGACGTGTCGAAGAAGGCGATGCCTTGCTCTTGGCAGAACGCCACGATGTCTGGCAATTTAAAGCTTTTCACGTCTTCGTCCACGAAGTGGTTGCGGTCAGCGAAGAATACTGCCCCCTCAATACGCCAGTGGTCGTTGATGAAGTTGGGGTAATAGAAGTCCATGCACCACCGCTTGCGCTGCGGTGGGAAACTGCCTAAGAACAATATCCTTGCATTTGCAGGCAGAAACGGCTTCAGCGGATGATACTCCACGCCGTCCCTGCTCCGTGCTATGTTTTCGCTGTTCAGGTATGATTCCATCTTGGATGAATAGTTTTCCTGCAATGCCGGGCAGGTTGCGAATTTACGTTCTGGTCATGCGTTTGTTCAGTTCACGGCAGTCCTCCAGCAGGTTCCAGATGCCGTCTTCGGAAAGCACGCCGCGCTTCAAATCCTTTGGCAGCCGGCCTTGCTGGTCATCGTCCATATCCTGTTTCCAGGTCTCGCTGCCGTAATAGTCCGACAATGTTTGAATAGCTGTTTGTGCCTCCTCGTAGTCATCAAGAGCTGCTGACAGTCTCATCACGGCTTGTGAGGCTTGGTTGAGGTATCCCTCCATCAGTTTGATTCGTTCTGTTTGTTCCATGAAGCTGTTCTTTTTTGTACTGTTACTGTTAGTATCTGTTTTCTTTCTGCTGCGTGAGGCTGCTGTCGCCTGTCGATAGGAAGAAGCGCTGGAACTCGCTTTCGAAGTTGGGTGTGAGCACCTGCTTCCCTATCGCGTCGCGGATTTCCTGGATGGTCCAGAAACGTCCGCCGTCCAGCTCTTCTGCCGAAGGGCGTATGGGGCCGTCATACGTTGTCTTGTTCACGTATACCAGTTCTCGTTCGCGCTTGCTGTCAAAGACGTACCTGCCCATCGGCTCTGGCTGGAAAGCCTCGATGCCCAGTTCCTCGCGGACTTCGCGCCGCAGGGCTTCTTCTGGCGTCTCGCCATAGTCTATATGTCCGCCTACGGCAGTGTCCCATTTGCCAGGCTGGATGTCCTTCCATTCGGGACGCTTCTGCAGGTAGACGTCACCTTGCGAGTTGAAGACATGCAGGTGGACCACGGCATGCAGCAGTCGTGAACCGTTATGGCATTCGCCACGAGTCGCCTTGCCGATGGGGCGGCCCTCCTCGTCGACGATGTTGAATAGCTCTTGCTCGTTATCTTTCATATTGTTTGTTCCTTAATTCTGAGTCGTATAGTTGTTATTTCAGCAGTTCTGCAACCATTCTTTCCGTTCCTCGTCCGACATTCTCTCGATGGCATAGCGGAGTGTGGTGCGAGGCATGTCGTGGGCGTGCTGGCGCAGGAAGTCGCGCAGCAGTTCCATGCTGCACCGCTTGCCCATCTCGCGTAGCATCCAGCCCGTGGCCTTGTGCATCAGGTCGTGAGGGTGGCGCAGGTGTATCTCCGCGTAGCGCAGACACCAGGAGGGGTCTCCCTGCTGCGTGGTTTTCCACGTGCAGACCATGCTCATGCGCTGGCGCCATAAGCATGGGCTGGCGGCCTGGGCATCGAGTGTTTCCCTTTTGTCGCCTAACAGGGTTGGCAGCAACAGCCAGTGACCCAGAATCTTTGGTGCCGACAAGTCGACCAAGTCCCAGTTGTTGGCCTGTTCAGCATATTTCAGATACATCGCCACGATTTCGTCGCGTCTTCGGATGGCCTCTGCATCATGTTCCAGGCGTTTCGCAGCCTGTTTCTCAAATTTTGAAACCATGATGAGCAGTCCGCAGAGCCTCACCTCATGCCAGCGCGACATTAGCAGTTCTGGTACCTCGCTGAGTGGTGTGTTTTTGGCGGCTCTCACGACCTCGCGAGTCTGAGGCACCTTGAGGCCCAGAAACGCATCGCCCTCGCCATACTCGCCTGGGGCGGTCTTGAAGAATCGCTGCAGCACCTGTCGCTGTTCCTCGTTGTGCAGCGTCTCCATATATTCTGTAATCTCCCTTGCTGTCATCATTATTACCTGATTGCTACTTCTGTCAGCTTTGTCTCTAAAACCATATTTGCATGCAAAGATACGATATTTGCTCGAAGAAACCAAAAATCCGTAAGGACTTCTGCCCGAAAAAATAAAAATATTCCTTAATTTATTTTGTTTTTTGACAGCTTATTCGTACCTTTGCAGCCGCTTTCCGCGTAATCGCTGGCAGGAAGTTACGAGAGGCCTGTTATGTTGCGCTTGGAACGATAACAACAACATTATAATTATTAAGTAACAATGAATTTAATTAAAGTTGCTGAAGAAGCATTTGCAACCGGCAAGCAGCATCCCAGTTTCAAGGCTGGTGATACCGTTACTGTCGCTTACAAAATTATCGAGGGTTCAAAGGAGCGTATCCAGCTTTTCCGTGGTGTCGTCATCAAGATTAGCGGTCATCAGGAGAAGAAGCGCTTCACTGTTCGCAAGATGTCGGGTACGGTAGGTGTAGAGCGTATCTTCCCTCTGGAGTCGCCCAACATCGAGAGCATCGAGGTGAACAAGGTTGGTAAGGTTCGTCGCGCTAAGCTTTACTATCTGCGCAAGCTCACTGGTAAGGCTGCCCGCATCAAGGAGAAGCGCAGCGGAATCGCCGGCAAGGAGTAAACACTCCTACTCAACAAGCATAAAAAGAGACACTCACGCCTTGGGTGTCTCTTTTTTACGTCCGTGCCCGCCATAGATGGTTTCCCCACCCAGTTCGCCGTGCAGGGTTTCCTGAAAGGATTCCCAGTCCTGGAAACCGGCCAGCAGCGAGAGGCGGTCGAGGGTCTTCTTGTCCGGTTTGTGAAGCAACTCCTTCTCGACTGCCTCTAAAAGTTTACGCAGTGCATGTTTCTTTTTCTCCATAACAATTCTCCATAACGCGTGCAAAGGTACGAAATAAAGTGAAAAGTGAAAAGCGAAAAGTGGAAAAAATGCTTCTGCTATGAGAGAATTCATATTTATTTCGTAACTTTGCAGCCAAATATAAAATAACACCTTATTTATAATGAAAGAATTAGCACTCAAGTACGGATGTAATCCCAATCAGAAGCCCTCGCGTATCTTTATGACGGAGGGCGAGCTACCCATCGAAGTCATTAACGGCCGCCCTGGCTATATCAACTTCCTCGACGCCCTGAATGCCTGGCAGTTGGTGAAGGAGCTGAAGGAGGCTACCGGCCTGCCTGCCGCCGCCTCGTTCAAGCATGTCAGTCCGGCTGGAGCAGCTGTCGGCCTGCCTTTGAGCGACACGCTGAAGAAGATATATTTTGTGGATGACGTGCAGGGACTGGACGATAGCGCGATAGCCTGTGCCTACGCTCGCGCCCGTGGTGCCGACCGTATGTCGAGCTATGGTGACTTTGTGGCCCTGAGCGATACCTGTGACGCCACGACAGCCCTGCTGTTGAAGCGCGAGGTCAGTGACGGCGTGATAGCACCTGACTATACGGCTGAGGCCATCGAGATTCTGAAGGACAAGCGCAAGGGCACCTATAACGTCATCAAGATAGACCCTGCCTACAAACCCGAACCGATAGAGCGCAAGCAGTGCTTTGGCGTGACCTTCGAGCAG
>DFGF01000130.1 GCA_002371715.1 Prevotella sp. UBA3757
CGTTGCGGTTGTTACCGAAGTTGGCGTTCAGGTCGAAGGTGAACTTGCCCACCTTCACCAGGTCGCGGGTGTTGATATAGAATTCCCAACCCGTGTTGCGCATCTTACCGCTGTTATGATAGGGCACGGTGGCAAAACCAGAGTTCGAGGGAATGCGGTAGTTCTCGAGCAGCATGTCCGTGGTCGTCGAGGTATAGGCCTCGATGGCCATCGTCAGGCGGTCGTCGAAGAGTCCCAGGTCGATACCGATGTTATAGCTCGACACCATCTGCCATTTCAGGTCGGACAGGCGGATGTTGATGGGATACATGGCACTCATGTCCAGGTATTTTGCCGCAACACCGTATTTCGAGGTGTACAGATATTCCTTGTTGGGCTGGTTACCCACGCGGCCCCAGCTGGGACGGATGGCCAGCATGGAGAGGGTAGGCTTCAGCTTCTGCATCCACGGTTCGTCGCTGACAATCCATTTCAGTGAGGCTGACGGGAAGAGTCCCCAGCGGTTGTCCGGTCCGAACTTGGTGGTACCGTCGGCACGCAGCGTGAAGTCGGCGATGTAGCGTCCCTTATAGGCATAGTGGGCCGAGAAGGTGAAGTACATTGAGCGCCACTGGTTGTACCAGCTGCTCAGGTTTGTAATCTGACCACCGCCCTGCAGACCTTCGATGCCGGAGGCGGCACCCTTCTTGTCTTCCGACTGGCCGGTCGACGAGCCACTGGTCAGTTCGAAGCGGGCTAGAGCCAGTGCCGAGTGGTCCTTGTTCTTGAAGGCAGGAATCAGCGTCAGCGTCTGCTTGGTGTTGAACGATACACTCTTCGACGAACCGTCGTAGGCAGTATTCACACCGGCACCGTTGTTCCACTGTACAGAGCGCAGCTCCTGCGGATAGTAGCGGTTGTTGAATTCGTTATAGATGTTCATATACACCGAACCGCGCCAGTTCAGCTGCCAGTGGTCCTCGTCCATGCCTAAGAGCTGATACTGGATGATGAGTTCCGGCGTCATGTCGTAGGTGGTCTGCTGGTTCTTGGCCAGATTTGCACTGGCTACGGGGTTGGGGAATTTCTTCTGGTCGCCGTCGAAGATGCTCGAACCGTTCTGCAGCATGGTATAGTAGGCATCGGTATCGACACCCGTCAGCGGGTTCTGCTCGTAGATGCTCATGTTAGGCATCTTCTTCAGAGCCAGGGCCAGCAAGCCTTCGCCGTCACCCTTGTAGCTTACCCAGTCGCCGGTGTTGTACACCCAGTTTCTGTTGTTCTTGGTGTAGGTCAGGGCGAAGTTCGTGCTGACGCGGATGCGCTCCGAGACGTTATAGTCCAGGGCCACACGGGTCGAGAAGCGGTTCAGCTTCTGCTTGATGATGGTACCCGTCTCGTGGTCGAAACCGCCACCGATACGGAACGAAGCCTTCTCACCACCACCGCTGACGGTGATGTAGTGGTTCTGGCGCAGACCCCACTGCGTGATGGCATCGCGCCAGTCGGTATTGTTGTTATACTGCTCGTACTCCGAGAATGTCGGGTCGTAGTTGATTTCGTTGATGCTGGCCGAGGCACCGTCGTCCTGCGAGGGGTTGAAGTAGGCCTCCTTCAGCAGCATGGTGTAGTCGTCACCGTTCAGCATGTCGTAGCCCTTGGGCTGGTAGGTGCCGGTGAGCTTCAGCGAATAGGTCAGCTTCGGTGCACCGCGCGTACCACGCTTGGTGGTGAGCTCGATGACACCGTTACCGCCCTGCGAACCGTAGATGGCCGTAGCGGCGGCATCCTTCAGCACGCGAATGTCGGCAATGTCCTCAGGGTTGATGTTCAGCAGTTCGGCAAACTTCTCGTTGTTGGCGGCCGCCATGTCGAAGTTGTCGAGGCTCACCTCGCGGATGTTACCGTCGACGACGATGAGCGGGTTCGAGTTGGTCAGCGACGACAGCGACGAGGCACCGCGCAGGCGCATGGTCGTGCCTGCACCCAGGTCACCGCTGTTGCCCACGATGTCCAGACCGGCGATACGGCCCTGCAGGGCTTCGTCGACGGTGGTGAATGCCAGACCCTCGACCTCCTTCATCGAGAAGGTCTGCGTGGCACTCGACACCTCGCGCTGCGGGATGGGCAGTCCGTTGCCCAGTACGCGGCGCTTGGCCTTGACGGTCACCTCCTGCAGGGTGGTAGCCGACTCGAGGTTAATCTTATACGTTGTCTTGTTGATGGGCAGTGTCTGCGTCTTCAAGCCTACGAAGCTGAAGCGTATCTTGTCCTTCTGGTTCTTCACCTTCATGGTGAAGTTACCGTTCAGGTCGGTAATGGCCGACTCGATGATACGGCCGTTGCCGTCGATTTCGCACACCGTAGCACCCATCAGCGGTCCCATCTCGTCGCTGACAGTTCCGTGTACCGACGTGATGTTCTGTGCCTGGCCCACTGCCGTAACGAGCAGTGCCAGCATCATGATGATCGTTCTTAGTGTTCTCATACCTTTACTTCCTCCTTATGTTTTTAATTAGGTCACGCCAGGGGGTCATCTCTTCATAGAACAGCGGTTTGTCAATCTGGTGTACGACGGCGTCTGACGCCATGAAGATCTTTGCCGTATTACCCGTACCGTTGAACCAGTATTCGCGGCAGATGTTGTTATACAGTCCGTCCTGCTTCGTCACGTGGCGCACGTTGCCCATGACGTCTTTCACCGTCAGCTGTCCGTTGCTGTTATCGCTCTCCAGTCCGTAGAAGCGGCCCGTCTCAGGGTTACGCTTCATCGACTCGAAGATGTTCACGTACGACGGCGTCTTCTCGCCCGTCTCCGTATTCTCATTATATATCTCCGGAGCCATGCCTACGGCCACGCTGTGGTCCTGCACATGGTAGCGGATGAAGTTGACAATCACGTCCTTGATAATCTTCTGTGCGCTGTCCACGGCGGCCTCATTGTAGAAGCCTTCGTTCTCCATGGCCTCGTAGTCGTCCCAGGTGGGCAGCAGGCCGCGGTCAATGAGTTCGCGAATCGACTCGTTGGTGGGCACGTAGATGGTGTAGTTATAGTTGTCGAGCAGGTTGAGGTTCTTCGAACCCTGAGCCGACAGACCGGCATTGTACTGGTTGTTGAGCTTGGTGCTCAGCAGGTTGGCGCCGTCGTTGTCGATGAGGGTGAGGAATTCCGAGAAGGCCTCGTTGCCCTTCAGCGTCAAGTAGATAGACTTCTGGGCACCCATGGGTACGCCATTGTTCAGCTGGTACGACTTACCGTTGTCCTTGGGATAGATTTCGTTATTCTCCACAGCTATTGCCTTGTTGTTATGTTCCATCTGCCAACCGCCGGCAAAGGCAATCTTGCCGTCGGAGGTGTGGCTGACGCGAACCAGCGAGCCGCCCTTGGTCTTGTAGTATTCGTGACCGTCCTCCACGTCGCCTACGATGATGAGGTCGTCCATGAGGCGGTTCAGCCGGTCGGCGATAACGTCATTGGCGACGGTAGCCTGCGTGCGTACGCCCTTGGTGATGATGCCGTCGGCATTGACGGTGGTGTTGAAGCGGCGGGCCTGTACGCGCTCGTTCGTTGCCTTTGTGGCGTCATAGTAGAACTCCAGTGCTGCGGGTGCCTCCATGCCGGTCAGTCGGTCCATGCCGCCATAGCTGGCGGGGTCCAGATACCACATCATGGCCTCGTTGGTGGGCAACAGCAGGCTGTACCTCGAGTCCATGGACAGCAGGTAGGGCAGGAAGTTCAGCTGGTCGATGGCCCAGTAGATGACGTTCATCGTCGACTGGTGGGCCAGGGCAGGGTATGCCACCGATGCATACTCGGCCGGCGAGAACACCTTGTTGACCATGTAGACCACGCCGTTGCAGGCCATGAAGCACGAGTCGACATACTTGGCCTCGATGCCCAGCTGTTCCTTGGCATCGTTCAGCACGCGGCTGAACTTCGAGGGCACGGCCTCGGTGAACGTCGGCAGCATGTTGACGTTGAGCAGCTTGGCCAGTGTGGCGTCGGGCACGTTCTCCCACGTGCCATACTCCATCTGCAGGTCCTTGCCTTCGTTGTTCCACCAGTTGTCCAGGGCCTCGTTGGTGGGTGCAATCATGGCACCTGCATCGTAGTGCAGGTCGTAGCCCATCGTATTGCTATACATATACTGGTTCCAGCCCGGGTCGAAGGTCAGCAGTGCTGCAGCCGTCTCGCCGTCAGGATTCTCGGTCAGTGCCTGTCCGCCGGCCGAGCGCTTGCTGAAGTAGCGCATGGTATAGACGGAGTCCTCGTTGTTGTAGAGGCGGTTATACTCGCGGGTGGCGGTAGCGTTGTAGTAGGGTGCCGAGAAGCGGTCGATGAGCTGTGACCATTTCGAGAGGTCCGGATGCTGGCGCAGCACCTCGGCCATGTTGGTCATGGGCTCAATGACGCCGTCAATCTTCTGCACGTAGCCGTTCTTGCAGGTGATGTCGCGCTCCAGCACCTTGCGCGAGTTCACCCATGCTTCGTTGGCCGACGAGGCCTGATGGTTGGTGAGCACGTCCAGGTCCTCGCTGGTAATGTTGTAGTACTGCATGAATTTCGGCAGGAAGTGAATCATGGTCGGTGTTGTGGCATCCTTCAGGATGGGGATGCTCTTGCCGCGCTCGCGGAAGCGCTGCCAGGCAGCTGTTTCCGGCATCTTGAGTGGCGACATGATTTCCACGGAGTCGTAGATGCTCGATGCCGTCTCGCGGCGCATGCACATGCCCTCCAATGGCGGCGTGCCGCTGACGTTGGAGAGCAGTTCGATGAGGTAGGCATTGTTAATCATCGAATTGTTGAGCAGCATTTTCTTTTTGGCCGTACTGAGTTGTGAATAGTCCTTCACGCCCCATTTGTTGTTGGCGAACCAGGCATTGAATGCCGAGTCGTTGGCGGCGAAGAGGGTCTTCGAACCGGTATGACTGAGCACCTCAGTCTGTCCCAGGTCGTCGGCCAGCCGCAGCAGGGTGGTGTAGTTGCCGTCCTCATGCAGTCGCTCATAGATGGAGTTGCCCAGCCACGACGGCTGACCTGTCAGGGTGTATTCGTCCTTACACGACTGCACCGTCCAGGCTCCCATCAGCAGACAGCAGGCGGCGACAGCGGTCACCGTGCGTTCTTGTCTTGCGATTAGTCTGAATTTCATACGTTGTTTGTTAATTATTTAATTGAGATTTTCTTGCCGTTGGTGATGTATATCCCTTTGGGTAGTTTAGAATGGATCGTGGATAATGGCGCGTTGAGCTTGCGGCCCTGCAGGTCGTAGACCTGTGAATGCTCCGTTCTCCGTTCTCCATTCTCCATTGCCTTAACGCCCGTTGTCGGTCCGAGATAGGTCAGCGTGAAGTTGTCGAAGCAGCACCAGTCGCTGTCTATGTACTCAGTCTTATAGAGGCCGATGACCAGCGTGCCGTCCGTCACGCTGGTCTCTACCTTATTATTATACAGGCCATAGGTGTTGAAAGCCTGGTTGGCCTGTGTCACGTTGTCGGGGTAGTTGTAGTAGTTGGCGGTGCCATACTGCTTGGCGGCACTGTCGTCGTAAAGGCTCATGACGGGCGTCTCGCTGTCGTTGGCAAAGAGTCGGGCGTTCAGCTGCTCGGTGCCGTTGCGATGTGACTGCCATGACACGTCACGCGAGCCGTAGCGAAAAAAACTCTGTACGCCCACCTCATACTTGCCGTTGGGCAGTCCGCTGATGATTTGCCACATATAGAAGTTCTTGTTCCAGAACTCGGCTACGAAGCCGTTGGCGGCCGTGAAGCCGTTGATGGTGCTCCAGTAGTCGCCGCCCTGGGCAAAGTCAGCATTCTCTATCATGCAGGTCAGGTCGCCATGACCGTTCTTGACGGCCTCGTCGATGGCAATCTGGCGCGTGTCGGTAGGGCACGCCCTGAGCAGTTCCAGTGCCTTGTGCATGGCGGCGGCATTCTCGGCGAACGTCGTGCTGTTGGCCAGAGCGGCCTCGGCGGCCTCGATGGCGGCCTTGTGCTGTGCCGAGGGTTTCAGGTTGTGGTAGGCCTTCACCTTCGGCAGCAGTGTCAGCACCTCGTCCCAGTCCTTCAGCAGGTTGCACTCGGCCTGCGTGATTTTCATGACGCAGCCGTGCTGTGCCTTCAGGTTGCCGCTGATGGTGTGGCCGTACTGGTCGACGTTCATGGCGTGTTCGTCCATATAGCGCATGCGGTAGGTGTAGCCGCCGCTATAGTTGATGTAGGCCAGCCGCCAGCGCAGCTGTCCGATGGGTCGCCACTGCGTCATGCCCTCGATGGCCTGGTTGTTCTCGCCCACGTGGAAGTCCTTGGTCACGGTCCAGACCGTCGTGCCGGTGGCTGTGGCGTCGGGCACCAGCTTGGTGGCCGTGGCGCGGTCGAAGCCGTTGGTCGACTCACACTTGAAGAGCATGGTGTACTGCTGGTCGACGGCATTCCAGACGATGTCGGCATCGATGATGTCGTAGCCCGGCGCGAAGTAGACGCGCGGCTCGGTGAGGATGTTCAGCTCCTCGTCAATCTGCTGGTAGAAGATGTAGTGCTTGTCGCCCTTGACGCCAACGCTGTAGTAGAGCACGTAGGTCTTGGTCTCGGGGTCGTAGATGACCTGTGGTGCCCATGCTGCCGTCATCAGGTCGGCGGTCATCGTGCGACCCAGTGCCTTGCCGATGGCTGCCAGGTTCTCGCTGGTTTCCAGGTCGATGAATACCTCCTTGGTCCAGTGGATGAGGTCTGGCGAGCGCATGAGGTCCATGATGTGGTTGCTCTCCCATCCCAGTCGTGACGTCATGTCGGTGCCGACGAGCATGAAGCCGTTGCCGCTCTTCAGCCGGTAGGTGAAGGCGTCGCGCATGCCGCCGGTCTTGGTATATTTGGCGGTGGGGAACACCTCGTTGCTCCCGAGCAGGTCGTTCCACTCGTTGCCGCCGGTGTTCAGTGCGTAGCAGGTGTATTCGCCCGTCTCGTGCATGTGGGCATAGAGGTAGGCCGTCATGTCCTTGTCTTCCGCTACGTATTCGGGATAGTCGGCCCATGTCTTCTTAGGCTCCTCGGCGCGCAGGCCGCTGATGGCCAGGCGGTAGATGTTGAGCGAGTAGGCCGGGATGTCGAGGGGGGAGCCTTCGACAAGGTTGAAGGGTACCGGACCGGTAGGTTTTACCTTGTCGGGCTGCTGCATGGTGTTCTCGTCGGTGCCGCTGGCCGATGTCAGCCGCTCCACGGTGCCGCTGCCGAGGGTGAAGTCGGTGTTGAGCACCAGCTTCTGGGCCTGGGCGTGTGGATTCACCACCTTGAGTATCAGTTCCTTGCCGTCCTCGGTCACCTGGCAGCTCTGGTAGAGGGCACGCTCGGCACTGAGGGTCAGCTCGTGGTACTTCTGATTGTTGATATAGCAGCGGATGACGTTACCCTCGACCTCTACCTTCAGGTCGACCCACTGGCTGGCGGGTACTGAGTAGCCCGTCGTGCTGTACTGGGCCTTCGAGCCGTTGCGGCATATCTCGATGGCATTCTGCGTGTTGCCCCACCCGCCGATGTTCCACCAGGCGTAGTTGTTCTCGTCCTGGTAGTCGAAGATGATGAGGAAGCCCTCGGCGCCGCCGTCCTTGCGGGCACGCAGGGTGAGGGTATAGGCAGAGCCGTCGAACTTGGTCTGGCAGATGCTCCGACAGCCCTGGTCGCCATTGGTGCCGCCGGCTGTCTGGCGCTTGATGCCGCCGGTGACGCTCCATGAGCCGCCGTTGGTGTTCCAGCCCGTGTTGGCCGAGAAGTCGTCGCTGATGATGGTTTTGCCGTCCATGGTCACCGTGACGTCGTCAAACGAGGCCTGCGTGTCCCATGTGGCCAGTCCCACCTGATGGGTGCCTGCCGACGAGACGCTGTTGCCGCTCTCGGTCCAGAGCAGGTTCTGGTAGCCCACGTTGTGGCCCATCATCTTCTGGACGTGGTAGCTGGGCGTGACGAAGTTCGAGCCCGAGTTGAAGTGAATCATGTCGTAGGCCCATGTGGGGTCGCTCTCATGGGTGAAGATGGGTGCGAAGGACCCCATGACGCACACGTCGCTGTTGCGCTCCTGACCAAGCATGTAGACGGCTTCGCCCAGTGCTGAGTTCAGGTTGCCGTAGCGGCCGTAACCGCCGCTGTTGGCGGCATATTCGCCGTTGTAGACCTTGATGTCGCGGGGATAGTTGTCGTACTTGTTGTAGTTCTGCTTCATCCAGGCGTGCGAGCGGTAGTAGTGCTCGTCGACGATTTCCACCGGGTATGAGTTGCGCCAGGTGGGACAGTCGGTGCCCCAGGCCTCGACGTTGCCAATGGTCAGAATCTCAGGATATTTCTCCTTGATGGCACTGTAGAACTTATAGTAGCGTTCGGGATAGGCGTAGCTCTGGTCGCTGTTCGAACCCATATTGAAGTTATAGTTCTCGTTGCCTATCTCGATGAATTTCAGGTTGTAGGGAGCCGGGTGTCCGTTCTTGATGCGCAGGGCTCCGTATTTCGTGGTGGCGTCGCCGTTGGCATACTCAATGGCGTCGAGGGTGTTCTGTACCAGTGTGTCAAGGTCGGCCATGGGAATATACCAGCCGTGGCCCAGACCCACGTTGACCACGAAGAGTGGGGCAGCGCCCATGTCTTCAGCCAGTTGCAGGTATTCGTCAAATCCCAGTCCGTCGCTGCTCCAGTAGTGCCAGTTGTGGCTCATGTGGCCGTGGCGCTCCTCGATGGGGCCTATGGTGCGCTTCCACTGCCAGGTGTCGTCGAAGCTCTCCTGACCCTCCACGAAGCATCCGCCGGGGAAGCGGAGGAAGGTGGGCTTGGTGTCGGCCAGCAGCTGAGCCAGGTCGGGGCGCAGTCCGTTGGGGCGGTTGTTCCAGGTTTCGGGGAATAGTGACACCACGTCGAGGTAGAGGTGTCCGGGGTTGTTGGTCAGCAGCAGCAGTTGTCCGCTGAGGTCTGTATCTTTTGCCGTCAGTTCGGCGGTCAGTTTATTCCATTTCGTGGTGAACACCTCGCCGCTCAGGGTGATGGTGTCGCTGACGGCAGTCTTGCCGTCGTTCTTCAGCAGCACGGCATAGATGCTGCCGGTATATTTGTCGTTGCTGCCCTTCGCAAAGAGCGAGAGGCGGTAGGTTTTTCCTTTTTCGAATTTCATGCCCCAGAAGCCTTCGTTGCGGATGCCGCGCATCTTTCCTGAAGCGGCAGAGCCGGTATTGACGTCGAGGCAAACGCTCTGGGCATCGTTGAGCAGTGGTGTCTTTTCATTGGTACAGCGGCTGATAGCCGAGCTGACGGTATGCCAGCCGTTGTCGTATTGTGACTCTTCGAACGAGCGGTTTCTCACCAGTTCGGCATAGAGTCCGCCGTCGCCGGCATGGTTGATTTCCTCAAAGAAGAGTCCCCACTGGTAGGGACTGGTCAGCGGTCCGCGCTCAGCGGAGTTGATGTTCATGACGACTTGTCCTTGCGCGCATGCGCACGTATATAATAATAAGGTGGCGAGAAAACCTCTCAGGTGTTTTGTTGTCATATCAGTAGTTTGGGTTAGCCAGTAATCCTGGGTTCTGTTTTTAGGAGGAAAGGATCTGGAGAGCGGGTTTCCTTTCCTGTCCCGTCTCCAGATCCTTGATAGGATGATGTTACTTCATCACGGCCTTGCGAATCTTGACGCTGCCGTCAGCCATCGTCTGCTTGATGATGACGACGCCGCGCTGCGGGCCATTGATGCGTGTACCATTCAGGTTGAAGTACTCGTAGCGAGCCACCTGACCGTTGCTCTGAGCGGCGCTGATGCCGGTAGGAGTCACCTCCTTAGAGCTGTTCTTGCCGTAGTAGGTCAGCTTCCAGGCACCCCAGATACACCAGTTCTGATCCTGCTGTACGGCCTTGGTCATACCGATGCGTACCTTCATGTCCTCAGGAACCTTGAAGGTAATGGTTGTGCCGGCGTAGTTGCCTGCTGCAAACTCATCGGCAGCCACCTGCATGTTGTTGGCAACGATGAAGCCGGTAGCCTGTGTAGAGTCGGCGTTAGCCACGGGGGCAGCCACCCATGCGTAGCCGCCCTTGGCGTTGAACGACTTGGTGCCGTCGGCAGCAACGGTGACATCGACGGTGTACTCCTGAGCGGCAGAAGCCAGACGCGGCATAGCCACTGCGATGCTGTCCTCACCCACTTTGACGTACATCATGAGGTTGTTGTTCTGCGTAGCGTCGGCAGTGAATGTGGTATAGTCGTTGGCTGTGCTTCCAAAGCGGTAGAAGCCGGGTACGGTCAGACTATAGGTACCGGCGGTGAGCTCGATGTCCTGATAGTAGTTGAAGTTCGAGTTGTAGACCTCGCAGAGGTTGTAGCTGATGCCAGGATTGTTGGTCGATGTCCAGCCCTCGTTGTTGTTGTCAGCATACTTCGGGTTGACGATGCACCAGTTGGCATCCTTCGGGTCAGCGTCGGTAGCGTCGGCGAAGCCTGCGGGCTTAGCCAGATCCTTGATCATCTGCTCAATCTCGGCAATGGCGGCCTTGGCCTGGTCGTCAGTCCATGTCACCTCAATAGGCTCGATGGCCAGCACGTTGGCATAGACGTCGTTCATCAGGTTGGTAGCCTGCTGGATGAGTTCGTTGCTGGCCTCAGAGGTGTTGATGGCTGTAGGCAGCTTCTCGTAGGCCTTCTCCAGTTCGGCGAAGATGGCCTGTGACGAGCGTACGGTGTCACCGACGGTGAACAGCTCGGTCAGAGCCTCGAACATATCCTGTCCCTTCTCGAAGCCCTTGGCCTCCTCGGCGGCAGCGAGCTTGGCGGTGATGATGTCGCGGACGTTCTTACCGATGAGCAGGCTCTTGTAAGCCTCGACGTTGGCAATCTCCTCGGTGAGCACTTCGAGCACGACGTCGCGCTGGAATCCACGATAGGTCAGACGGAAGTCGTCCCAGATAGCCCAGCACCATGAGCCGGCACCGCCCAGGTTACCCCTGATACCTACACGCATCTCGTCGCCTTCCTTGGCTACGAGACCGAAGGCAGAACTCATGTATGCACCAGTGTCAAATACATCCTGCGATGTTGACATGCCGTTGGGCACCCACAGGCTTTCGCCAGCCTCATTGCGCAGCGAATCGCCGGCAGCGTCAAACAGTGGGTAAGGTGCAGGACCATAGAGGTCGTTCCAGTTGAACGCATTTTTGGGGAACTTTTCGTCGTAGCAGTTCTTCAGCGGGGTTTGCTTCTGGTTCATGTAGACGAATGCCTTGGCTGCGGGAGCACCGTTGTCTCGGTAGTCAGGCCATGCAACAGGGTTCTCGCCGTTGCGGAAGAAGCCCTTCAGTGAGATTTCGTAGACACCGAGCGGAGCGTTCTTCACCACCTGATAGAAGTCGAAGTCACCCTTCTCGTAAGCCTCTGCACAGCTGTGAATAATGTTAGTGATAGAGCTGCGGCCCGTCCAACCCGTATCGTCGTTGGTCGAGAAGTCGGGGTTCACCAGATAGCTGGTCACGTCGGCACCGTCCTTCGGTGTGCGCTTGGCGTTGTCGATGGCAAACTCAATCTCGTCGCAGAGAGCCTGCAGCTCCTCGTTGGTCATCGTGCGGGCGTTGATGTTGTCGGTCATATCCATCATGTAGTCACCCAGTGGCTCACGTGCAGACTCGTTGAAGTCCTCGTTGGCAGCCACGTCGTTGGCCTCCTTACACAGATTCTGATACTTCTGCCAGAGCGAGATGTTCAGCTTGATGTCAGCAGCAGCAGCCTTTGCGGTAGCAATGGCAGCCTTAATGGCATCCTTGCCGGTAGCTTCAGCCAGGGCAGCCTTGGCAGCGGTGAAAGTATCGAAGTAGCTTTGCGTGTAGATAACATCCTCGCCCAGGTTGCTGTAGTCGGGCAGGGTAGAGGCGAAGCTGGTAGCCAGGGCCTTGTAGGCATCGTCGCCTGCACCCATGTAGACCAGTCTCCAGTTGTCGTAGATGACCCAGTTGCCATCCACGCTCTTCGTGTTCTTCAGACCGATGGTGATGGTGCTGTCGGCATCAGCCTCGAAGAGCATCATGTTGTGGTAGCGGCCTGCGGCAAAGTAGCCTGCAGCCGAGTTCATGTCGTTGGGAATCCAGATAGAAGTGCCCTCAGCGGTCTTCACTTCCATCTCGCCACCCTGGCCAACCTTCTCGCCGGCACCCTCGTAAGCGGTCACGATGGGCTGGCTGGTGCTGTTGGCGCCAGAGTTGGCATACATCTTGACATCGTAGATCTGAGCGTCCTTGTTGGTGTAGGCGGTGTAAGCCGTGCCGTTGCCCCAACCCGGACGATAGAATGCCTGCAGGCCCAGCATGTAGACACCCTCCAGCAGGCCGGTCATGCTCTGGTGTGTATCGAATACGGCCTGGTAGAACTCAGCGTTGGTGAAGCTCTGGAAACCAGGTGCCGAACCCTCCCAGTTGTCGTTCTTGTTGTTGTCGTAGCTGGCGTTCTTGATGAACAGCGTGGTGACATCGACGGGGTTCTCAGCAGTAGCGTTAGCATAGTCGCCCTGAGCCTGCTCCTGCTTGCGCTTCTCGATGGCTTCCTGAGCGCTGGTGATGGCAGCGTTCAGCTCTTCGAGCGTGCTGGCAGTGTTGTTGTAGACGGCAGTCTCGGCGGTCACGTCGGCACCGATTTCCTCAGCCTCGTCCAGCACTTCCTTCAGCTTCATGGCAGCATCGTAGATGGCTACGGCGCTGTTGAAGTCGGCAATGTTGATAGTGCTTACTGCAGCGAGCCACTCCTGGTAAACGGCCTCCTCGACCATCTTCCACTGCGTACCAGGCTGCTCGGCACCAATCAGGTACAGGCGGCTGTCGGTGAACTCACCCTGCCAGCCCAGGAACTTGTCGGGCTCGGTGGTCAGGTTTGAAATCTGGTAAAAGTCGCCAGCACCTATAACCTTCCAGAAGCGGTTGTTGTTGGCGTTGTTGTCGGTCCAGATGCCGTCCCAGGCGTCAGCAAAGGAACTACGCACATCGTTGAATTTTGCAACAAGGCTCTTCAACTCGACAACATCATCGCCCTTAGCAACAGCCTCGTCAGTGCGTGTGAAGGTCACGGGAGTACCCTCAAGGGTATATTCCGTGGCTTTTTCGTTCAGATGAGCTATCAGACTAGCGCGTGTTCCCCAGTCGTTACCCGATACGTAGAACAGGTGGCTGGCCACGTTGTAGAGATAGATTGTCTTGCCCACCTCGTAGGTCGTGAAGGTCGTGACCTCGGGGGCTGCTATCGTCGGCTTCTGCCAGACGTTAGCATCGACAGCCTTAGCAGCACCACTGCCTGTCAGCAGCAATGCGCCCAAAACAAGTAGTTTTGTAAACTTCATAAGCTAAATTTTTAATTAATAAAATAAGTAATATAAAATAAGATAGTAGTTATAACTTTGTAAACGCGATGCAAAGATACGAATTAATTTCAAACTGCGTGCATATTTTCCCAAATATTTTTTAATAAAGTGTAAATTTAACATTTCAAGCCGTGTGTGGTAGCCTCCTTTCAGTTCAGCAATGCTCCCGCTTGAAAAGCCCACTCCCTCCAGTATTTTTTCCCGCATTTTAATGTCACAATGTCACACGGCTTGATAATCAGACAGTTATCGTGTGGCATTGTGACATTAACGGTAGCATGCCGTACGATACGGCAGCGCGCTTTGGATTCCCATACTGGGAATGCAGCATTCCCTTACTGGGAACAAAGCATTCCCTTACTGGGAACAAAGCATTCCCTTACTGGGAATAATTCTTTTAATATCGCCGCCACTTGGGCGGGGTGACGCCCAGCAGGTGGCGCACGAAGAAGTCCATGCGCTTATGGTCGCCGAAGGCCTCGCCCATGGTGTGGTGGGCACCGGGGATGACGACCAGCTCGAAGTCCTTGCCGGCACGCTGTAGGGCGGCAGCCACCTGCATGGTGGATGCCGGGTCGACGTTGTCGTCCAGTTCGCCCACGACGAGCATCAACGGGCGCTCCAGTCGCCAGGCGTTCTCGACATTCGAGCAGGCTGCATAGCTGGAGTCGACGGGGTAGGACATCCACTGCTCGTTCCACCAGATTTTGTCCATGCGGTTGTCGTGACAGCCACAGGCGGCGTAGGCGGCCTTGTAGAAGTCGCCGTGGAAGAGCACGGCCGACAGTGCGTTCTGTCCGCCGGCCGAACAGCCGTAGATGCCCACACGGTCGGCGTCGATATAGGGATATTTCCGTGCGGCAGCCTTGATCCAGGCGATGCGGTCGGGCAGTCCGGCATCCTTCAGGTTCTTGTAGCACACCTCCTCGAAGGCTTTCGAGCGCCATGAGGTCGTCATGCCGTCCACCTGGACGACGATGAATCCCAGTTCGGCCAGTTCGGCCATGCCCCAGTACCACTCGCGCCACGACTTGGGCACGTACTGGTCGCCGGGTCCGGAGTAGATGTACTCGATGACGGGATAGCGCCTGGACGGGTCGAAATTGGAGGGTCGCAGGATGATGCCCCACATGGGGGTCACACCGTCGCGTCCCGGTGCGCAGAACACTTCGGGCATGCGCCAGCCCGTGGCCTGCAGGGCGGTGATGTCCGCCGTCTCGAGCGTCGTCAGGATGCGGCCGTCCTTGGCCGAGCGCAGCACGCTGACGGGTGGCTGGGTGACCGTCGAGTAGGTGTCGATGAGGTAGGCCATGTCGTCCGTGTAGACGGCCTGGTGGTGGCCCTCCTCAGGTGTGAGGGCGGTGAGGTGCCGGCCGTCCAGTCGTACCTTATAATAATGTATGAGGTAGGGGTCTTCGCGGGTGTTCATGCCGTTGGCCGAGAAGTAGACGATGCCCCGTCGCTCGTCGATGTGCTGAATCTCGCGCACGTTCCACTGGCCGCGCGTCAGCTGCGACAGGCGGCCGGTAGAGCGGTCGTAGAGATAGAGGTGGTTGTAGCCGTCGCGCTCGCTGGTCCACAGGATGCGGCGGCCGTCGCTCAGGTCGCGGCGCTGCAGGCGCGTGTAGTTGACGTACTTCTCCTCCTTCTCCTCGATGAGGGTTCGCACGTTGGCTTCGAGGTCCATTTCCAGCACGCGGTAGGTCTTGTGGCCGCGCTCGTTGAAGTGGAAGGTGACGGTGCGGCTGTTCTGGTCCCACTGGGGCATGGTGACCTCATACTGGTGGGCAAAGAGCGTCGTGGCGGGCTGGGCCACGCGCCCCGTACGGACATCGACGATGACCGGCACGCGATAGTTGAGCGAGTCGCCGGGCTTGGCATACTCCTGCTTGTGGAGCACGGGTTCCACGCGGCCCTTGGGCGACGACTCGACATAGTAGACGTAGTGCTTCGGGGCGGGCTGGATGCGCACCGTGGCATAGTAGTGGCCGTCGGGCGAGAACGAACCCCACGCGGAATAGTAGTCGTCGGGCGTGCCGTCGGTGGTCAGCTGTCGGCCGTTCAGCCACAGGTTGTTGTCGCGGTGGCAGATGCTGTCGCGGCGGTCGGGCGAGTAGCTTGTGCCGTCCTTCTCGTCGGGCACCTCCATCCAGTGGCGCTCCGGCTGGCCGCCGTGCTGGCGGGGCTTGGGCGGTTCGGGGTTCGCGTCGAGCAGGGTGACGGTGCGCTTGTCGGCATCGACCTCCTTGAACACCTCGCGCTCACCATCCCATACCGAATACCAGAAGCGGTGGGTGCCCCGGATGGCGTGGGGGCGCACGTTGGTGTTCCTGGTCTTGCCCGAATAGAGGCTTCTGACACCGAAGGCCCGCTGATAGTCGGCATCGGTGCCCTGGGCCCGCATCCCGGTGGTTGTCAGCAGTGACGGAAAGGCAAGTAGGGCGAGGCCCGCCAGTCGGATTCTTATCATACGTACATTATTTAATCATTACTTTCTTGCCGTTGACAATGTTGAGTCCCGGCTGCACGGTGGGCAGCGGCTGTCCTAATACATTATATATATGAGACTGGCTGTCGTCGCCGTTGCCCGTTGCGCTGATGGGGCTGACGGCTGTCGTGGGGTCGGCGTAGTCGACGGCTGTCAGCGTGGCCGAGGCTGCAGGTCCCACGGTGATATTGAATACGAACAGGGCCGTAGCGTACTCCGTCGATGACTTGCGGTAGCGCAGGGCCTGACGGATGGTGTACTTCGAGCCTGCGACACTCTTGCCCGGGAACTGGCCGATGGTGAACGTCAGCGACGCGGGGTCGAACTCCGAGAAGACGTAGCCCGAAGCGTAGGCACACACCGTGCCGGTGGCTCCGAACCAGTGGCCGTAGCCGTTGGCCGTAGACCCGCTGAAGGCCAGTGTGCCGTTGGCATTGGCGGCGTAGAACATGATGTGACCGTCGGCGGGGCCCTGGCTGGTCCATGCCGACATCTTGGAGGCGACGGCCGAGGGCTGCATCTGGAAGGCTGTGCCCAGCGTGGCGGCGGCACGGCTGGCCACGGTGACGCTGGTGCCGGAATAGCCAGAGGCGTCGCGCGGGAAGGTGACGTCGTAGGTAAACGTGGCATTGGCTATGGCGCGGCCGTCGAGCGTCGGACTGTAGTAGGTCACGGCACTGGGGCCGATGTCGGTGCCTTCCAGTCGGAACGCGTAGGGCCACATGTCGTCGTTCAGGATGCTCTCGTCCCACTTGTGCTTCTGGTAGCGCTTCGGGGCGGGCGCGACGACGAGCCACAGGCGGCTGACACCTTCGGGCACGCTGAAGCCGAACGATTCGGCATCATCGCCCTGACAGTAGACGCTGTCGGCAGCGAAGTACTGGCGCTCGCCATTGGCCATCAGGGCCACATAGCCCATGCGGAAACCACGGTCGGCACGCATGGCGGCGGCTATGTAGTTGCGGCGCGTATGCTTGGTGTAGACGCTGTTGCCGTCGTAGTATTCGCCTGGGTCGGCATCGGCCAGCGGTGCACCGATGGGCAGGGCGGTGAGATGCGTGGTGACCGTGGTGCCTGCTGCGGGCACCTCGAGGGGGATGACGTTGAAGCCCGATGCCTGCGGACAGCTGGCCAGTGCCACCTGGTATTCATGGTCGGCGGTGGGCACGCAGCGGTATTCGAACTGACCGATATAGGCGTCGCGGTAGGGGCGGCAGGCCTCATAGTCCCACGTCACGCATCGGCAGGCATAGTCGAAGTAGAGGGCATACAGTTCGCGCACCGACAACTTTTTCAGTGCCATGAGTGCCATGTTGAAGTCGGAGGCCTCATGGTCTTTCTGGCCCTTCATGGGCTGTCGCCACACCTGTGCCACGGTGGTGATGTCATTGTAGTGCTGGCAGAGGTAGTAGTGGAACCAGTAGGACTGGTAGCGGTGCCACTCGTGCGAGAAAGCGTACTGGTGCGAATGACGGAAAATAGGGTAGCTCTGCGAGAACATCAGTTCCGGGTAGGCCTGGTTGGCCTGCCACTGGGCCGTCTGCTCCCAGATGGCCTGTCCGTTGCCGCAGGACAGGTGGAAACCGGTATTGTCCGTGGCCGACGATACGGGGCTGTAGCCCGACGACTCGGCGTAGCACATATAGTGGAACGAGTGGCCCACCTCGTGAGCCAGCGAATGGCCGGCCGGCTTCACCGTGGCAGGGTTCAGCCAGAGGGCACTGCAGGCAAAGTCGTAGCCGCCGCCGTAGCACGTCCATGTGTCAGTATAATTCATGAGGATGATAATCTTGTAGCGGTCGCGCATGTTGCTGCACGAGAAGCCCAGCCGGTCCACGTTCAGCGCGTAGCACCGCTCGGCCACCTCGAGCACGGCATCGACGTTGAACGTCATGTCTGTGCCGTTCAGCCGTGGTGCCTTGGACGGGTCACTGCCGAAGCCTTTCTGCCAGAAGAGGATGCAGTTGTCCGACTGCTTGCTGCGGTTGTACGACCACTGCAGGTCGGCGTTGCCGCCCTCGGTGTACTCCTGTGTCGTGGCATTGTACGACCAGGATGTTGGAATGTAGACTTTTTTCTGAGCCCATGCCACGCAGGCAAAGGCCGTTAAGAAGAGCGTGATGTTTAGTAGTTTCTTCATAATCTTGTTTGTTTTGTCGTGCAAAGGTATACATTTTTGTGCGTAATCGGTGCATCGGCGTGCCAGATTATACTCTGTTATCTTATTTATACAATTTTTAAACATTCCCGTGAGGCATTTCCTGCCACTGGTTCGTCTTAATATATAAATTAATTTAAGGTCATGAGAAAGCGAATATTGACGTTTGTCTGTTTGTCTGCGCTATGCGTGAGCGGTTGGGCTGCTGCCGACCGCACGATAGCCAGCGTTGAGCAGGTCGTGGCAGAGACGCCCGTGGGTCATGCGCCCCGGCTGCCCTACCAGTTGTGGGTGAAATATAGTGACGGCAGCGGTGAATACCGCCAGGTGCGGTGGCTCAACGCCTGGGAGTCCATCGAGCAGGCCGAGGCCGATGCCGCCATCAATCCCGTGGGGACGACGTACACGGTGCGCGGTGCCATCCTTGGCGACAACACCACGTCGAACGGTTATCCCGTGACCGCCCAGGTGAGGGTGGTCGGCGGTACGCCCGCCGCATGGCAAGTGCCCGCCATGGTGCCCGTGGCCGAGCCGCTGCCCCTCGACCAGGTCAGCATCGACGGCGACAACCGCCTGACCCACAACCGTGACCTCGACATTGACCAGCTCATCAGTCTGCCCGTCAAGCAGCAGCTGTATAACTACCGCGACACCTACGGCCTGTCGACCGACGGCTATCCTGAGGCTGACGGCTGGGACTCGCCGACCACCAAGCTCAAGGGCCACGGCTCCGGCCACTACATGTCGGCCATGGCCTTTGCCTTTGCCTGTTGTCAGGACGCCCGGAAGAAAGCCATTCTCAGGAGCAACATCATTGAGATGGTCAACACCCTGCGCGAGTGCCAGGAGCGCACCTTCGTCTGGAATGCCCAATTAGGACGCTACTGGGAGGCCCGCGACTTTGCACCCGAGGACGAGCTGCGCCAGATGCAGGGTACCTGGGCCGACTTCGACCGCTATAAGCAGGACTGCCGACAGTATGGCTACGGCTACCTGAACGCCATTCCCGCCCAGCACTGCGTGCTCATCGAGATGTATCGCGCCTACAACAACGAGCAGTGGGTGTGGGCACCTTACTACTCCGTCCACAAGCAGTTGGCCGGACTGATAGACATTGCCACCTATATCGACGACAAGGCGACAGCCGCGAAGGCCCTGCTCACGGCCAAGGACATGGGCCTGTGGGTGTGGAACCGGCTGCACTACCGTACCTACGTCAAGAGCGACGGCCGTCAGGACGAGCGCCGTGCCCGTCCCGGCAACCGCTACGAGATGTGGAACATGTATATAGCCGGCGAGGTGGGCGGCATGGCCGAATCGCTGGCCCGCCTGTCCGAGATGACGGGCACCGCCGAGGAGCGCGCCCACCTGCTGGAGGCCTCGACCTATTTCGACAGTCCGGCCTTCTTCGACCCCCTGGCGCGCAACGTCGATGCCATCCGCACGCGCCACGCCAACCAGCACATACCGATGGTGACGGGTGCGCTGCGTGCCTTCCGTGGCAATCACAACCCCTACTACTACCATCTGGCTCAGAACTTCTGGACCATGGTGCAGGGCCGCTACCGCTACGCCATGGGCGGCGTGGGCAATGGCGAGATGTTCCGTCAGCCCTATTCGCAGATGACCTCGATGTGCAACAATGTGACCCACTGGGGCGGTCACGAGCAGCATGAACCCACGATGAACGAGACCTGCTGTGCCTACAACCTGGCCAAGCTGACCAAGGACCTGAACTGCTTCAACCCCGACGATGCCCGCTACATGGACTACTACGAGCGCGTGCTCTGCAACCAGATAGTCGGTTCGGTCAATCCGCGCCAGTATCAGACCGTCTACCAGTATGCCGTAGGCCTCGATGCCTCCAAGCCCTGGGGCAACGAGACCCCGCAGTCCACCTGCTGTGGCGGTACCGGTGCCGAGAACCACGTCAAATACCAGGAGGCCGCCTATTTCGTGTCGGTGCAGGGTGCCCCCACGCTGTGGGTGGCGCTCTATATGCCCACGACGGCCCACTGGCAACAGCAGGGCGTCACCATCCGTCAGGAGTGTCAGTGGCCCGCCGAGCGCTCTGTTATCCGTATCGACCAATCGTCCACCGCTCGCTTCGCCATGAAGCTGCGCGTGCCGTATTGGGCCACCGAGGGCTTCGACATCCGGCTGAACGGCAAGAGTATTGCCCGTCACTATCAGCCGTCGACCTACGTAGAGATTCCTGCACACCAGTGGAAGACAACGGATAGGGTAGAGGTCGTGATGCCCTTCACCCGCCACATCGACTATGGCCCCGACAAGCAGGACGGCCAGTGGATAGGCGCCTTCATGCAGGGCCCCATCGTCATGGCTGCCACCGGCATCAAGACGTGGGCAGAGGCAACCGCCACGCCCGACCGTGACCTGAGCGGCATGATTCCCGACTACGACGGCGACCAACACCTGACCCACTACTTCCGCATCCAGCTGCCCGCCGCCCCATCGTCGCCTGCTGTGGCCGGCGGTTCAGCCGTCGACACCTCTCAGCTGCGCGAACTGCTGAAGATAGCCCAAAGCCGCAACGACCAGCAGCAGGCCTGGCAGGCCCTGACGGTGAAGGTGCCGGAGTATGCACCGTGGGCCGCCCACGGCTTCGCCCGTATGCTGCAGCAGCAGGCGCAGGCCCAGCCGTATATGGATGCCCCGGCAGGCCGCTATACGCAGGACGACATAGACAAGGCGGCCTCAGCCCTGAATGCCGTCATCAACGGCATGCGTCCCGGCAACCTGGCAGAGCCGGAGGACCTGGACGAGCTACAGCAGCTCGTCGTAAAGGCCAGGCAACAGCCCGCCAGCGAGGTCTTGACACGTGCCCTCGACTATGCCGGCATGGTCATCCGCTACGTCAACGACGGCAGTGGTACCAGCGACATGATAGAGCGGGCCGTCCGACAGCTGAAAAATGAAGAATGAAGAATGAAGAATGAAGAATTTGCTACCGCTGTAAAGTACCGCTGTAAATTACTGCTGTAAATAACCGCTGTATATTACGGCTGTGGTAACTAACGCTGTTATATGAAGAAAAAAGTCATATCAATCGTTGCCGCTTTGGCGGCATGCTGTCAGGCCTCGGCAGCCGACGGCGCACAATGGAATGCCCCGGGGGCGGCCAACCCGTTTATTCCGGGCTACTTTGCCGACCCCACCATCCGCAAGTTTGGCGACACCTATTATCTCTATGCCACCACCGACGGTACGGGCAATGGCTACGGACCGGCACAGGTCTGGGTGAGCAAGGACTTCGTCAACTGGAAGAACATCGTCATGAACTGGCCCACGACCGAGGTGGTATGGGCACCCGACGTGGTGCAGCAGCCCGACGGCACCTACCGCTACTATTACTGTCGTCCCTGCGAGGTCTTGGCGGGCGAGAGTAAGACACCCTTAGGACCGTGGCACAACATCTTGGGCCGGGAGGATGCCGTGCTGGTGCCCGACCGCTATGTCCACAACGCCATCACACTCGACCCCCAACTGTTTCGCGACGACGACGGCTCGGAGTATCTCTATTTCTGCACCTGGGGCATCTACAAGGACTTTGGCTGTGGTGTCACGAAGGTCAACGGAACTCAATTGGGTGACAAGCGGCTCATACCCAATACTGAGCTGAAGGACATCTTCGAGGCACCGTTTGTCTTCAAGCGCGGCGGCATCTATTATTTCACCTATTCGTCAGGCTCCTGCCACGACCACACCTACCGCGTACAGTATGCCACGTCGACCGTGGGACCCATGGGACCCTTCGAATACAAGGGCTGCATCCTGGAAACCAATGCCGACCAGACGGTACACGGCCCGGGCCACCACTCCATCATCGAGCAGGACGGCCGCTACTACATCGTCTATCACCGCCACAACCTGCCGCGTAGCGTCCATGGCTTCAACCGTCAGGTGTGCATCGACGAGGTGCGGTTCGACAGCCAGGGCAACATCCTGCCCGTCGTGCCCACCCACGATGCCCGCAACGTCAGTCTTCTCGGCCGTCAGAAAGCCCGCAACCTGGCCTACGGTGCCAAGGTGACGGCATCGTCCTATTACGACGAGTGGTTCCGCCCCGAGTATGCCGTCGACGACAACAATGCCACACTCTGGAAGGCGCGCCACTGCAACTGGGACACGGTCAGGACCGACGCCGGCCAGCCGCGTGGCGAATGGCTCCAGATAGACCTGGGCCGCGTCGTGAAGTTCAGTGAGGTGTGGACACAGTTCGAGTATGCCACCTTCTTCTATCAGTATCGCATCGAGACCTCTGCCGACGGCCGCCAGTGGCAGCTCTATGCCGACCGCACCAGCAATACCATGCAGGGTTCGCCGATGATAGACCGTGGCAAGGTCAGGGCGCGCTACGTGCGCATCACCATCACCGACACGCAGAAGAACGGCCACATGCCTGCCATCTGGAACGTGAAGGTATGGCAGAAGGCGCCCGAACTGCCTGATACCAATGTGGAGGGCAACGACGGCTATCGCGGCATGCACAAGAAGGACGTGGAGGCCGGCGAGCGCCAACTCGGGCAGTCGGCCATGCGCTTCTCGGCAGCCGACATGGCCGCAGGGCGTACCCAGCCGTTTGACATCACCGAGATAGTGGCCACGGGCGAGGACACCAGCCAGCCGACGATGACCTTCCGTGCCAACAAGCCCATCCGCATGCGTGTGAAGGACGGCCGCTGGGCCATGTTCCTCAATGGCACGCAATACCTCAGGAGCGAGGCCGTCCTCCCCAGGGAGTACGGCTATAATGCACCCTACAGCATCGTGGCCTCGGTGCTGAACACGAAGACGGGGCCCCTGTCGACGGTCACGTCGCTCTCCACGTCGCGTGCCGACCTGGCCACCACCGAGTTCCGCCTGGGCAGCGACCCGGCGGCAGGCCTGCTGAACCATAACGGCTCCTTCGAGAGCTGTGGCGCACCCGACGCAGTGAAAGCCGGCGAGGGCAAGTGGCAGCAGTGGGTCGTGACCTACGACGGATGGATGGAGCGCGTCTACGTTGACGGCCAGCTCCTGCGCGAGCAGAACAATTTCCTCATGGTCCGTCCGGAAGGCCACGTCACCATCGGCGCCGACGGCACCGGCACCAACAACTTTATGGGATACGTCAGTCAGCTGATGGTTGCGCCACGGGCCTTGTCGGCTGACGATGTCAGGCAGTGCTATGCCGTCTACAGCCAGCAGCCCGCCGTCCCCACACTCGGCGACGACGACTTCGATGAGGCCGACCCCGACAGCAAGTTCACGCTGTCGCCCCAGATGAAGCCCGTCTACGAGCAGCAGGAAGCCTTCAGGCTCTCGGCCACGTCGGCAGCCTTCAACGACGACCCGCTGCAAAACGGAGCTACTATATATAAAGAGGTAAAGGGCGACTTCGTGGTCATGGCCCGCGTGGCCGACATGGAAGGCCTGGCCACGCGCAAGGTCAAGGGCTTCAACGAGGGCGGCATCGTCATTGCCGACGGCGCTGGCACCTACTACCAGCTCGGTGCCTTCCCGCTCTACAACTGTGGCAATATGCTGACCGTCCTCAGCAGTCGTGGCCGTCCGCAGTTCCCCAACTACAAGGGCTACGACTTCGACCCTGTCATGCAGTTCGAACGCCGTGGCAGTCAGCTCTTTGCCCGTACCAGTCGCGACGGCCAGACGTGGACCAACATGCCCGGTTCACCGATAGATGTCGGCACAGGTGCACTGTCCGTCGGCGCCTACCAGACCACGTATTCTGCCGACCGGTCGTGGGTGGAACTGAGCGATTTTGTCATCTATGAGTAAATACAGAATAATAGCCATGCGACGAATACTATTGACCATACTGTTGTGTCCGCTGGCCGTCGTGGCCATGGCACAGAAGCGAATCTACATCCCCGAAGACCTCAGGGATATGAATCTGGAGAGTGACACCTCGAAGTGGTGCTGGCGGCGGTCTGCCGAGACCCGCGACCTCATCTTTATGTGGGAACGCGGCTTTGGCCACGACCTACAGCAGCCGCCACAGCTGGAGGGTCAGCCCATGGCCTTCAACCTGAGCGTGCTCATGGACCGCGTCCAGTCGTTCTACACCTTCTTCCGTGACTCGCTGGGGTGGGTCCGGGCCGGGCAGCCGTCGAAGGCCGACACCTACAAGATGATGGTCATGGTGATGTATTCGCTCGACGGTACGGCCTACGGCGGCACTTACGACAACTACATCGGCGGCCTCTGGGTGAGTCCGAACCGCATACAGGACAAGACCATGAACTGCATGGCCCACGAGCTGGGACACTCGTTCCAGACGCAGATCATGGCCGACAGCATTGGCGACTGCTGGGGCGGTTCGGGCTTCTTCGAGATGACCTCGCAGTGGATGCTCTGGCAGGTCAACCCCCATTGGCTGCGCGACGAGAACTACCATTTCGAGGCTTTCAAGCAGCTGACTCACAAGGCTTTCCTGGACATGGAGAATATCTACCACTCGCCGTTTGTCATCCAGTGGTGGAGCGACCTGCACGGACCGAAGTCCATTGCAGAACTGTTCCGGCAGGGCAGGGTCGGGGAGGACCCCGTCATGACCTACCGCCGCATGTACAATCTCACGCAACCGCAGTTTAACGATGAGATGCTGCGGGGCTATCAGCACCTGATGAACTTCGATTTTAAGCACGCCAGGAAAGAGACGCGCCCATACGCCTGTACATTCTCCACCGAACTGGACACGCTGAAGGGCCATTGGCTGCAGCCCAAAAATGCCCCTGAGGCTTATGGTTTTAATGCCATCCGTCTGCCTGTCAACCAGAAACGTGTGCGTGTCGAGGTGCAGGGCCGCGACGTCAGCTTCGCCTTCGTCGGAGTGACGGTCGACGGCCAGTCGGTCTATGGCAAGCCCAACGACCCCGTGTTCAACGCCCCGAAAGGCCAGGCACTTAGGCATCTCTATCTGGTGGTCATGGGAACCCCGAAGACCTATGCCATGCAGTCATCGGCCACTTACCCTTACCGCTTCCACATCAAGCACTAAAAGACTTATTGTTTTAATTATGAAGATATTACAACTATTCACGCTATTCGCCGCACTGACATGCTGCGGCACGACGGTGGCCAGAAATCAGGTGGTGACATCGCCCAACGGGCGGCTCGTGGCCACCATCAGCGACGACGGCGGTCTGATGCTGGCTGTCAGCCTTGACGGGAAAGTACTGCTGCAGCCCTCTGCCATCGGACTGACATTGGCCGACGGTGCCACGGTAGGGCGCAGCGGCAAGATGGGTTCCGTGCGCGCCACTACCATCACCGACGATACCGATGCCCCGTTCTACCGGCAGCGCCACATCAAGACCGTTGCCAACCAGTTGGACATCAAACTCGGACAGGGTTTCGGCCTGCACGTGCGGGCCTATGACGAGGGCGTTGCCTACCGCTACTATACCACCCGCAAGGGCGAAACCATCATTCAGAATGAGACGGCGGCCTTCCGCTTCGATGCAGGCAACAAGGCCTGGCTGGCCTATTCCACCAATCAGGAGAAGCCCTACGCCATGGCCTTTCAGAATACCTATCACGAGACTCGGCTCGGCGAGGCCCGACAGCAGCCTGCCTTCCTGCCTGTCACGGTGGACTGTGGCGGCGCGAAAGTCACCATCCTCGAGAGCGACCTCCGCAGCTATCCCGGCATGTTCCTTTTAAGGGAAGAGGTAAAAGTGAAGAGTGAGAAAGAAGGCTCTGCCTGTCTGAAAGCTGTCTTTGCGCCTTATCCTAAGCAGATGGACTACTACAAGTGGCGCGGCATGTCGTACGTCAGCCAGACAGAGGACTATATCGCCAAGTCGACAGGCCAGCGCACCTACCCATGGCGCGTCCTGGCCGTCACCGAGCGCGATGCCGACATGCCTGTCAACAACCTGGTCTACACCCTGGCAACGCCCAACCAGATAGGCGACACGTCGTGGCTGAAGGCTGGCAAAGTGGCGTGGGACTGGTGGAACGACTGGAACCTGAAGGGTGTCGACTTCGTGGCAGGCATCAATACGCGCACGTACCAATATTATATTGACTTCGCAGCCAAGCACCACCTGGCCTACGTCGTGCTGGACGAGGGGTGGTACGACTCCAACCGTGCTGACCTGATGAACCCGATAGCCGACGTTGACCTGCCCGCGCTGATAGCATACGGGCGCGAAAAGGGTGTCGGCATCGTGCTGTGGACGGTGTTTAACGTGCTCGACGAGCACCTCGTCGAGGCGTGCCAGAAGTATGGCGCGATGGGCGTCAAGGGTTTCAAGGTCGACTTCCTGGACCGCAACGACCAGACGGCTGTCGACATGGCCGAGCGTATTGCCAAGACCTGTGCCCAGCATCGGCTGATGCTTGACTATCATGGCTACTTTGCCCCCACGGGCATGAGCCGCACCTATCCCAACATCATGAACTACGAGGGCGTCTTCGGTATGGAGGAGTGCCGGTGGGCCAAGAAGACCACCGACATGCCGCTCTACGATGTCACCTTCCCCTTCATCCGCATGATGGCGGG
>DFGF01000152.1:0-26593 GCA_002371715.1 Prevotella sp. UBA3757
ACGCGCTCGAAGTTGGGCTTGAAGATCTTGAAGATGTCGCGGTAGAAGCCCTCGCCATGCGTCAGGCCCGTATAGATGTCCTGACCGTGCTGGTTGAGCACGGTGTTGGTAAAGTTGTCGTACTCGTCGATGATGAGGTAGAGCGGCACGCCGTACTCCCTGGCCATGGAACCGAGGAAATTCCGATCAATACCACAACCTTCATGAATAAACCCAAATCGGTCATTAGGATTTCTCATTGCCGTACAGCGCCAAGAAATCCTAATGACTAATTTGGGATAAAGTGGCATCACTGCGATAAAAGCCTTAAGCGTGTCTTACAAAAAGTTAAACAGAATAAAATATTGCATAAGGATTCGAGAAAAATCACTATCTTTGTAGCGGCTTGTGGGAGAAATTCCGAGTTGCAGATGCATTAGCTTATTATTTCCACTTATCGAAGAAATGAAGGATTACGCTGACAAAATGATGCCCGAGCAGGCACGGGCCTTTCGTGACGACGTGCTGAACATCGTCAGCCAGATACCCAGCGGACGCGTCACAACCTATGGCGCCATTGCCGCCTGGGCTGGCTGGCCCAGTCATTCACGCTCGGTAGGTCGTACGTTGCGCTATTCGCCGGAAGCCGTCGCGCTGCCCTGCCATCGCGTCGTCAACAAGGAAGGCCGTACGGCTCCCGGATGGAGCCAACAGCGGAAACTGCTGGAAGCGGAAGGGGTGACGTTCAAGGCCAACGGCCACGTTGACATGCAGCGGTATCTGTGGGAACCGGCGTTCAACGCTTAATCACTTTGGCGGCAATCCGTCTGGCCCTGGCTTCCGATGCCGCCGAGAGCTTGCCCTTCAGATAGGTCTCGATGACGAGGCCCGCCATCGGCGCAGCCAGGTCAGCACCGAAGCCACCATGCTCCACGTAGACGGCTACGGCAATCTTGGGGTCGTTCATGGGCGCAAAACCGATGAAGGCCGAATGGTCGGCACCAGGGTTCTCGATGGTGCCCGTCTTGCCACAGATGGGATAGGTGGTGCGGATGCTGGTGGCGGTACCCTTCTCGACGGCCAGCCGCATGCCCTCAACGACGGGCGCGTAAGCCTCAGGCTTCACCTTGGTCTGACGGCGCGTGAGGTAACGCTGGTTTTGCGTGTTCTTATGGATATGTGGCACGAAATAGGAGCCTCGGTTGGCAATGGTCACCGCCAGGTTGCAGAGCTGCAAGGGCGTACACGTGACGTCGCCCTGCCCCATGCCTACCCACCAGATGGTGCGGCCGTCCCAACCGTCCTTGTAGCGGCGGTTCAGGTAGTCGGCACCCGCCAACAGGCCGCCCTGTTCGCCAGCTATGTCAATGTGCATGGGGCCTCCCAAGCCCATCGACTGCATGTAGCTGCGCCAGGTGGTGATGGCCTCGTCGCGGCTCTCGTACATGAAGTCGTCGTTGATCATCGAGGCAAAGGTCATCAGAAACCACGTGTTGCACGACTGCGCCAGTGCGTCCTTCAACGCGAGCGGCGAGCGGTGCTTGTGGCAACCCACCTTGATGTTGCCATCCGTCACGCCGTTGACACAGTTGACCTGTGTCTGCGGCGTAATGATGCCCTCGGACAGCAAGGTCAGCGCCTGAGCCGTCTTGAACGTTGAACCGGGTGCCAGCGGCTTGCCGATGGCTTGTCGGACATCGGGCCCCTGGGGCGTATTGGTGGCCAGACAGAGTATCTCGCCGTTGGCAGGATTGATGGCCACAATGGCGCCCGTCTTGCCCTTCAGCAGCCGTTCGCCCAGCTGTTGCAACAAGGGGCGAAGGGTCAGCGGTCCGTCGGTCGGCAACTGCTGACCATAGGCCGTCAGCACAGCTGCTGGAAGCAAGGCCATTGCCAGGAGAGCCAAGAGCCTTCTCATACTATCACTAAAACATTTTCGTTGTTCCATATCACAAATTTGGCTGCAAAATTACCACTTTTCTGCGGATTTCGGCTGCAAAAAAACTAAAAAAGTGATGGCCTGAGCGAGAGTTTCCTATAAAAACCAAGAACTGGAGGCTGCATCACTGCAGCCTCCAGACAGACCTAGGTACTACTTTGTTTATTTTTATATTACTTAATTTTAGCTTATCTGACTCTTGTCCCACCAGAATTGCCAGGCAGCGGATTCACGGCTGTCGTCCCACCGAAGTAGTTAGGCAGCGGGTTCTCGGCCCCCTTGTAGACAGGGATGTCGGTGCCAAACACCTGCTGGTAGCGCTCAGGCAGTCCGGAACGCTTCCACAGTTCCGTGACGATGGTGCCGTCGCCGCGGTCGAAACTCAGACGGAAGGTATTGTCGTCAACCCACGTTATCTTGTTCTCGCTGCCGTATTGTATCAGCAGGCTGTCGGACTTGTACGCGATGGGGCGCATGATGCAGTAGGCAAACATCCTGCTGGCCTGCAGCTCGTAGAAGTGCAGATATACGTCGCGGTCGAATATCTGGTAGAGAGGCTGGTGGCCGGGCAACAGCATGTCCATGCCGTCGACCTTGGTCAGTATGCCTACGCGGTACCAGCAGCCGTAGAACTTGTTCGTCGTGCCCGCTGGTGCCGTGTGCATCTTCAGAAGGTCTATGACGCGCTGTATCTTGGGGCTGATCTTGTAGTCTGCGCTATAGAGTTCCGTGATATACTGCCCCCCGGGAAAGTATTCGTTGTTCATGATATTGTTGTGCCAGCGCAGTTTGAAGCCCTTGCTGCTGCTGTCGAAGATGCTGATGTCCTTGTCGGCTATCCGGCCCGTATAGTTCAGCGCACGCCTGTCCTGATTCAGCATCGTCATCCAGAATTCCGGCTTATCGCCCTCCACGTCTTTGTGTATCTGCAGCTGCAAGGTCGTGCCGTCCGTACAGTATTTGTACTGCTCGATGTGCGCCTCCTTGTCGGCGGTGCCGTTTTCGTAGGAGAAGCCCATCAGCCTGTAGAGTCCGCGCGGATTCTCGCGCTTGCCGGCTATGAGGCGTGACAATTCCTCGCAGGCACCCTTGTCAAGCACCTGCCGCTTCTTGTCGGGCAGACGGAAGGTGAATGGCAGTGTATAGCGCATCTTCACGGCTTTGCCCTTGTTTACGGCAGGCGACCACTTCGGCATCAGGCCCACCACGCGCTTCGCCTCGGCGGTAAGCCGCTCGTCGGGCGACTTCATGCCTTCAACATTACTAATCGTGCCGTCCTCGTTGACGACAAAACTCAGAATCACGCGGCCCTCAATACCACTTTTCTCACACTCGACAGGATACTTCAGGGAGCGTGACAGGAAATTCATCAGTTCACCGGTACCGCCAGGGTATTCTGCCATTTTCTCTGGCACGTCAACAACCTGTGCAAAGCCCAAGGTTGCTGTCAGGCACAAGGCCCATGTTAATAGAATCTGTTTCATCGCGTACTTTATTTAGAGTTAGAAATTTGAATCATGATAACACAGTTCGTCGCATAGCAACATCAATTCGGTGCTGCGCATGACGATAGCAGAGTCAGCGTATGCAGTCACCTCTGGAAGTACCACCTTGCATATCAGGTCGAACGAGCGCTCCTGGCTGACCTGCGGCAGGCGGACATCATCGTCGTGGCTGACGTCGCTGTGTCCGTCAGGACAGAACACCACTTCTGGCAGCATGGCGGTAAATATCTCTTCGCGCCGCACCATGAGCCGCTGAAAGTCGCGGTCCGTCCGCTTCGCCGTATGCGGCACAACTGCTACTGCAGACTTTGCGACAAGCGGTTTCTCCACTTTAACGGACGCGGTAATGGCCGCAGGCCGGCTGGCATCATCCCGTTGCGCAACAAACAGCGTCGCGCTGATGCCGAGCAGCACGGCCAGAGAAGCTGCCGTAGCCCACCACTTCAGTACCATAGCCCTACGCTTCCCGGCAGGCGTATCGCCACTGGCCATCAGGCGGTCGTATTCGGCAGTCCCCTGTTCGAGTTCTGCCATGAACTCCTGATAGAGTTTCTCGTCATGATGTTCTTGTCTGTTCATGTCTGCAGTATGTTTTGTAGTTCCTTCATCAGTTTCTTCCGTGCCATGGAGATCATGCTCTTCACTGAGGGCTTTGATATGCCCGTCGTCTGCGCAATCTCATCCGCCGTATAGCCTTCCATGTGCTTCTTCATCAGCAGTTCGCGCTCCCGAGGACCCAACCTTGCCATCGCCTCGTCAATTTCCTGTCGCCTTTCCACTGCCGCTATGCCTGCATCGGCATCGTAGCTGGCCTGTGCCTCATGGCTCCCAGTCTCGACATCCAGCGTAACGGTGGGGGCGTTTCCTCGCCTGTAAATCTCGACGCATACGTTTTTCGCCACTTTGATGGCCAGAGCCTCCATGTTTCGCTCAGCACTCAGCCGTTCGCAATATCGCCAGAGGCGTAACAGTCCCTCCTGCGCAACATCGTCGGCATCCATCTTGTTGCCGAAGAAATCGCGCCCCACCTTGACCATCAGAGGCCTCAGTGCCGGAACCATATTTTCGAACGCTTCTGGAGACATCTTCTACCTGTAATACGCAAAAAGGAGAGAAAAGTTAAGTATGGTCAACTGCTTTTTTCCCTGATAAACGTCAGTAGGGGGAAATAAAAGCGGGCAACCCGTCAGGCCGCCCGCTTCTGTTTGGTTGATGGCGTGCTGCAACGCGATTACAGCAGGTTCATCGTGTCGGTGGCAATCATCAGCTCCTCGTCGGTAGGAATGACAACCACCTTCACCTTCGAGTCGTCGGCCGAGATAATGGCTTCCTCGCCACGCACCTGGTTCTTCTGTTCGTCGAACTTTACGCCAAGGAACTCCAGACCCTTGCAGACCTCGGAACGCATGGAAACCTGGTTCTCGCCGACACCAGCCGTGAAGACGATGACGTCGACACCGCCCATAGCGGCAGCGTAGGCACCAATATACTTCTTGATGCGATAGAAATACATGTCCTGAGCCAGCTGGGCGCGCTTGTCGCCAGCCTTGGCGGCATTCTCCACGTCGCGCATGTCGCTCGAACCACCCGTGATACCGGCCACACCGCTCTTCTTGTTCAGCAGATTCGACATACCGTCGGCATCCAGACCCAGCTTCTTCTCGATGAACGTCACGGCACCGCCGTCAATATCGCCCGAACGGGTACCCATGACGAGGCCCTCCAGCGGAGTCAGACCCATCGAGGTGTCGACACACTTGCCGTCGACGACAGCAGCAATAGAACCGCCATTGCCGACGTGGCAGGTGATGACCTTCGAACCCTCGGCCTGCATGCCCAGGAACTCCAAGGCGCGAGCCGACACGTAACGGTGAGAGGTGCCGTGGAAACCATAGCGGCGAACACCATACTTCTCGTACAGCTCGTAGGGGATGGCATACATATAGGCCTTGGCGGGCATGGTCTGATGGAAGGCGGTATCAAACACGCCCACCTGGGGCAGACCGGGCATGAGCTCCTTGACAGCATTGACACCCTTCAGGTTAGCGGGGTTGTGCAGGGGAGCCAGGTCGCTGACGGCCTCGAAGGCCTCCAGCACCTCGTCGGTCAGCAGCACGGACTTGTTGAACTTCTCGCCGCCGTGCACCATACGGTGACCTACGGCGTCAATCTCCTTCAGGTCCTTGATGACACCAATCTCAGGGTCGGTCAGCAGCGAGAAGATGAACTTCACGCCCTCAGTATGCTCAGGGATGTCGTGCATGATCTGCTTCTTTTCGCCATTGGCCAGCTTCACCTTGACAAAAGCTCCGTCCAAGCCTACGCGCTCGGCACCACCACTTGTCATCACACTCTTGTCGTCCATGTTATACAATGCATATTTAATCGAGGACGAGCCACAGTTTAATACAAGGATTTTCATACTTTCTTCACTCTTAATTTTTAACTCTTAATTACTTCTTGGCATCCATGGCCTGGCAGGCCGTGATGGCAATCATGTAGTAGATGTCATCGACAGAGCAGCCGCGCGACAAGTCGTTCACGGGGCGTGCGATACCCTGCAGGATGGGACCGATGGCAATGGCGTCGCCCAGGCGCTGCACCATCTTATAACCGATGTTACCCACCTCGAGGTTGGGGAATACCAGTACGTTGGCCTTGCCGGCAATGTCGCTGCCGGGAGCCTTCTTGGCACCTACAGAGGGCACCAGGGCGGCATCAGCCTGCAGCTCACCGTCAATCTTCAGGTCAGGTGCCAGCTCCTTGGCCAGACGGGTAGCCTCAATGACCTTGTCGCAAACCTCGTGCTTGGCAGAACCCTTTGTCGAGAAGCTCAGCATAGCCACGCGGGGCTCAGCAAAACCAGCAACCGACTTGGCCGTTTGCGCCGTGCAAACAGCAATCTGCGACAGCTGGGCAGCATCGGGCATCGGCGTCACGGCCACGTCGCCAACGACTAGCACACCATCTTCACCATACTGCTTCTGCTTCGAGATGAGCAGCAGACCACCGCTGACGCAGGTGATGCCGGGCTGGCACTTGATAATCTGCAGGGCAGGACGCAGCGTGTCGCCGGTCGTTGACAGTGCACCGCTAATCTGACCGTCGGCACCCTCAGTCTTGATAATCATACAACCCAGGTACAGGGGGTTCTTCACCAGTTCGCGGGCCTGCTCAATGGTCATACCCTTCGACTTGCGAAGCTCGGCCAGCTTCTGGGCCAGCTCCTCGCTCTTCTCATAGTTCTCCGGATCGATGAGCGTAGCCTTGCCCACGTGGGTCAGGCCCTTCTCCTTGGCCAAAGCCTCAACTTTAGCGGGGTTACCGATCAGGATGATGTCTGCCAGGCCATCGGCCAGTGCCTTGTCGGCTGCACACAGTGTGCGCTCCTCTTCTGCTTCAGGGAGCACGATGCGCTGCTTGTTGCTCTGAGCACGCGCAACGATTTGACTTAATAAATCCATAGTTTGTTTATTGTTATAAATTAGATATTAATATGTTGACTGCAAAGGTAGCAATTATAATGAAGAATGAAGAATGAAGAATGAAGAATTTGCTGCCGCCTTAATTTTTTTTCACTTTTCTCTCTTCATTCCAGGGTGCGGTAGCAAATTCTTCATTCTTCATTCTTCATTTTCTACGCAAGCTCTTGCGTCAGTATGCTTTCCAGTTTCTCTGCCGTCAGCCGTAGCTGGAACTCATTACGAATGGCTATGGAGATACCGCCCGTCTCCTCGGACACCACGATGGCTATGCAGTCGCTCTCGTGAGTGATGCCTAAGGCTGCACGGTGGCGCAGGCCTAACTCCTTGGGAATGTGCAGGTCGTGGCTGACGGGCAGAATGCAGCCTGCCGCACGGATGCGCTCATGGGCTATGACCATCGCTCCGTCGTGCAGGGGCGAGTTCTTGAAGAAGATGTTCTCTATCAGCCGCTGGTTGATGCTGGCATCAATCGGTTCGCCAGTGGCCACAATGTCGTCAAGGGGCGTAGCGCGCTGAATGACTATCAGTGCACCCACCTTCTTCTTGCTCATGCTCAGACACGACATCACAATCGGCATAATGGTCTGTTTCAGGTCCTCCTTGTTCTGCTTGTCATTATTGGTAAAGAGGCGGCGCAGGGTTCTGACACGCTGGTGTGCTCCCAGATTGTAGAGGAACTTGCGAATGTCCTCTTGGAAGAGAATGATGAGGGCTATGACACCTACCGACACCAACTTGTCCATGATAGACCCTAACAGCTTCATTTCGAGCACCTGCGACACCACCAGCCAAAACACCACGAAAATCAGAATGCCCATAAAGACATTCAGTGAGCGCGACTCCTTCATCAGCCTGTAGATGTAGAAAAGCATCAAGGCCACGAGGACGATGTCGATAATATCCTTTATACCAAATTCGAAGAACACCTTGTCAATTTACAATTTTACTATTTACAATTTACATTTTACTATCTACTTTTTACTAAGTGCTAAGTACCGTTCTGTGGTGGCTGCGACACAGTCGCAGCCACCACCCTCACTGTCTCCACAGCCTCACGGACGTCATGGACCCTCAGTATGCTGGCTCCCTTCATCAGTGCAACGGTATTCAGGGCTATCGTGCCCGTCAGGGCCTCCTCCTGCCTGCTATCCAACAGGCGGTATATCATGCTCTTGCGCGACAGTGCCACCAGAATGGGTAGATTCAGCATCTTGAGCCGCTCCAGTTGGCTCATCACCAAGTAGTTGTCCTCCAACGTCTTGCCAAAGCCAAAGCCTGGATCCACCACAATGTCCTTCTGACCCAAGGAGCGCAATGACTCCACCGCTTCTGCACAGTCAATCAGGATGTCACTGACCGTCGGCCGGCGTGACATATATATATAAGGTACACGCAGACGGCTTACCATGCGGAACATTGACCATTGACCATTAAGCATTGAACATTGAGCATTGGCCATTGAACGTTGACCATTGAACGTTGAAGGATCGCCGACGTCATTAATAATAGCAGCACCAAACTCCTCGACAGCCATACGCGCCAGCATAGGTCGATAGGTGTCGACGCTGACGACAGCATCCGGTGCCACCCTGCGAATCGCCGACAAGGCCAGTCGCAACCGCTCGGCTTCCTCCTGCTCGCCCACGGGTTCGCTGCCTGGCCTGGTGGAGCAGGCTCCTACGTCAATGATGTCGCCGCCCTGTTCCAGTATTTCCTCCGTGCGGCGTGCTATGGCGTGTTCTGTCTGCACGCGGCTACCGGCATAGAAGGAATCCGGGGTCACGTTGACTATGCCCATCACCCGTGGGGTGCTGAGGTCCAGCAGTTGTCCGTTACAGTTCAGCGTATAGTTCATATCGTGTGCAAAGTTACGAAAAAAGTCTGTAACAAAAGACGAAATTTGGAGAATTAACGCAGAATGACCGTAAATCCTTGCATAATGTTTGGCAGTACCAAATAAAGACATTACCTTTGCACCAAAATAATGCAATAATCATGGATATTAAGGAACTTTACAAGCTGTATCAGCAGCACCCGCAAATAACGACCGACTCGCGCGACTGCCCTGAGGGCAGCATCTTTTTGGCACTGAAAGGTGCCTCGTTCGATGGCAACCAGTATGCACTGCAAGCCCTGGAGAAAGGCTGCAGCTACGCCATAGTGGATAGTGAAAACTCTCAACTGTCAACTGTCAACTCTCAACTTATACCGGTGAAGGACACGCTGCAGACCTTCAAGGACCTGGCACGCGAACACCGCCGACAGCATGACATCCCCGTCATCGGCATCACGGGCACCAACGGCAAGACCACCACGAAGGAACTCATCCGCTGCGTGCTGGCCGAATGCTACAACGTGATGGCTACCGAGGGCAACTTCAACAACGACGTGGGTGTGCCCAAGACGCTGTTGCGCCTCAACGACAGCCACGACATTGCCGTCGTGGAAATGGGTGCCTCGCACCCTGGCGACATCAAGACACTGGTGGAGACGGTCGAACCCAACAGCGGCCTCATCACTAACGTGGGGCGTGCCCACCTGCAGGGCTTCGGCTCCTTCGAGGGCGTCTGCCGCACCAAGGGCGAGCTCTACGACTTCCTCATTGCCCACGACTGTCCCATCTTCGTCAATCGCGACAACGAACACCTGATGGAGATGTTAGAAGTAAGATGTAAGATGTATGATGGCAGCGTTCCACCTGACGTATATTTTTACGGACAGAGCGACAACCCAGACATCCTGATTCGAGGCGAGGTCGTCTCGTGTGCACCGTTCCTGAGGTTCCGCTGGCGCGAGCAGGACAGCGAGGCTGGCTACACGTCGGAGTGGATGGAAGTCCAGACCCACCTCATCGGTGCCTATAACCTGGACAACATGCTGGCAGCCATCACCGTGGGCTACGTGAACAACGTACCCTTCGAACAGATTAACCACGCACTGGCCAACTACGTGCCCACCAACAACCGCTCGCAGCTGACAGAGACTGCGACCAACCACCTTATTGTCGATGCCTACAATGCCAATCCAACTTCGATGAAGGCCGCCATCGACAACTTCCGGCTCATGGAGGTGTCGCCCAAGATGGCCATCATCGGCAAGATGGGCGAACTGGGCGACGTCAGCGACGAGGAGCACCAGAAAGTCGTCGCCCAACTGCAGGAGGCCGGCTTCGACGAGGTGTGGCTCGTGGGTGAAGAATTTGAGAAAGCCTTAGCCAATGTTCAACATTCAACGTTCAACGTTCAATGTTTCCACGACGTTGAAGAAGTAAAAGCTGCGATTGCCCGTCGGCAACCGCAGCACCGGTTTATCCTGATTAAAGGTTCGAACAGCGTGAAACTTTTCCAGCTGCCTGAGCTATTGTAACTCAGGCACCTGAACTTGCTGTAACCTTAGAAAACAACCTTTACCTCCTTTTTGGCATAGTTCTCCTCCGAGGGCGTGCCAACGATGGTGACGCGCTCTGAAGGCTCCTCGCTGTCAGTGCCGTTGTCGCAGGCCCAGCTCTTGTCGACCTTGGCATAGAATGAGCCGCCGCTCAGCGTGATGCCTGTGTCGCCCTTGACGGCCTTGGGCTTGGCGTCATTGTTGCTGCCCGTGGTGACGGCCGACAGGGTGCCGCCGCTCATCACGACGTTCGTAGCACAGTTCAGTCCCTTGCCGCCATCGCCCGAACTGGTCATGGTGAGCGTGCCGGCGGTCATGGTGAAGTCGTAGTCGCACTTGATGCAGGCTGCAGAACTGTAGTCGGCCTCCGTCTCGTCGTAGACGCAGCCGCCCTGAGTGTCTTCTTCATATTACTCAATGTAATCATAAACTTCAAATTTCAAACTTCAAACTTCAAACTTCAAAACTTAAACTTATAGCCTACGCCGATGTAGTGCATGTTGGGGTCGTACTCGTCGGCATCAACATTCTTCATGTCCTGGTAGCGATAGAAGAGGCTGAAGGTATGCTGTTTCGACAGGTTATAGTCGGTACCGATGGTATAGCGTATCTTCTCAACATTCCAGGCATTGTAAAGCTCAATGTTGGCGTATGGCGTGAAGAGGGCACCCTTCTTGTCGTACTCTAACTGCAGGCGCGAACGCAGCTGGTTCTTACCCTTGCCCGAGCGCACCTTGTCCTCCCAGTAAGAATTGTCAAAATCCCAGCGCGTCACGGTCTTCTCAGGGCGGTAGGTGTACTGCCAGCGCTCGCGCAGCGAGATGCGCAGGTTGTTCTGGAACTTATACGTGCCCGTGATGCTGGCGTTCAGTCGGTGGCGGATGCCCCAGTAGGAGGGTCGCCAGTTGTTGTACGAGCCATCAGTATGATAGCTGATGTCCTCGCGGAAGTTGTTGTTCATCAGCGTATAGCCAGCATCCAGTTTCAAGTACTTGACGGGCTTGTATTCTGCGCTGAGTCCCACGCTCCAGCGGTCCATCGTTTTCAGGTTGTTGCGCGTACGCAGGTCGGCTTCCAGTCCGAGGCTGAACTTCTTTGAGAGTTTCTTTTCGACTCCTAACTCCATCCAGAGGCCTGCTTCGCTCTGTGCCATCAGTGGCACGCTCAGGGCCGTGAAGGCCACGGTAGCTAATATTTTAGATATTCGCATATTCTGAGTTTTTGATTTTTACCTTATTATTAATATCGTTCTCGGCAGTACCGTCGGTCTCGTAGTAGACGCGCAGCATGGCCATGTCGCGCAGGAAGTCGATGGCACCCACGCTGACCTTCAGCACCTTCAGTCCGGTACGCTCCTCCAGGTCGGCCACCAGCTCGTCGTGCTTCTCGGACTTGATGAGTTCGATGCGGTCGTACTGGATGAGTTTTGACGACTCCAGCTTCAACTGGCGTTCAAACATGTAGATGACGGCAATGATAACCACGTCGATGGTGGCGAGTTCGGCCAGCGGTGTACCAATCATCTTGCCCAGGTCGTCGACTCCCAGATTGTCGGCCATGGCGTGAACCACCGACAGGCAGACGACAACGAAGAGGTAGGTCATCTCGCGGACGGGCATCGTGTCCGTGCGGTATCGCATGATGGAGAAGATGCCGAAGAGACCCAGTCCTACGCCCATCGTGGCCTTACCGCGGTCCATGCCCATCATCAGGTAGACGAGGAAGAAAATGGCCACGGAGATGATGACGAATGTGAAATAGAAATCGCGACGCTTTGCCTTCTTGAAATAGAGGAAGTGGACGATAAACCAGTTGACGAAGAGGCAGATTATGAATCGTATCATCGTGTCGCCGAAAGTAATTGAAAATAAATTCTCCATAGTGATTGCTGTTTTTTTATTGGTTATGCATTATTGACTATTTTCTTGATCTCGATGAGCTTGCGCTTGAAGCGGTTGCAGGGCAGCTGCGGATTGGTGAGTGCCGAACCCATGCAGTACTTTGAGAAACCGTGGGGATGGATGTGCAGCTGGCGCAACATCTCCAGAACGGGTGATGGCACGCGTCCGTCGCGCTTCAGCTCGATGATGACCAGGTTGCCCATGTCCTTGTACTCGCCATTCACCAGGTTGTGGAAACTGAGCTGGCTGTCGATGGTCAGACGCTCAGTCTTGGCCTTGTTGACCAGCGTGATGCGCGAAAAGTGGTTGTTGAGGGCCGGCTGCAGCGAGTCCACGCTGTAGTGCAGGTTGTGGCTGAGGAAGTCGCGCTTCTCGGTCTCGTTGACGTTCATGTCCTTGACCTCGATGCGCTTTTTCTTGGTGCGGCCGTGGTTGTTCTTGGTCTTTACCTCCATGAACTGCAGGCCCGATATGCAGTAGGTGCGGAAGCGGATCTTCTGACGGTTGGCGTGGTTGTACTGGTGCTGGCAGTACATGTCGAAATTGCGGGTGTCGAAATACGTCGTGTCGTACTCCAGGTTGCGCTGGCCGTCAATCTCCTGGATGTAGTAGTCCTGGAGGGCCATCTTCAGTAGCTGCTGCAGGCGTTCCTTCGTGGTGACAAACTTGGTGTCGGTGCGATTCATCAGTTTGACGCTCGACATCTGTTCCAACGATATGGGAGCAAAGGTGTTCAGTAACTCTGTCATAATTCTATATGCTTTTATTGTTTTGTTACTGCAAAGTTAACCTTTACTCCCATACTGTGCAAATGTATTCAGCGAACCGCCGAGATTATTCAGCGAATCGCGAGTGGGCTTTACCAACCCCGGCCGCCACCGCCGGGACCACCGTGGTTGCCTCCAGGCCCGGTGCCGCTCCCGCTGGAATAGCTGGAGAGCGTGACGCTGCTACCACCGCTGAAGTCACTGTAGCCGTTGCCGTTCCAGAACGAGGTGCCGCTGCCCGTCACCCCTTTGGTCAAAGCCGGTGTTCCTGAGGTATAGACGGCCATCGTCGAACCCATCGAGCTGTTGGAGGGCACCTTGAAGGCAAAGGCCACCGTGCTGCCATTGGTAAGTCCGTACCACGACCCCTTGGTGTAGCTGGCCGACATGGCCGTACCGCCCGAGATGCTGGCACCATTCTCGAAACCGCCGATGGCTACGACGTTGCCGCCCGTGATATAAAGCTGCTTGCCGCCTTCCGTGTTGGCATCGATGCCCACCTCTGGTTGCGACGACGCGATGGCAAACACGTTGCCACCCTTAATATATAGGTTGCCGTTGGCGTCGATTCCGTCATTGCCTGTGGCGTTGGCCATCACGTAGCCGCCGCTGATGGTCATGTCGCCAGCCGAATTGATGGCGTCATCCTTAGCCGTGACGCTGACGTAGCCACCAGTGATGGTCAGCGTGCTCTTCGACTCTATGCCCTCGTGATTGCTTGACGAGGCGATGACCTCGCCACCACTAATCGTCAGGCCACCGTCGCTCTTGATGCACTTGGGCGATGCCGTGGCACTGCTGCTATACTTATATTGTGAACCGGTAGACGAGGCGTTGATGCTGCCACCGCTGACGGTCAGCACGCCGTCACACTTGATGCACTTGCCGCCGGAACCCGTTGACTTCAGGGTGATGCTACCGTCAGAGATGGTCATGTTGCCGTCGCTCTTCAGGCCGGCACAGCCCTTGGCATCCTTCTCGTCGCTGTCGTAGGCACCACTGCCCGTCGTCGTCACACTGATGACGCCACCGCTGATGCGCAGCTCGCCCTCGGCCTTGACGCCCTTGGCTGCTGCTGTCGTAATGGTGGCTGTCAGCGTGCCGCCCTCCAGATAGATGTTGCCCGAGTCCTCATCATCATGGTCAGCGGTCTCGCCTGTAGACGTCGTGCCGCCCAGGTCACACTGGATGCCGTCGTCTCCAAGGCCCGAGAGGGTCACCGTGCCCGACTTCATCTGCAGGTACTCCTCGCAGTTGATGCCGTCACCGACGGCCGACGTGATGTTGAGCGTCAGGTTCTTAATCTCGATGTACGATGCCGACTTGATGCCGTGCTTGGTGTTGCCCACGACGTTCAGCACGCCGTTGCCCTGCAGTTGCAGCTGACCCTTGGAGTAGATGCAAGCCTTCTGCGAACCGTTGGCACCGTCGGTCAGCGTGTTCTCCGTATTCTTCTTGGCCGAGAGCTGGATGCGCTTCGAGTTGGTGATGTTGATGGCTGCACCGCTGGGGTTGGTCAGCGTGACGCCGGCCAGTGCGACGGTACACTTATACGAACCCGAGAGCGTCAGCGAACCGTCGCCGGTCGAGCCGGATAGCTGGTAGGTAATCTCGTCGCCGTCGACGGCATCGGTGTTCGACTGGGCAATAGTGACGTGGGCACCACTGACAGTGGGCGACACGTACTGGGCCACGTTGCCGGCCACATAGACCGTAGCCGACGAGGAGTTGTAGACCACGCTGACCAGATTGTCGGTCACGGCAGTCTCGTCGACGGCAATACTTGACACGTCAGCCATCGAAAACGTCTTGCCCATGATGGTCAGCGACGTGCCGTCCGTGAAGGTCATGTCGCCCGTCTGGCTGGCCGGAAACTGGTAGACCACGTTGCCTACCGTGACGTTCATCGTCTGTGCCCAGGCTGCTACGCAGAGCAGGAGGGCTGAAAGTATAGAAAACAGTTTTTTCATTTCATGTTTACTTTAAAGGTTCCGTTCTTTGTCTTTACTACATAAATGCCATGGCGCATCTGGTCCTTGCTGACCTTGCGGCCCTGCAGGTCGTAGATCTCGGCATCGTCGTCAATCACCAGCTGCGAGTTCTTGACAACAGAAATGTCCGTCGTCTCGCTGGCTGTCGAAAAGTACATCTTGCTCAGACTGCTCAGGTCGAAGGTCTGTCCGCCTACCGTCAGCTTGCCGTCGGCAATACTGATGGAGAGCGATGTCACGCTGACGGAGGTCTTTGCTCCGTCCGTCGTCTCAAAGGTCAGGTAGGGATAGTCGGCAGCCTGCACCATCATGGCTACAAGCAGCAACAACAGGGTCAGTACTTTTGTCTTCATTGTTTCTTTAATATTTTTGTCTATTAATAATTATTGCATGCAAAGATAGTAAATCGGCACTGACTGCCATAATTAATTCAGCGAACAGCCCGATTTCTTCAACGAACAGCCGCAGTCTACCTGACGACATACTTCTTGCCACGCCAAATGTACAATCCTCGCTGGGCAGGCTTGCCAGTGAGCTGACGCCCGTCAATGGTATACCATCCGTCATCGTCTGTCGTTTGCACCGACTGAGCTTCCGTGCCCTCTATACCTGTCATGCCGTCAATGATGTCCCACAGGAAATAGGCTGGTGCCGACGCGCTGCTGGTACGATAGTAAGCCTTGCCGGCAGGGATGGTGACGCCCTGCTCCACCCGTCGGAAGCCCACGTCAGTGTTAGCCACCTGTCCCAGTGCATAGTACACGTAGTCAGATGTTACGGTCATACCATCTGTAGTTCCCAGCAGGTCGTTTCTCTCTGTGCAGACCTATTCTGTCTGACACCCAAGCACTTTGCGACGGTCATCAAGGAGCATACCGGCATCAATGCCCTGCAATGGATCAATAACTACGTCATCATCCAGGCCAAGACCCTGCTGCGTAGCCGCCAGCAGATGACCATCCAACAGATAGCCCACCACCTAGGGTTTCAAGATCAAGCATCGTTCAGTCGCTTCTTCAAGTCGCAGACCGGAGTAACCCCTACCGAATACCGCTCCACTATATGGAAAAAATAATTTTTCCCACTATCCCCCCTATGATTTCACCCAACAGATTGATTATGAGCAATATAACCATAGTAGGATATGCCATTTATCCCCCTATTTACCCCCTATGATGGCACCACAGCGATGGCGCACAGCGATAACACCGACATGGGAGGTCAGCCAGCGGCTCGCGCAGTACCTGCTCCGTTCTGACGGGAAGAGAACCCGGCTCCGACGAGCTTGCGCCTATAGGCAAAAGGTCTTGCGCCTATAGGCAAAAAGTCTTGTGCCTATAGGCAAAATAAGAGCGTTTGACAGTTGAGCGTTGACAAAGTTGAGAGGCCGTTGGCTGAAGAAAACGTGGCGTTGGCTGAATTTATTTAGCAGAACGGAGAATAGGCCGTACCTTTGCACCATACATTAATATTAATAACAAGAAGCGTATGAAGAAAACACTGATGATGATTCTGCTGGCTGTGCTGACGCTGACGGCTGGCGCACAGAGTGCAGAGAAACTGTATAAAGATGGTAAGGCGCTCTACGATGCCAAGAAGTACGAACAGGCCTTTCCGAAACTGAAGGCTGCCGCCGAAAAGGGACACAAGAAAGCTCAGTACCGGCTGGGGCGATGCTATGCTAAGGGACGCGGCACAGCGGAAAACGACAAGATGGCAGCCCAGTGGTATCAGAAGGCTGCCAACCAGGGCTACCACAAGGCTCAATATCAGCTGGGCAAGGCCTATATGAAGGGCAAAGGTGTTGAGGCCGACGAGAAGAAGGCACGATCCTACCTGAAGAAGGCTGTCAATCATGATGAGGACGGTCAGGAAATCCTGAAGAAAATCAAGGAGGACGCTGCCGACGGTGACGAGGATGCCAAACGGATGCTGACGCTGATAGGCAAGTAAGGGACACGCCCACCGTTCAGTCGGCCCACAACTCCTGCAGCACGCTAAGACTCTTCAGTTCAGGGAATTGAGGAATGTGAAGCCGATAGTAGTGCAACAGCACGTCAACGATGCGGTTGCGCTCGGTGTGGTTCAGGTGGAAAAGGTGCATCGTGGGGAAATCCATGCGCATCAAGGTACGGATGCGGCGGGCATCGGCGGGCTGTAGGAAGTCGCGATGGGTGGGGGCCGACGGGCTGAAGCGCCCCTCGCGCATGTCGAAAAAGAGTTCGGCGTCAGCCATCCGGCCTCTGACTTCGGCCGTCAAGCCCCTCACCGCTGACTGCTCGCTGCTGACCTCCAGATTCGGATAGAACCCCAGGAAGCGGCTCATGTGCATCAGGAAAGTCAGGTGAAAGTTGGCATAGCCCCGCTCGGCCAGGTCGAGCCATTGCATGGAGTCACACAGATAGGCAAACAGCGGGACGTTCTGCTGTTCGGAGCGCAGGGCATGATACAGAAATTCGGCTATGAAGAGCGACAAGGCCAGTTTCTCGGGCGAAAACGGGATGGTGGTGTAGGCCGACAGCAGGCGGGCATCGCTGAGCTTCTGGAGTTGCAGGCGCTGACGCAGGTCAACCTCAACCTCGAGCAGCGTCATGGGCTGGAAGTACTGCTTCTTCAGGCGGGCCTTGGCGGTCTTTGGCAACGGCAGGATGCACGACAGGCGTCCCACCTCTCGCGTAAACAAGTCCACGATGAGGCGCGACTCTCCATACTTCAGCGCATGGAGCACGATGGCTTCCGTTTTCACTAACACGAGGGCAAAGGTACGAAGAAGTTAGGAATTAGGAATAAAGAATGAAGCGTTTTTTGGTCTCCAGTAGTTAAATTTACTTAATTCTGCACATTTTCTTAATTCTTAATTTTTAATTCTTAACTAAAATTGCTACCTTTGCACCCGCTTTTGACGAAACGACGAATTGTAAATTGTCAAATTGTCAAATAACCACGGTCCCTTCGTCTATCGGTTAGGACGAGAGATTTTCATTCTCTAAAGAGGAGTTCGACTCTCCTAGGGACTACCAGAATTAAATCTGCCATCTGCACAGCCAAGTGCTACCCTACGAGGGGAACGGTGACAGAGGGCTCGCAAGAGTCGCGCCAAGGGCAGCCATGAAGACGTAAGACCCATAAGCTTTAAGTTAAACAATTAAAAAACAACGATTAAAAAAATGGCAAACCACAAATCATCCCTGAAGAGAATTCGTCAGGACAAGAAGAGGGCACTGCACAACCACTATTACGCCAAGACGATGCGTAACGCCGTCCGTAAGCTGCGTGCCATGACAGACAAGGACGAGGCCGTAGCCCTCTATCCTAAAGTACAGAAGATGCTTGACAAGCTGGCAAAGACCAACATCATCCACAAGAACAAGGCCGCCAACCTGAAGTCCAGCCTCACGAAGCACATCAACAAGCTCGGCTAAAGATTTTTACCAAGCATAGGTGGTGCCGTACTCCCCCAAACAGGGTGTACGGCATTTTCCGTTCCTTAATTCCCAGCGGCCTCGGACGCGGCCTTGGAGACACCTTATTTTTATAGAAAATAAACACTTTTCTTTCGTTATTGTCGCAAATATTTAGTAATTTTGCAGCGAATTTTGCAAAACTGCACAGACAACAACAATGACAGAAGAACAACTGAACCAAGAACAGAATTATTCCGCGAGTAATATTCAGGTGCTCGAGGGACTGGAGGCCGTCCGCAAGCGCCCGGCCATGTACATCGGAGACATCAGCGAGAAGGGTCTCCACCACCTCGTAAACGAGACCGTAGACAACTCCATCGACGAGGCTATGGCCGGCTACTGCACACACATCGAGGTGACCATCAATGAGGACAACTCAATAACCGTTCAGGATAACGGCCGCGGTATCCCCGTCGACGAGCACGAGAAGATGCACAAGTCGGCCCTCGAGGTTGTCATGACCGTGCTGCACGCCGGCGGTAAGTTCGACAAGGGTTCCTACAAGGTGTCGGGCGGACTGCACGGTGTGGGTGTGAGCTGTGTGAACGCGCTGTCGACCCACATGATGTCGCAGGTGTTCCGTAACGGCCACATCTATCAGCAGGAGTACGAGAAGGGCAAGCCCCTGTACGACGTCAAGATAGTCGGTGACACGGACCAGACGGGTACGCGCCAGCAGTTCTGGCCTGACGGCAGCATTTTTACTACCACAGAATTCAAGTACGACATCATAGCCAAGCGCATGCGCGAGCTGGCCTATCTGAACGCCGGCATCACCATCACGCTGAAGGACATGCGTCCTGACGAGGAGGGCAAGCTGAAGGAAGAGGTGTTCCACGCCAAGGAGGGTCTGAAGGAGTTTGTGCGCTACGTGGACCGCCACCGTACCCACCTGTTCGATGACGTCATCTACCTGAAGACTGAGAAGCAGGGCGTGCCCATCGAGGTGGCCGTGATGTACAACACGGACTACAGCGAGAACATCCACTCGTACGTCAACAACATCAACACCATCGAGGGCGGTACCCACCTGATGGGTTTCCGTGCAGCCCTGACGCGCACGCTGAAGGCATACGCCGACGCCGACCCCAACATCTCGAAGCAGATTGAGAAAGCCAAGATTGAGATAGCCGGTGAGGACTTCCGAGAGGGACTGACCGCCGTCATCTCCATCAAGGTGGCCGAGCCCCAGTTTGAGGGTCAGACCAAGACCAAGCTGGGCAACTCAGAGGTCAGTGGTGCCGTGCAGCAGGCTGTCGGCGAGGCCCTGGCAAACTACCTGGAGGAGCACCCGAAGGAGGCCAAGCTCATCTGCGACAAGGTGGTACTGGCCGCCACGGCACGCATAGCCGCCCGCAAGGCCCGTGAGAGCGTTCAGCGCAAGAGCCCGATGACTGGCGGCGGACTGCCCGGCAAGTTGGCCGACTGCTCAGAGAAAGACCCCGCACGCTGCGAGATATTCCTCGTTGAGGGTGACTCGGCAGGCGGTTCGGCCAAGCAGGGCCGCGACCGTCACACACAGGCCATCCTGCCCCTACGCGGAAAAATCCTGAACGTGGAGAAAGTGCAGTGGCACCGCGTCTTCGAGGCCGAGTCGGTGATGAACATCATCCAGTCCATCGGCGTCCGCTTCGGCGTGGACGGCGAGGGCGACCGTGAAGCCAATGTCGACAAGCTGCGCTATGACAAGATCATCATCATGACCGATGCTGATGTCGATGGCTCGCACATCGACACGCTGATCATGACCCTCTTCTACCGCTTCATGCCGAAGGTTATCCAGGAGGGACACCTGTATATTGCCACACCGCCGCTTTATAAATGCACGTACAAGAAATTCTCGGAATACTGCTACACAGACCAACAGCGCCAGGCCTTCATCGACAAGTACGTGGATGGTGACGAGAATGCCTCAGCACTGCATACACAACGCTACAAAGGTCTTGGTGAGATGAATCCTGAACAGCTGTGGGAGACCACGATGAATCCTGCCAACCGACTGCTGAAGCAGGTGACCATCGAGAATGCCGCCGAGGCTGACGAAATTTTCTCTATGCTGATGGGCGACGATGTGGAACCTCGCCGCCAGTTTATCGAAAAGAACGCCACCTATGCCAATATCGATGCGTAACGTCAGCCTTCGTGACGTCAGCCAATGGGGCAATGCCCTGTCAATGGCTGACGGGCTGGTGCTCACGGACAACATAGACCATGCGTTCATGTCGCAAGGTCCTGTCTGCCAGAATTTCATCGTCATGGCACTGTGCAAGAAGGGGGAAGCCAGCTATACGGTAGACACGCGCCAGCTGAGTGTAAAGCCCGGCGACCTCATGTTTGTCTCAGAGCGTCACGTGGTCAACAACTACAAGTCGTCGCCCGATTTTGAGTGCATGTATATCCTCTTGTCAACAGAGTTCTACCATAGCTTTGTGCTCAATGTCAAGAACGTATCGTCACTGCTGATATTCTCGATGAACAACCCCGTAGTGACGCTGACGCCGCACGAGATACTGGTCTATACGAATTACTATCAGACCATCCGCATGAAAATGGCCGACGAGCAGCACCACTACCGCACCAGCCTGGTCAAGGCGCTGTTGCTGGCCATGTTCTACGATATGAGTAACGTCATCTGGCGCGTAGAACAGTCGGACGTCAAGACCAAGAAACGTGCCGACGAGCTGTTTGCACAGTTCATCCGGCTGCTGGAGGAAAACTTCCGCACGGAGCGGCGCGTCAGCTGGTATGCCGACCAGATGAACATCACGGCCAAATACCTGTCGGAAATGGTCAAACAGGTGTCAAAGCGCACGCCTAACGAATGGATTGACAGCTACGTGATGCTGGAGATTCGCGTGCTGCTCAAGAATACCACCAAAAGCATCAAGGAAATAGCCCAGGCCGTCAATTTCCCCAACCAGTCGTTTTTCGGCAAGTTCTTCAAGGAGCACATGGGCATCAGTCCCTCTGAATACAGAAAGGTCGACAATTGAAAAAAACGAAAGAGCAGCAACAGCTAAGGACGCAGAAGCTGGTCGGCAACATTGCAAAGCTCCTGATACCACGACTCGCCAAACCGACGGATAAGCGGTTCCTTTAGAAACTTATATACGGGAAGGCCCAAAGCCTTCCCTTTTTCTACGGCATCCCTACATACACCCCAACGATGGTAGTTTAAGGCTATTAGAGGCCTCTCTGAGCCGTTTTCAGCCACGGAGGGTACAATTCCAAAGTTCTTCTCACGAATGGGGTACAGCGCGCAACTGATGGGCTTGATGAACGTTGGACGCTGAACGTTGGAGGACTGTTTTTCTCGCGCTCTTTTTTCAAGCATGCAGAGCCAGCAGCCATTTTCCTCACGGGCAAACACGCACTCCTCGCCGCGGACAATGCTTGTCACCAGGTCGCCATCCCTGTCACTGTAGGCCACGCCTTGCTGGTCAATGACGCTCTGTGCTGATGCCGACAGCATGGGCCAGACATCATCCAGCATGTCCTCAATATCGGCTATCTCGTCCATCGTCACGGGCGCACCGTCACTGCCCTCAACGCAGCAGATGCCTTTACACTTCTCGTAGTCACAACAGAAATACTCGGTCAGTATCTCGGAGGAGACGAGGATGCCTCCGATTTCAAGTATGGGGGGAATGTTCATTCTAAATTAGAAATTAGGAATTAGGAATTATGATTACCAAACTATTGGAGAAAGACCGTTCTGTTTCAAATATTCGTTGCAGCGCGAGAACTGGTGCTGGCCGAACCACCCGCCACGATTGGCAGACAGCGGCGAGGGATGGACGGACTCCAACACGAGATTCTTCGTCTTGTCTATCATATAAGCCTTCGAACGTGCATAGCCTCCCCACAGCATGTAGACAATGTGTTCACGCTGAGAGGCCAGGGCACGGATGGCAGCGTCGGTAAACTGTTGCCAGCCCAGGGCAGAATGGCTGTTAGCCAGGTGCGCCCGTACGGTCAGCGTGGCATTAAGCAGCAAGACGCCCTGCTGGGCCCACCGTGTCAGATTACCCGACAGAGGCACCGGGGTGCCTAAATCCTGTTGGATTTCCTTGAAGATGTTTTGCAGCGAGGGGGGAAACTGCACACCGTCCTGCACCGAGAAGCTCAGTCCGTGGGCCTGCCCAGGTTCATGATAGGGGTCTTGGCCTATAATGACCACCTTTACCTGATGAAACGGGCAGAGATTGAAGGCATTAAATATCAGACTGCCAGGCGGAAAACAGGTTGTAGCGGCATATTCACGCCTGACGGCATCCGTCAGCTGTGAAAAATAAGTTTTCTCAAACTCCGGCATGAGTTGCGCCTTCCAGGTGGGTTCCATTTGTACGTTCACCATGATCAATTTGCCATTTTGCTTGCAAAATTACGAAAAAGTTAGTAACTTTGCAAGCATAAACTAAACGATTATGGAAACAATTAATGATTTTTTCGTGTTGTTCAGTAATTTTCTCTGGGGTTGGCCCATGATTATACTGCTGTTGGGTACCCACGTCTTTCTGACTTTCCGCCTCCGTATACCTCAGCGCAAACTGCTGACGGGCATACGTCTGTCGGTCAGGAAAGACCCTGACTCCAAGGGCGACGTCAGCCAGTTTGGTGCCTTGGCAACGGCACTGGCTGCCACCATTGGCACTGGCAACATCGTGGGCGTGGCCACGGCCGTGGCCCTTGGAGGCCCTGGAGCCGTGCTGTGGTGCTGGCTGACGGGCATATTCGGCATGGCTACCAAGTATGCCGAGGGACTGCTGGCCGTCAAGTACCGAGTGCACGATGCCAATGGGCACACCTACGGAGGACCGATGTACGCGCTGGAGCGTGGACTGGGCATAAAGTGGCTGGCCGTGCTCTTTGCCGTTTTCACGGCCCTGGCATCGTTTGGCATCGGTTGCACCGTACAGGCCAACTCCATAGCCCTCCTGTCAAGCGAGACGTTTGGCATTCCGACCTGGATAGTAGGCCTCTTTGTCTGCGGCCTGACAGCCAGCGTCATTCTGGGCGGCGTGAAGGCTATAGCCCGCGTATGTACCGTTTTCGTGCCCTTCATGGCATTGCTGTACGTGGTGGGCTGCTGCGTCATCCTCTGCATGAACAGCAGCTATGTATGGCCGGCCATCCAGCTGATAGTGCACGCCGCCTTCAATCCGGAGGCCGCCGGCGGGGGCTTTGTAGGTGCCACGGTCATGATGGCTGCCCGCTTTGGCATAGCCAGGGGACTCTTCTCAAACGAGAGCGGCATGGGTTCTGCGCCCATCGTGGCTGCTGCCGCTCAGACGCGCAATCCTGTCCGTCAGGCTTTGGTGTCGAGTACGGGCACATTCTGGGACACGGTCATCATCTGTGCACTGACTGGCATCGTGCTCGTAAGCAGTATACTGGCCTACCCTGACATCAGCTACGCAGACGGTGCTGCCCTAACGAAGGTGGCCTTCTCAAAGATACCGTACGTCGGTGCCCCTCTGCTGACGTTTGGCATCCTGACCTTTGCCTTCAGCACCATTCTGGGCTGGAGCTACTATGGTGAGAGTGCCGTCAACTACATTGAGCGCCGCAAATCGAACCGGTTCTACCGCATCCTGTACATCGTGGCACTGTTCTTCGGCAGCATCATCAACCTGGACATCATCTGGAACATTGCCGACTGCATGAACGCCCTGATGGCTATCCCTAACCTGATAGCCCTCCTGCTGCTGAGCGGCGTGGCTGCACGTGAAACGAGGAAATACCTCTGGAACAACCACCTGGACGACCTGATGGAGGAAGACGATAACGAGGTAAAATGACGGATTCTCCGAGTTATCTCACTCAGATGCCCGTAACCACAAAACGAACGCCCCTGGTATAGGATGTGTCGATGGTGAAGCCCGATGAAATCGCTTATTATTGACCTCGTATATGACAAGGTTCATCCACGTACGGTATGCTCCAGATCTGCTGGGCAATAAGGGAAATACTCATTGCCAGCAGAACTGTGCTGAAAACAATCCTTTTAACATATAATACTATCATTCTCTTTCTTTTATTACCAATACTATCATTCGTTTATCTTAAGAATCTAAAATATCATTCCCTTGCCTTAAGTATATGATGTTATCATCTGCCTCTTGATGAAGTTGTATGAATATAAAGACTCGCATGCCTTAAAAGTGGGTGCAAAAGTACAAAACATCACTGAAACCTGCAAGAGCAGAGGCTCCGCAGAGAGTGATTTTTGTAAATTCTAAAAAGATTTTTGTAAATTCTGCAACTCGGAGACTAACGGAGATGCCCAAATCACTATCCAGCAACGTCACGCATCCATGCTGTCACCGTCTGACCCTTGAGCTGCTTGAAGGCTGTTCCGAAGGTGCTGTAGCTTCTGAATCCACTCTGCTGAGCCAGTTCCTGAGCCGTGAACGGTTTCCCATTGGCAACAGCCTCGCGATAGATACGGATGAAATGCTCGATACGCAACCTGTTGATATAGGCATTATAAGTGGTGTGCTGATGGGTGAAATACAGGCTGAGGTAACTACGGTTAGTGCCGATAATCTTGCAAAGGTCGTCAAGGCGGATGTCGTGACGCAGATAAAACTGTGTGGCCTCGCAACGATGCTCTAACAATTGGCCAATATTGGAAACTGTCGTGGTCGAGAGAGTCGTCGATGGAATGGGCGATATTGACTCGTTGACTACCGTTTGTGAGGCCGTATCTTCCAGCGTCTGCAGCGTCTCTACACGCCACAACAGCAGGCCAATCAGCACGATGTCGTTTAACTGAACGATATACGCAAAGATAATTTCGCTGCCGATGACGATGTAGAAACAAAGAATCAGCATGCACGCGAATATGGCCACAAGACTACCCCATACCTCCTTATGCTCCAAGTCGGCATAGTTGTCACGCAACCAGCGCCCATACTGCCTGACAGCCAACGTCATCCACACCATAAACACGATGCCATACATGACGAGATAGATTCTCAGCAATGGAACAAAATCCTCGTCACGATAGACGATGAAAAAGATAATAATGGCCAGAACAGGTACCAGCCCCACAAAGACGGGCCACAGCGGACGCCGACGGTCCTGCAGCATGGCCAGCAGCACCACCATCATGACGGGAACAAGCGTCAGGCAGTCCAACCCTGCCCCCACAACAAGTGCTGTCCAGGGGTCATCAATCACCTGATAACAAGCCAACAGAACCCACCAGACATGTCCCAGCACAACCACTGCAAACAGTACGGCCACCCATCGGCGCAGGCGCAAGGGTGGCGTTATCTCTGGGGCAAAGGCATTGCCACGGCGAAACAGCAGGTAAACGCAGGCCATGAGCGATATAGCCGTCACTCCACCATAAAACAAGACGTAGAGTAAATCGTTGTAAAGCTGCTGTTCTTCGTACATTTGGGTTGGCTCAATGATACTATTATTCTAGTTTAACAGCGGCAAAGGTAATAATAATAATCGAAACTGCCAAATTTTCTTCAACTTTATTAATCACAGCACTAATCATGTCATAGGACGTGAACTTTCATTAGCTTGTTCTTATTGGATGAATATTGGCGGTATTCGAATGCAAAGAACAAGAGCAAAAGCTTGAATATCCAAGCCACGACGGACACACAATTTCAGCGATTTCTTGAACTGACCAGTATAAATAACCTCATACATGACATCAGCCAAATATTTGTTTCACCAAATCCTTTGAATCCTTGGCGTGGAATACATTACCACTACGAATGTCATCCAAACCTTTCTCTATACCGCTTTTTCGAGGCACATGAATTGTCCAGCCCATTTTCTTTGAAATAGTACGCAGAAAACTAATATCGGTATTAGGCAGTGTTAACTGAACCTTCTCAGATGATGCATGCATAAGTTATTCCTTTAATTGTAAGCATTAAGGTAGTGAGGCACGAAGAGTTGCCTCACTACCTTATTATTAATATTAGTCGGCCAACTTGGCCTTGATCATCTCGCGGTTGAGGCGTGCGATGTTGGCGATGGTCTCGTTCTTGGGGCAGACAGCCTCGCAGGCACGGGTATTGGTGCAGTTGCCGAAGCCGAGTTCGTCCATCTTGGCCACCATGTTCTTCACACGGCGGGCAGCCTCTACACGGCCTTGCGGGAGCAGGGCGAGCTGGCTGACCTTGCTGGATACGAAGAGCATGG
>DFGF01000152.1:26769-26919 GCA_002371715.1 Prevotella sp. UBA3757
GAGCCTGACCGGTGCGGATGGTGGTGTAGCCACCGGCCTGGATAATCTTATCGAAGGCATTGCGGTCGACCATACAGTCCTTGATGACGGGGAAAGCAGCTGAGCGCCAAGGCTCGACGGTGATGACGTCACCATCGTTGAAGCGGCGCA
>DFGF01000023.1:0-6586 GCA_002371715.1 Prevotella sp. UBA3757
TCTGCTGTTTTACAAACTTTGCGATACAAAGTTACAACTTTTCCACCAATTACAGATAACTTGCCATATTAAATAAGGTGAAGAGGGCGTTTCTTACCGCATTTTGGCATCAAAACGTCACGTTCACCTTTCCTTTTCCTACCTTTTGAATCAATTTGAACCAAAGATTACCTGTCTGGCGACACATAAACATTACATAATCCGTTCACGCTCGGCAAAACAAAAGCAAACTTTCCTCTTGCTCTCGCTTAATCACGGATTTGGTACGATTGACAATCCACTTTCCGTGTCTAAAGTTGGCATTGAATTATTAACCGACCTTGTCACACAGTTACTTGCAAAAGCTCAAAGCAATTCCACATGGACGACATCAAGATGGACAATGCCGTCTCCGTCTGCTCGGTATCACCCTCAAGAAGCTGCGCTGGGAGCGTGGCGGCATAAACGGCCAGACAGGCTACTACCTGAAGCTCTGAGCATAGTGGGGTAGGGCATAGGTGGCGTAAATCATAGGGGGTAAATAGGGGGAACATAGGGGGATAAATGGCCTATCCACCTATGATTAAAATACTGATAATAATGATGATAGCAAAAATCATAGGGGGGATAGGGGGATAATTCGCTTTTTGTCTGTATGAAGAAGGCTGTTATTCCCGATATTTGCAAATAATTCCAAAGATATTTTCTCGTTTCATATAATTTTAGTACTTTTGCAGCGTGTTTCGCAAGAGACACGATATTTTGATGCTCAATTTCTCCGACGAACTACCACCTCAAACGAGATAAATGAGCAAGAACAAATCAAATACATAAAGATAAATAAAGAACTATGACTATACAAGAATTTCGTGAATACATGGCATCAGGAAAGCCTGTCATCGGCGGCGGCGATGTCCACATGATGTTTCATCGGCTGTCGCAGGAGGCACTGAGGTCATTAAAAAGATTGAGGTGTAGAATTATTCGCCCTCAATCGTTCATGATTACAGAAAATGACCAGAAGCTGAAGATATTCAAAGACTTAGATGTTTTTCTTTTGCGTTTCATTTTTTTTTCGTACTTTTGCAAGCGATTATGAAAATACTGAAATGGGGCTTCATCGGTTGCGGTGAAGTGACGGAGAAGAAAAGCGGGCCGGCCTTCTCGGAAATAGAAGGGTCGAGCGTGGTGGCAGTGATGAGCCGCAACGACCGCAGGGCACGCAGCTATGCCGAGCGACACGGCGTGGCACGGTGGTACACGGATGCTCAGGAGTTGATAGACGATCCGGAGGTGAACGCCGTCTATGTGGCTACGCCGCCGGCGAGCCATGCCACATACGCCATCATGGCCATGAAGGCCGGCAAGCCGGTGTATGTAGAGAAGCCGCTGGCGGCCACTTACGAGGACTGTGCACGCATCAACCGCGTCAGCGAGGAGACGGGCGTACCGTGTTTCGTGGCCTACTACCGCCGCTACCTGCCGTATTTCGAGAAGGTGAAGGAGATTGTGGACCGTGGCATCATCGGCCGGGTGGTGAGCGTGCAGGTGCGCTTTGCCGTGCCGCCGCGCGAAGCGGACTATGCCGACGCCGAGCACCTGCCGTGGCGACTGCAGCCCGACATAGCGGGCGGCGGCTACTTCTACGACCTGGCACCCCACCAGCTGGACCTGCTGCAACACTATTTCGGCGTCATCACCGAGGCGCGCGGCATCTGTGCCAACCGTGGCGGACTGTATAAGGCCGAGGACTCGGTCAGTGCTTGTTTCGAGTTCGAGAACGGGCTGCCCGGTTCAGGGACATGGTGCTTCGTGGCCCACGATTCGGCTCAGGAAGACCGCATAGACCTGATAGGCGACCGCGGGTCGGTGGCGTTCTCGGTGTTCGACTATCAGCCCATCCGGCTGCACACCTCTCGCGGCGAGGAGAGCTTTGCTGTGCCCAATCCGCCGTACGTGCAGTTCCCCATCATCAAGAGTGTCTGCGAACACCTGCAGGGCCTGGGCATCTGCACGTGCACAAGCATATCGGCCACGCCCGTCAACTGGGTCTTAGACCGGATATTAGGAAAGTTTTAAGTGAATTGGGCTAAAATGCTGATGCGCAGCTGGATAACGATAGTATGCCTGGTGGTGGCCTTGAGTGCTGCAGCCCAGGACTCGCTGAACGCCGTGCAGCCCGAAGGCCGGAAGTTGAGCTGGCTGCGGCGCACCATACGCGGATTCAGCTATATTGACACCAGCTACGTGGAGCCGCAGCACTACAACTGGTCGGTGATGGCCCAGGGCACGTACACCTACGACTACTACCGGCTGAGTGCTAACGAGCAGTCCATCCTGTTTGCGCCGGCACCGACGTTCAAGTTCGGCCCGTACTTCGGGTGGCGCTGGATATTCCTGGGCTACACCGTTGCCCTGAACAAGGCCGACGTCAGCAAGTTGAAGCTGGAGCTGGATGCCAGCATCTATGCCGCACAGGTGGGCGTCGACGTCTACTACCGGCGCACGGTCAGCGACTACAGGATACGCGAGGTGAAACTGGGCCGCAATGTCATTGGCGACCGCCTGGAGGACGTGCCATTCGACGGACTGAAGGTGGGCATCACGGGCTTCAACGCCTACTACATCTTCAACCACCAGCGGTTCAGCTATCCGGCAGCCTTCGCACAGAGCACGATGCAGAAAATCAGCTGCGGCACGTGGATGGCCGGACTGGGATACATGCGCAACTCGCTGGACTTCGACCACGAGAAGCTGGAGGAGGTGGTCCGCGAGCATGCCGGACAGACGGTCCGACTGGACAGCGGCCTGATGTTCAACAGCGTCAAGTACTACAACGTCAGCCTCTCGGCGGGCTATGCCTACAACTGGGTGTTTGCACGCAACTGCCTGTTCTGTGCCAGTCTGATGGCCTCGCTGGCCTACAAGACGGCGCGTGGTGAGACTGTCGATGACGACAGGAGCGGTTTCGACCTGCACAACATCAACCTGGACGGCATCGGGCGCTTTGCCGTGGTCTACAACAACAACCGGTGGTATGCCGGGGCGTCGGCCATCGTCAGGGCCTACCGGTATCATAAGCCCCAGTTCGAAGCCAACAACATTTTCGGCAACTTCAACTTCTATGTGGGCTTTAATTTTGGAGCGCGGGGAGGCTATAAGAAGAGGTAGTTGAGAGTTGACAGTTGACAGTTGAGAGTTAAGAATTAAGAGTTAAGAAAAATAGTTGACGTCTTGGAAAGATGATGAAGATGCGAAGATATATTATATTTATAATAGGTATAGCGGTGACGATGCCGATGATGGCGCAGACTACCTACCAGCCGTCGGACAGCATCAAGATATGCCGGTTGCTGGACGAAGCCAACAGGCAGACGTCAGTGCTGTGGCTGGCCCGCCAGTTTTTAGGTGTGCCGTACGTGGCACATACGCTGGAGGTCAACGACGACGAACGCCTGGTGGTCAACACGCGCCAGCTGGACTGCACGACACTCGTGGAGACCGTGACGGCGCTGAAGCTATGTGCGCAGAACGGCAGGAAGCGTTTTGCCGACTACGAGGAGGCACTACGGCGGTTGCGCTACCGGCAGGGCAGGCTGGCAGGCTATCCGTCACGGCTGCACTACTTCACCGACTGGATTGCCGACAAGGAGCAGATGCAGATTGTGGAGGACATCAGAGAGCCTAACCCGCCATTCACGGCCGTCCAGACGGTCGACGTCAGCTACATGTCGAAGCACCCCAACGCCTACAAGGCACTGAAGAACCATCCGGCTATGGTGAGCGACATACGCACGACGGAACAGGCACTGACAGGCTTGCGGGTGCGCTACATACCCAAGCGGCAGTTGCGTAACCATGCACTGCTGCGACAGGTGGTGAAGGATGGCGACATCCTGGCCATCACCTGTAACAAGCCGGGACTGGACATTGCCCACCTGGGCTTTGCCGTATGGCGCAGGGACGGCCTGCACCTGCTGAATGCCTCGATGCTGCACAAGAAGGTGGTCGAGGAACCCTTGACGCTCTATCAGTATATGCTGAAACACAAGACGTTTACGGGCATACGGGTGGTGAGAGTGAGAGAGAGATGAAAGATTAAAGATGAAAGATTAAAGATGAAAGATGAAAGATGAAAGATGAAAGATTAAAAATTAAAGATTAAAGATATGGAACTACCTGATTTTATGAATTATGCCAGCAAGTTCTCGAAACGGGACTTTGCTGAAAAGATTGCACGCATCGCCAAAGGTGCCGGTGCCAAACTGGTGTATGCAGCCCTCATCCTCTATTATACGCTGCAGAGCGATAAGGTGAAACCTACTGACAAGGCTATGATTATCGGTGCACTGGGTTATCTGATCAGTCCGCTCGACGTTGTGCCAGATGCTATACCCATAGCCGGACTGGCTGACGACCTGGGCGTGCTCATCTTCGTGCTGAAGAAGGTGTGGACGGATGTCGACCCCGACATTCAGGTGAAGGCCAAGAGGCGTCTGTCAAAATGGTTCGACGAGGACGAGATAGCCGAAATCAACGAACTGTTTGAGGGCATGAAGAGTTGAGAGTTGACAGTTGAGAGTTAAGAGTTAAGAATTAAGAATTAAGAATTAAGAGGGGAGAGGTGACTAACGAGTATCAGATAAGGGTGAAACCCCATGTGGCTGCCAACGAACAAGCGCTGCGCAGCTATCTGGCCGACGCGTATGGCTTTGACGTCAGGACGCTGACGGCCGTTCGCATTCTGAGGCGCAGCATTGACGCGCGCCAGCATACTATATATGTCAACCTGAAGGTACGCTGCTACGTGAACGAGCAGCCCCAGGACGATGCGTACGTCAGGACCGTTTACCCCGACGTCAGCGGCGGGCCGCAGGTCATCGTGGTCGGTGCCGGTCCGGGTGGCCTCTTTGCCGCCCTGCGACTCATTGAAATGGGGTGCCGTCCCATCGTGCTGGAGCGTGGCAAGGACGTCCGTTCGCGCAAAAAAGACCTGGCCATGATAGCCAAGACGCAGCAGGTGGACGCTGAGAGCAACTACTGCTTCGGCGAGGGTGGGGCAGGAGCCTACTCCGACGGCAAGCTCTACACGAGGAGCAAGAAGCGTGGCTCGACGGAGAAAATCCTGAACGTCTTCTGTCAGCACGGTGCCTCGACCAATATCCTGGCCGACGCCCATCCGCACATCGGTACCGACCGGTTGCCACGCATCATCGAAGCCATGCGCAACACCATCCTGCAGTCGGGTGGCGAGGTGCACTTCCAGACCAAGATGACGCGCCTGCTATTAGTCGGCAACCGCGTCACCGGCGTTGAGGCTGGCGACAGGGAGTTCCTGGGTCCCGTCATCCTGGCAACAGGCCACTCGGCCCGTGACGTCTACCGTTACTTGAACGAAGCCAAGATACCCATTGAGGCTAAGGGAATTGCGGTTGGCGTACGTCTGGAACACCCGTCGCAACTGATAGACCAGATACAGTATCACTCGCCCGAGGGGCGCGGACGCTATCTGCCTGCTGCCGAGTATTCGTTTGTGACGCAGGTCGACGGACGCGGTGTCTATTCGTTCTGTATGTGTCCGGGCGGTTTCGTCATCCCTGCAGCTACAGATTGCGAGCAGATAGTGGTCAACGGCATGAGTCCGTCGAACCGTGGCGGGCAGTGGTCGAACTCAGGTATGGTGGTCGAGTTGCGTGCTGAGGATGTCGAGGGCGACGACCCCTTGCGCGTCATGCACTTCCAGCAACAGATGGAGCGCGACTGCTGGCAGCAGGGTAACCGTCGGCAGACGGCACCGGCACAGCGCATGGCCGACTTCGTCAACAACCGCCTGTCGTACGATTTGCCAAAGAGCTCGTATGCTCCGGGACTCATCTCGTCGCCCCTGCACTTCTGGATGCCGAAGGGCGTCAGTCACCGGTTGCAGGAGGGCTTCAAGGCATTCGGGCGCATGAGCCACGGGTTCCTGACCAACGAGGCCACGATGATTGGCGTGGAGACGCGCACCAGCAGTCCCGTCCGCATCGTGCGCGACGGCGAGACACTGATGCACGTGACGGTCGAGGGGCTGTTTCCCTGTGGCGAGGGTGCGGGCTATGCCGGTGGCATCGTCTCAGCCGGTGTCGACGGTGAGCGTTGTGCCGAGATGTGTGCGGCGTGGCTACAATCTGTCAGGAAGAAGTAGGATGAAAATAACAAAAGGCAATAATTTGTGCGTGTTTAAGAAATTATTGCTGAATTGTTTTGCATTTTGCTTACTTATTCGTAACTTTGCACCCCAAATTCAGGATTTAGTGCATTAAACAAAAATATTATGGCAAAAATGAAAGGTGCCATCGTGGTTGATACCGAGCGCTGCAAGGGATGTCAGTTGTGCATCATTGCATGTCCTCAGAAAGTCATCGCCCTGGCCAACAAAGTGAATCTGCACGGTTATCCATACGTGGAGGCTGTCAACGAGGAGGCCTGCGTGGGCTGTGCCTCTTGTGGCATTGTATGTCCTGACGGATGCATCACCGTGTATCGTAAAAAAATGGAGGAGTAAAGACAATGGCAGAAGAACGTGAAGTTGTATTGATGAAAGGCAATGAGGCTATCGCCCATGCTG
>DFGF01000023.1:6682-9418 GCA_002371715.1 Prevotella sp. UBA3757
CCGCAGAGTGAAGTGATTGAGACGCTGGCTGAGCTGAAGCCCTGGGAGACCACCGGTATGCAGGTGGTACAGGCTGAGAGCGAGCTGGCATCCATCTACATGGTGTACGGTGCTGCCGGCGCCGGCAAGCGTGCCATGACGTCGAGTTCCAGTCCCGGTGTGGCGCTGATGCAGGAGGGTATCACCTACATGGCCGGTGCCGAGGTGCCGGGCGTGTTTGTCAACGTGCAGCGCGGCGGTCCAGGACTGGGCACCATCCAGCCCTCACAGGGCGACTATTTCCAGGCTACTCGTGGCGGTGGTAACGGCGACTACAAGGTCATTGTGCTGGCACCGTCGTCAGTACAGGAGATGGCCGACTTCGTGGACCTGGCCTTTGAACTGGCTTTCAAGTATCGCAATCCTGCCATGATTCTCTCCGATGGTGTCATCGGTCAGATGATGGAGAAGGTGGTGCTGCCGCCCTTCAAGCCGCGTCGTACTGACGAGGAGGTCATCCGCCAGTGTCCGTGGGCCTCGACCGGTAAGCCAAAGAACCGCGAGCGCGTGGTCATCACGTCGCTGGAGCTGAAACCCGAAATCATGGAGCAGCGCAACCTGGCACTGCAGGCGAAGTACCGCCAGATTGAGGAGAACGAGGTACGCTACGAACAGCAGCATATGGACGATGCCGACTATGCCATCGTGGCCTTCGGTTCGGCTGCCCGCCTGTCGGAGAAAGCCATCGAGGTGGCTCGCGAACAGGGCATCAAGGTCGGCTTGTTCCGTCCTATCACCCTCTTCCCGTTCCCCACGAAGGAGATTGCCGGACTGGCCAAGAGCAAGAAGGGCATCCTGGTGGTCGAAATCAATGCCGGACAGATGGTGCAGGACGTGCGCCTGGCCGTCAACGGACAGATACCCGTCGAGCAGTTTGGCCGTCTGGGTGGTATCGTGCCCGAGCCCGAAGAGATCGTAGAGGCACTGAAGAATTTGACAATTTGACAATTTCAACATTGGACAATTGGACAATTTCACCATTGGACAATTGCCGCCGCAAGGAAATTGTAAAATAGTAAAATTGTAAAATAGTAAAATGAAACAATGGATAGAAACGAAATAGTAAGACCGGAGAATATCGTCTGTAAGAAGCCTACACTCCTGAACGACAACAATATGCACTATTGCCCTGGCTGCTCGCATGGCGTGGTTCACAAACTGATAGCCGAGGTCATCGAGGAGATGGGCATGGAAGACAAGGCCGTGGGCGTCAGCCCCGTAGGCTGTGCCGTCTTCGCGTACAATTATATTGATATTGACTGGCAGGAGGCTGCCCACGGACGTGCTCCCGCACTGGCTACGGGCATCAAGCGCTGCTGGCCCGACCGCCTGGTGTTTACCTACCAGGGTGACGGCGACCTGGCATGTATCGGTACCTGTGAGACCATCCATGCGCTGAACCGTGGCGAGAACATCGTCATCGTCTTCGTCAACAATGCCATCTACGGCATGACGGGCGGGCAGATGGCTCCCACCACGCTCATCGGTCAGAAGACCTCGACATGTCCCTACGGCCGTGACCCTGAGATTCACGGCTATCCGCTGAAGATTGCTGATATTGCCGCACAGCTGGAAGGCACCTGCTACGTGACCCGCCAGAGCGTGGAGTCGGTAGGTTCCATCAACAAGGCCAAGAAGGCACTGCGCAAGGCTTTCGAAGCCTCGATGGCCGGCAAGGGCTCGTCGCTGGTGGAGTTTGTGTCGACCTGCAACAGCGGCTGGAAACTCTCGCCTGCCAAGGCTAACGAGTGGATGAAGGAGAATATGTTCCCCTTCTATCCCAAAGGAGACCTCAAAGACACGACAAACCTGTAAAGGTAAAAAGGTTAAAAAGTAAAAAGGTAAAAGATGAAAAAAGAAATCATTATCAGTGGCTTCGGCGGTCAGGGCGTGCTCTCGATGGGCAAAATCCTGGCTTACTCCGGACTGATGGACAATAAGGAGGTGACCTGGATGCCGGCCTACGGACCGGAACAGCGTGGCGGTACGGCCAATGTCACCGTCATCGTCAGCGACGAGCGTATCTCGTCACCCATCCTGTCGAAATACGATATTGCCGTGGTGCTTAACCAGCCCTCACTCGAGAAGTTTGAACCCAAGATTAAGCCGGGCGGTATCCTGATTTACGACGGCTTCGGCATCATCAACAAGCCCAAGCGCACGGACATCACCGTCTACGAAATTAACGCCATGGACAAGGCCGCCGAGATGAAAAACAGCAAGGTGTTCAACATGATTGTGCTGGGAGGACTGCTGAAGGTGGCTCCCGTGGTCAGCACGACGGGCGTGGAGAAGGCGCTGAAGAAGACGCTGCCCGAGCGTCACCACGACTTGATTCCTCTGAACATGCAGGCCATCGAGGAGGGAGGCAAAATTATTGAAAAGCAATAAAAGCATTATTGCTTATATCCTATATAGTTGTTTAGTTTATTTGAACTGGATAAAGTCGCCTGGCAGTGATTGTCAGACGGCTTTTTTTATGGTATAATCGCCTTTTTTACGTCTTTTTAGGTCGAAAAGGTCAAAAAATACACTTATTTCGATACTTTTTCTTGAAAACCTTTGGAAGTTTAAGGATTTTTTCGTTACTTTGCACTCGAAATTATGAACATTTAGGTGTTTTCAAACAAGAACAAAGGTATTATTTTATATTTAACATTTTATTCGTAAAAAGATGAAAAAGTTATTTTTAATGCT
>DFGF01000025.1 GCA_002371715.1 Prevotella sp. UBA3757
GCGAATCACCACTGATGCGCTTCTTTCATCGTCAGTTGCAGACATGGGAAGATGTGCGCCAACGTTACCGTGAACTGGAAGATGTGGAGACGCGCGAACTGATGACCGATGACATTGCGATGGCGGTGCAGTGGAATCCAGCCCGTATCCGTTCGACGGGAGCCAAGATCGATGCCAAATCGATTGCCGAGCGTCCTTGTTTCCTATGTGCCAAGAACCGTCCGAAAGAACAGATGCATCGCGTGGTAGACCGTGCCTATGAGTTGCTGGTCAACCCGTTCCCCATATTGCCCGTACACATTACGCTGCCAACGCTGGCCCACCAGCCGCAGCGCATATTGCCCATGATAGGCGAACTGCTGCACTTGGCACGCCGCAATCGTGACCTTACCATATTATATAATGGCCCACGATGCGGGGCATCAGCCCCCGACCATGCCCATCTGCAGGCCGTGAGCAGCGGCGAGTTGCCATTGCAACGCTCTTGGCAGCGACTCAGTAGAAATCTCGTCGAAGTGTATAAGTGTGAGGACGACGAGGGCATCTGGCACATTGCCGGCTATCCCGCCTCCGCATTGGTTATCAAGGGCCATAGCGTAGAACGATGCGAACAGCTGTTCAAGTTGCTGTACCGCTGTCTGCCTCCCTCGGAAGACCATACCGAGCCGATGATGAATGTCATTGCATGGAGCTGCGGCGACGATTTGCTGTGTGTAGTGTTGCCTCGTAAGAAACACCGCCCTGACTGCTATACCGCTACAGGCGATGCACAATACATCATCAGTCCGGGAGCTGTTGACATGGGTGGTCTGATTATCACCCCACGTGAAGAAGACTTCCGACGCCTGACCCCCGAAGTTGTGACCGGCATCTATCGCGAGGTTTCCGTCAGCGAGGAGCAGTTGCAGGACATCATCAAGCGCATTAAGACCGATGGCTTGAAGTCGCAGGCGACTCATGCGAAGGAGGAACAGCCCATGGTGACCGTCGGCATTGTGAGCGGTCAGAAGATACAGTTCTCATTGAACGGCGCCTACACCGCCAAGGGTGAGACCATCAAGGGCGATCAGACCGTAGAATTCTCGGAGGGTGGTATCCTGTGGAATGGTAACCAGTACCGTGAACTGACGTTTGCGCCCCAGTCGAGCCAGTCGTCATTCTCGCTCTACGACGTTACTATCGGTGTCAACTTCCATTGGGAGCGCAAGGAGACGCAGGTTTTCCTGGGCACGCTGAAACTTGTGGTTGAGGCCGATAAGATAACCGCCATCAACGAATTACCTGTGGAACTGTATCTGGCAAGCGTCATTTCCAGTGAGATGAAGGCTACTGCAGGGCTGGAGTTGCTGAAGGCGCATGCAGTCATCTCCCGCTCATGGCTGTTGGCACAGATACGTCGCCGCAAGGACAACCAAGAGCAGAAGAACGGTTTCTTCTCGTTTGTCAAGAAGGATGACGAGATGATTCGCTGGTACGACCGTGAGGACCATACCATCTTCGACGTGTGTGCCGACGACCATTGCCAGCGATACCAAGGCATCACTAAGCAGACGAGTCCGGCTGTCGAGCAGGCGCTGAAAGCCACACGCGGCCAGATTCTGTGCTATGGCGACGAGATTTGCGACGCCCGCTTCTCGAAGTGCTGCGGCGGCGTGACCGAGGAATTCCAGTATTGCTGGGAAGATACGCCGAAGCCCTATCTGGTATCCGTTGCCGACCCGTTCTGCAATACCAACGACAAGGCCGTGCTGTCGCAAGTGCTCAATGATTACGACCAGGAGACCAACGACTTCTACCGCTGGACGGTGGAGTATGCGACCGACGAACTGTCACGACTCGTCAGTGAGAAGCTGAAGGAAGACTTCGGTCAGATTACCGACCTCATTCCGTTGGAGCGTGGCAAGAGCGGCCGTATCTGGAAGCTCAAGATTGTGGGTACGAAGAAGACACTGACCATTGGCAAGGAACTGGAAATCCGTCGTGCGCTCAGCGAGAGTCACCTCTACAGCTCGGCGTTCGACGTGGAGAAGACCGCTACGGGCTTCCGTCTCCATGGCAAGGGCTGGGGCCACGGTGTTGGTCTCTGTCAGATTGGTGCCGCCGTGATGGGTCAGCAAGGCTATAATTATGAACAAATTCTGCTTCACTACTATCGTGGAGCTGAAATCAAACGTATCTATTAAATGAAACAAAGAAATCCGTGGGCTTGGGTGCCCACACTTTACATTGCCGAAGGATTGCCCAACGTCGTTGTGATGACCGTTGCGGTAGTGATGTACATGCAGTTAGGACTTACCGACACCGAGATTGCGCTCTATACGGGATGGCTCGGTCTGCCTTGGGTCATCAAGCCCCTGTGGAGTCCGTTCGTCGACCTCTACCGGACGAAGCGCTGGTGGGTCATCAGTATGCAGTTGTTGTTAGGTTCGTCGCTTGCCGGCGTGGGATTCACGCTGAATGCGCCGTTCTGGTTCCAGGGGTCGATGGCCTTCTTCTTCCTGATGGCCTTCTCGAGTGCCACGCACGACATTGCAGCCGACGGCTACTACATGCTTGAGCTCGACGACCACCAGCAGGTGTGGTTTGTGGGCATCCGCAACACGTTCTACCGTCTGGCCGTCATCTTCGGAAACGGTGTGCTGATACCTGCAGCCGGCATGTTGCAATTGATGTTCCGCGACCAGAAAGCCTTCACGTGGAGCCTGGTGTTCTACGGTATGGCGGCGCTGTTCATCGGCATCTGGCTGTATCATGTGTATGTCATGCCACACTCCGCTGCCGACCGTCGTCACAACACCAGCGCCCATGAAGTGGCCACCGGTATTGTGACCGCCTTCCGCACCTTTTTCCAGAAGTTGCCGCCGAAGGAGATGATGTATGCCATGCTCTTCCTGTTGTTCTACCGTTTCCCCGAGGCACTGCTGGGCAAGATGAGCGTGACGTTCCTGATGCGCCCGAACTCGGCAGGCGGCCTGGGACTGTCGCCTCAGGAGTTCGGACTGGCCAGTGGCACGATTGGTGTCATCGGCTTGACGTTAGGCGGCATCCTTGGCGGACTGCTGGCAGGTCGCGACGGTTTCAAGCGCTGGCTGTGGCCGATGGTGTGTGCCATCACGCTGCCCGACATCGTCTATGTCTACATGAGCTATGCCATGCCCGACAACCTGGTGCTCATCAGTTCGTGCATCTTCATCGAGCAGTTCGGCTATGGTTTAGGTTTTACAGCGCTGACGCTCTACATGCTGTATTTCTCGAAGGGCGATTTCCAGACGTCGCACTACGCGTTCTGCACGGCGTTCTCCTACCTCGGCCTGATGCTTCCAGGCATGCTGTCGGGATGGATGAAGGACCAGCTGGGTTACAATGCTTTCTTCATCATGGTCATGTTCCTTTGCGCCATCACGTTCGCCGTGACAGCCTTTATCAAGGTTGACCCTGAGTTTGGCAAGAAGCAGGACGAGAGCGGGGAGCCGACAGCGGCATAAGCTGTCTATACGTATCGAGGCGGCAGGATTTCACAATCGTGCCGCCTCATGCTCTGATGATAGTATTAATAATGGAAAAGAAATCATTTTGTTTCTTAACGCGATGTAAAAGTAAGGTTTTTTCCTGACATGGCAATGACTTTTCCTGTTTTTTTACGCTTTTTGCATAAAAAAACTACAAAATCCCCTTGAAATAGGAAATTCCCTATGCCAAATTAGGAAATATCTCTTGTCAATTGAGGGAAAATGCCGTAGCTTTGCAACATCAAAAACAATTAAACGATACGACTATGAAGAAGATTTTCACTTTCCTCGCTTTGTCAGTCATTGCACTGACCACCTTTACCAGTTGCGACCGCGATGCCTACGAGGCCAACACGCTCAACGGCCAGTGGAGCGGATATATCAGCGCTTACTATGTGGACCGTTGGGGACTGGTGGGTTCCGACTACCGTACCACCATCAATTTCGCTCAGCGTGACACCTATGGCGGCACCGGTTACGAGGTGGACTACGATTTGAACGACCCTTACGGCAGCTATTACTATTCGCCGATAGAGTGGGAGGTCAACCACGGCGTTATCCGCATCTATTATCCGTACGACGACTATTATGTTGAGATTTACGACTACCAGTTGAATTCCAGCTATTTCCGTGGTTTCATGGACGACGGCACGCGCCGCGACATCGAGTTCTCGCTGGCTTACGACGGCAATTTCAACTGGGCTCCCTACCGTGGTGGCAGCTACTGGGGGCGCCGTGCCGCCGGTGCTGACGATGACACTGCCGTCAATGGCGAGCGTGTGGCCCGGGGTGCCTTTGCGAAGTTGCTAAATGCCCAGTCCGCCGCTGAATGAGGCGTCGACGGCTTTCGACTGAAGGATTCGCGAATGGGGGGGAACATCATGGGTGAGCCAGATGTTTCCTCCTATTGTTGAGTGGTGGCCGATGGTGATGCGGCCCAGGATGGAGGCGTTGCTGTAGACGGTGACGTAGTCTTCGAGTATGGGGTGTCGCGGCACGTTGAGCATGTTGCCGTCGGCGTCGTATTTGAAGCTCTTGGCGCCGAGTGTCACGCCCTGGTATAGTGTGACGTGGTTGCCGATGATGGTGGTCTCGCCGATGACGACGCCTGTGCCGTGGTCGATGGCGAAGTACTCGCCGATCTGTGCGCCGGGGTGTATGTCGATGCCGGTCTTTGAGTGTGCCAGTTCGGTGATGATGCGCGGTATGACGGGCACTTTCAGCTCGTGCAGCTTGTGGGCCATGCGGTAGTGGGTCATGGTGTTCATGCTGGGGTAGCAGAAGATGACTTCGCCGTAGTTGGGTGCCGCGGGGTCGTTGTCGAACATGGCCTGCACGTCGGTGTATAGCAGTCGCTTGATTTCGGGCAGCGCGTCGATGAACGCCATGGTGAGCCGCCCGGCCTCGCGGTAGACGTCGTCGCG
>DFGF01000098.1 GCA_002371715.1 Prevotella sp. UBA3757
AGTAGGCATTCTGCGAACTGGGGTTAGCTATGACCTGGGCGAAGAGGGGGATGGAGAAGGCGTCGGTGATCTTGATGTCCTTCGAAGCCTTCAGGGCGATGTTCGTCACGGCAAAGCCAGAGGTATCGTAGTACGGAGAGGTGTAGGGCACTGCCCCGACGGTTCCCGTCCATTCGCACGTGGCTAACCGGAAGGGTGCGTTCACTTCGACGTATGACGAATAAGGGCGTTTGCCCGACGCGGTGCGTCCTTCGTTGCCCGCGAAATTGGTGTACCAGGCAGCCGAGAGCAGCCCGAAGTCGTAAGCCACGGAAGCCTCGAAGAGATGGCTGGTGCTGTGGGCATTATAATAGAAATAGCGAGGCTCAGGGTCGTCGAACCAATAGTCGGTGACGGCGATGGTGAGTCCGCCGGTGGTGTACGATGCCGTCAGGTCAATCTCTTTGTTATCCTCCGACTTGAAGCCCACCGAGCCCCATGCCGACAGGCTGAAACCCTTGTAGGCCACGCCCAGCGTAGGCTGCACGCTGACGTTACCACAGTCAAGACCACGCCAGACGTACTGGCTCACGAAATCGGCGGCTATCGTAGCCTCCACCTTGTCCTGTGCAAGGGCGGCGGCACTCGCCACCAGCCCCATTGCGATGATTACAATCTTCTTCATACCTTAATAATAACGCTAATAATGTTTTTTTTTATTTTAGTTATAACAACTTTCTCCATGCTCATAGACATCCAGTCCCTCTTCCTCGACACGCGCCTCGACACGCAGGCCGTGCAGTTTTCTGATGCCGAAGAACAGGATGATGCCACAGGCGGCTGCCCAGAGGTCGATGACGAGTATGCCGAAGCACTCGGCACCGAAGAATCCCCAGCCATGCCCGTAGAAAGCACCGTTGCTGGTGGNNTCCCGTCATCAGGGTTCCGAGTATTCCGCAGACGCCATGCACCGACGAAGCACCAACGGGGTCGTCGATATGCAGGACATGGTCGATAAACTCGATGGCAAATACCAGCACCACGCCACACAGCAGTCCGATGACGATAGCGCCCAGGGGGTCAACGAGGTCGCACCCTGCCGTGATGCCCACCAGACCAGCCAGCACACCGTTGAGGGTCAGCGAGAGCGACGGCTTGCCGTATTTCAGCCAAGTGACAAACATCGTTGCCGTACCGCCTGCCGCAGCCGCCAGATTGGTGGTCAGGAACACATGGGAGATGGCTATGCGGTTTACTTCGCCGCTGGCTGCCAGCTGGCTGCCCGGATTGAAACCGAACCACCCCATCCAGAGAATAAAAACACCCAGGGCAGCCAAGGTAAGCGAATGACCGGGGATGGCTCGGCTCTTGCGGTCTGCATCATATTTCCCGATGCGCGGTCCTAATGCTAAAGCGCCTACCAAGGCCAGCACACCACCTACGCTATGGACGATGGCCGAACCTGCGAAATCGTGGAACACATCGCCGAAGGTCGTCATCATGAAGCTGTCGGCAGCACTGTTGCAAAGCCAGCCGCCTCCCCACGTCCAGTGACCCTCGACGGGATAGATAAAGAGCGAGATGAAAGCACTGTAAATGACGTACATCGAAAACTTCGTGCGCTCAGCCATGGCACCGCTGACGATGGTGGCAGAGGTGGCACAGAACACGGTCTCGAAAATCAGGAAGCCCTCCGTGGGAAGGTCGCCCTTGTAGAAGGAGAGATCGCCCCAGTTGGGCGCTCCGATGAATCCTGCTCCGTCGGAGCCGAACATGAATCCAAAACCCAAGAAGAAGAACAGCAGCGAGCCGACCATGAAATCGACAAAGTTCTTCATCAGTATGTTCGCCGTGTTCTTACTGCGCGTAAAACCAGCCTCGCAGAGGGCAAAACCCGGCTGCATCCAGAATACCAACATGGCAGCCAATAACATCCATACAGTATCGAGTGAAAGTCCTATAGTTTCCATAATCCTTTGTGTTTAAGTTGTGTTTGTGTTGTTGTCCTATTTCTTATCTCTCAGTACGGTGTCGCCGTGTTCGCCCGTGCGGATGGACCAGGTGTCAATCACATCGCTGACGAAGATGCGTCCGTCGCCAATCTCACCCGTATGGGCTACTCTCAATATAACCTGAACAGTGGGCTCCAGGATGACGTCACGGCAGACGATGGTCAATGCCACACGCTCTATCACGTCCGTACTGTACTGGACACCACGGTAAATTCGCTCCTGACGGCTCTGACCGATGCCATGCACATCATGATACTCGAACCAGTCGATGTCAGAACTCAACAATGCCCGTTTGACATCTTCAAATTTGGTCTTACGGATAATTGCCTCAATCTTTTTCATAAACCAACAGTTTTAAATTAATAAATAATGTGTACGTACGTTACACTTGTGGATTTCCTTATGCAAAAGTAAGCATTTATGCTAATAATCTTACTTTTTCGTATCGTTTTTACACAAAAAATCGCCCCCAACTATCAAATAGAAAGATTATCCCCCTTCGCAAGTTACGTTTTAGAAGCAAAATTAACCGATTTTGTATCAAATCGAAAGTATTTTTTGAAATTAAACATAAAAAAGTCAGTAAATTAATTGTTTTTCTTTCATTTTGTATTATCTTTGCACCGAAAAAGAAGCAAAAGCAAGACTAAACAAGGATCGTATGACAAAATGTAAACTTCAAAACGAAAAAAGAGGACTTTATCAAAACCAATATGAGCATGACGCTTGCGGTGTGGGGATGATTGTCAACATACACGGCAACAAGAGTCACGAACTGGTTGACCAGGCTCTGCGAGTGCTGGAGAACATGCGCCATCGCGGTGCAGAGGTGGGAAAGGACGGCGACGGCGCAGGCATCATGGTCCAGATTCCGCACGAGTTCATCCTGCTGCAGGGCATTCCCGTACCGGAGAAGGGCAAGTATGGCACTGGTCTGGTATTCCTGCCAAAGGAAGAGAATGCGCAGCGCGAGATTCTCAGTATCATCATTGAGGAGACTGAGCGTGAGGGGCTGCAACTGATGCACCTCCGCAACGTGCCCACCAACCCTGACTGTTTAGGCGACTCGGCGCTAACCACGGAGCCTGCCATCAAGCAGATTTTCATAACTGGCGTGAGCGACGACAAAGTGAGCACCTTCCAGCGAACTTTATATATCATACGCAAGAAGATAGAGCGTCGCATCAGCCACCCGGACTTCTATATCTGTTCACTGAGCAACACAAACATTATATACAAGGGCATGCTGTCGTCCATGCAGGTTCGTCAGTATTATCCCGATCTTACAAATCCCTATTTCACAAGCGGACTGGCGCTGGTGCACTCGCGATTCAGCACAAACACATTCCCCACGTGGTCACTGGCCCAGCCTTTCCGCTTGTTAGCCCACAACGGCGAGATCAACACCATCCGCGGCAACCGCGGATGGATGCAGGCCAGAGAGAGCGTACTGAGCAGTGAGGCATTAGGCGATGTCAAAGACATTTCGCCGATTGTTCAAACGGGCATGTCCGACTCAGCCAGTCTCGACAATGTCCTGGAGTTCTTCGTCATGTCAGGACTGTCTCTGCCACATGCCATGAGTGTGCTGGTTCCCGAGAGCTTTAACGACAAGAATCCGATATCCGAAGACTTGAAGGCTTTCTACGAATACCATTCCATCCTGATGGAGCCGTGGGACGGTCCTGCAGCCTTACTGTTCAGCGACGGCCGGTTCGCCGGAGGAATGCTGGACCGCAACGGACTGCGCCCGGCCCGTTACACCATCACCAAGAACGACACCATGGTCGTGGCCAGCGAGGTGGGCGTGATGGATTTCGACCCAACGGAGATTGCCGAGAAGGGACGTCTGCAACCAGGAAAAATATTGCTGATAGACACCCAGGAGGGCAAGATTTACTACGACGGAGAAATCAAACAGCAACTGGCGCATGAACATCCCTATCGCCAATGGCTGAACACTAATCGCATCCAGTTGGAAAAACTGAAATCCGGCCGGCATATAGATAACGCCGTCGGCAACCTGCTGCAGAAGGAAATCATGTTTGGCTACGGAGAAGAGGATGTTACCAACACCATTGTCCCAATGGCAGTCAACGGACAAGAGCCTACCGCCTCGATGGGCAACGACACCCCTCTTGCCGTCCTGTCGAGTCAACCGCAGGTTTTCTTCAACTATTTCCGTCA
>DFGF01000091.1 GCA_002371715.1 Prevotella sp. UBA3757
AATACCGGTACCATTAACAGTTGCTTCCAGGCAGGCGCAGTCGTCGGAGATACGAAGTGGGGTATTGCCGTCAATAGTTCGACTACGGCCATCAGTAATACCTATTTCAATACGGACCTGTTTACCTATACAGGTATTTCTACTGGCGTTACAGGTAAGACTACGGCAGAAATGACTAAGAAAGCATTTGTCGACGAATGTTTAAACCCCGGCATAACCACCTTCCGTGAGGCGCATAAGACAGGAGACGTTTATGAGTACAAGGATTACAGTTATGTTTATAACGCTGCCAACTACCCAACCATAAAGTACGTTGATAAAACGGCTACACCCTCGGGTGGTGGCTCGTCGGGCGGTGATTCGTCGGGCAACTAAAAGTTTATCCCCGCTGGTCATCGCGTCAGTTGACCAAGCTCCCAGGGCCTTTTGAGCCGGCTCAACTCGTCTCGTGAGCCGGCTCAACTTGTCTGATGAGCCGGCTCAACGGGCGAAATGAGCCAGGTCGCTGAAAGGACATTGCCATTGGGGTGACTCCCAGTATAGCCGTCAGATTATCTTAGTAGGGTTATAAGTTTTTTCGCGGTATTACTTCACACCGTAACGACTGATGAGTTCGGCAAAGAGAGCATTCTGACGCAGGACCTGGGCGCAGCCCGTCATCAGGAGCTGCTTGCGGGCGCGCGTCATGGCGACGTTCAGTTTGCGGTCGATGATGCGTCCGCCGTCCTCGAAGCTGTTGGCTGTGAGGAAGGCCAGTCCCTCGGCATCCTTGACACCCAGGGCATAGATGATGATGTCGCGCTGTGAACCCTGATAGCGCTCGACGGTGTCAATACTGATGTCGAGCAGGGCGGGCTGTTGCAGCTTGGCAATCTCCCGCTTGATTTGCGTAATCTGGTGGCGATAGGTGACGATGACGCCCATGGTGCGGTTGGCATCGAAATGGGCGGCACCTATCTGGCGGTAGAGCCGCGACAGCAGGTCGGCCACGAGCGGCGGTTCGTCCGTGGACGGGAGGAACAGCACGCGGTGCTGCTTCAGCTGCTGGTCAAGGTCGTCGCGTGAGGGTTGCCGGTAGTCGAGTGCGGGCTCCTGCTGGTGGGGCAGTGGTACGGTTTGCAGTTGCTCGTGGGCGTAGAACTGCTCGTTGGGAAAGGCCGCGATGTCTGGGTGCATGCGTCCCTGATGGTTCAGGATGCCTGTGAATGCGCTGCGCCCGGCCTCGCGTTCCACTCTGAGCAGGCGTTCAAAGAGCGACTGCCGGCACGGGTGCAGGCGCGGCTCGTCGTCGGGTTGTGCCACGACGGCAGGCAGTTGCTTGTGGTCGCCAATGAGTATGAAGCGGCTGATGCGCTCTGACGACAACAGGCCTATGATGTAGGGGTCGAGTATCTGTGACGCCTCGTCGACAATGCAGAGCGAGAAGTGCTTGATGGTGAGAATAAAGGGGCGTGCCGTCAGCGACAGTGTGGTGCTGACGATGATGCGTACCTCCTTCAGCCGCCGGCGCATCTCGCTGAGTTTGGGCTGCTGGCCTGTGCAGCGGCTCAGCAGGCGGGGTGCAAAGCGCGGGTCGCACATGGCCTCGGCGCCCAGCAGCAGGTAGTCGTATCCGCTGTCTTCCAGCATGGCACATATCTCGTCGACAGCCCGGTGGGTGTAGGCCGTCAGCAGGATAGCGTCGTCAGCGTCGGGTGTCGAGCGTAGCGCGCTGAGTTCCTCCTGTACCAGGAAGCGCAGGGCCATGGACGTCTTGCCCGTGCCGGGAGGCCCCTGCAGTAGGAAATAGTCGCGGGCCTGTCTGGCGCGGAGCAGGATGTCGTCGTAGGCCGGATGGTAGCGTTGGCTGAGTGGCAGTGACTGGTCGCAGCGTGGTGCCCTTTGGCCCAGGAGCAGCTGGCGCTTGTCGGCCGGTGCCAAGCAGAAGGCCATCAGGCTGCGCAGGGCCGCCGTCGCCGTTGCGTCTGTGGTGGCAGGCTCTACGGCGTAGGCCTGCTTGCTGAAGGTCTCGGGCGTCTTCTTGATGTTATTGGTGGGCCATAGCGTCACCGTCTCGTCGTCTATGCGCTCTATGACACCCTTATATAATATATGGTGGGAGGCATCGGGGTCGCCGTCCTTCCGGTACAGGTAAACCATGTCGCCGCGCCGCAGGTCCTCGTCGGTATCCTGGTCGAGCCGCTGTGCGTGCTGTTCACGGAAGACAAAGGTCAGCATCCTGTCCATGTAGTCATGCTCGGCAGCTGACAGATGGCTGAGAGGCTGCAGGAGGCGCTCCATTTCGGGCTGCACGTAGTGCTGGAAGAAGGCGGCCTTTTCGGATCTTTGCAACAGGACCTCGGCGTGCAGCTGTGGCCAGACGTTGGAAAAGCCTTTGCGGGCAATGGCTATCTCCTGGGCAACGATGATGTTGCGCAGGTGGATGGCCTCGCGAAAGAGCTGTTGGTTGTCCTTGACGTCCAGGAGGCCGTCAGCAGCGGGATATTTCGAATAGAGCAGCCGGATGTCGACATGGTCGGCCTGCTGCTGGAAGTTATAGCGCAGCACGCCGTAGTACAGCAAGACCTGAACCTGATGGGCCTCGCGGTAGCCAATCCATTTCTTGCCCGACTTCTGCTCCACCAGCAGCTGAAAGTCGTCGGTCATGAGGTCGACACGTCCGCGCAATCCTAACTGTGGGCAGACAAACGAGGGCTCCAGGAGTGCCTTGTCGCGGTCGTAGATGGCAAACAGACTGTCGACAGCCTCGCGGATATTGGCCACCTGGCACTGGGCAGCAGTCTTGAATTGGGCAGGCTGGAACCCCTGGCAGGTGCAGAACTGCAGAGCCTGCTCGTTGAACGAGCTTCGCAGCATGTCGGCAAAGGTGGCATGGGGATTGTGGATAATCTGGTCGAGTGCCGTGCCGGCAAAATTACCCAGCAGGATGGCTTGGGTGTTGGCCGAAGGCTTCAGCCGGTTGATGAGGTAGGCCAGCGGGTGGTGGCCGTAGTCCTGAAAACAGGCGGCAATGGCCGAGATGTCGACCAGCACGTCAGGTTCCACGACTTCGAGGCCGTCGTCCAGCACGTCCACCCTCAGTCCGTCAAACAGCGCGTCGTCAGATGTCGCCATAGCGAAGCCTTAATCGACCTTCGACTCCATCGGGTTGCGCAGTCCTTTATAGCCGGTCAGATAGCACTTGGCCGAACCGAAACTCAGGAAGAGGTCGAGCCGGACGGGCAAGTGGTTCTTGTCGTCGGTGATATAGAAGCGGATGAGTTCGTGGTTCTTGCCGTCCTCGCGCTCGATGAACGAGAAGGTCAGACAGCGGTATTTGCTGTTGTTGTTCTTCATCTTCAGCGTGGTCTTGCCGGTATATTTCAGCCACGAATTGGCCACGCTGCTGGCATCGGCCACGGGCATGGGGATGTTTTCGCCCTCCTTCAGCTTCGAGGCATCGAAGTTGCGGGCACGGAGGTAGATGCTCATCATGTCGTAGAGGCAGTCCTTGTACTCCATCTCCTTCCACAGGTGTTCGCCGCTGCTGGTAATGGCGTGCGACTTGACGTGGCAGTTGCCGTTAGGATAGCTGTACCACAGCTCGTCGACGTAGTAGCGCTGGCCTTCGCGGGCACCCTTGCGGAAATAAAGTGGCGACAGGTCGAGGTTGGTGTAGCAGAGCAGCGTGTCGCGCATGACGAACATGTTGTCAAGCTTGTCGTTGCCGCGTGTTATCAGGCTGCTGCGAAAGGCCTTCTGGCCCTTGTAGCTCGACTGCACGGTGGACATGGATGCCGTGCCGACCTTGACCCATACGAACTTCCAGTTGAAGAAGAGGTCGTAGCTGAGAAATTCGCCAGACTTGAATGCGAAGTTGTCGATGCCGCACTGGGCGTGGATGCTGAGTGGCAGCAGGGCCAGGCAGAGGCCGATGAGCCAGCGGTGTATTCTTGAGAATGCTCTTGTCTTCATAATCATGATTATTTGTTGTTCTTATTTTCAATATCTTTCACCGTAACGGCATTTTTCTTCACATACTCAATGCCCAGTTGCTTGGCGCGCTCCACGTTGCGGTTCATCTGCTTCTTCTTGGCCGTATTCGCCTTCTGCTTCACCAGTTCTCCCGGCTTCTGCCTGAAGCGCTTGCGCTCCGTGACGTTCCACTGCAGCGTGATGTCGACCTTAGCCTTGCATTCTATCGAGCGGTGGTAGTAGTAGACGTCCTCCGGCTGCTGGTCGGCCTCGTAGAGTCCTGTGTCCCAGATGCCGTTGCCGTTGCGGTCGACGAGTGCGCAAGCATAGTAGACGCCCGGATTGACATAGCGGAAAGTGACGGAGCCGTTCGGTGCCACCCGTTCCTGCTTGACGATGCCTTCGCTCTTGTCGAGGAGGCGGACGACGATGCCCGTGTCCTGAATGCCACTCAGGCGGAAGGTCAGTGTCGTATACTCGTCGAGTGACTTGACCTTGATGCCCTGCTTGAACTCATTGGACACCAGACCGTAGATGTCGACGAAGGCTGCCGAGTCTATCTCCAGACTATACTCACGTCCCGGCTGCCAGTCGGCACGCAGCTCGTAGGTGCGCAGGGTAGAGTCCTTGCGGCCAAATTCGTAGGGCGTACGGTACCAGAGCGAGTCAATCTGGCTATAGAGGTGGATGGCTGCCGTATCGAGGCTGGCCAGCGGGGTGGGCATTTCAATCCGTATGACGCGCTGCGGGTCCATGGCCGACGGCGCATCGTATTTAGGCTCGAGGGCCTTGACGGGGTAGATGCTGTCGTATGGTTCCTCGTTCTTCTTCAGTTTCTCCTGTTGCTTAGTCCACTCCTCGATGGCTTTCTGCTGTTCCTTCATGCGCTTCTCGTATGGCACTTTAGCCAGCACTTCCGTGGCCGAGTCCGTATGCTCGACGAGTTGGCCCAGCGTGTCGGTCATCAGGTAGGTGAGGTCCATGCGCAGCGTGTCCTGGTTGACCAGCGTGGTGTCGCGCAGCCAGTAGGTGATGGTGTCTTTCTTCTCGTTAGCTTCGACGATGAATGCCGAGTCGCTGACGAAGTTGAGGCCACGGATGACGGGCAATTGCTCGTTGCCATAGGTAAAGAACATGGTGAAGCGGTCCGGCTGCTGGCGCTCTATCTTCAGCAGGTTGCGCGTGGTCTGCACCTCCTGGAAGGCCAGCATCACCACATCGTCGGGATAGAAGTGGGTGTAGGGCACGCGCAGAATGTTGTCGATGTGCAGTGAGTCGCGCCAGATGGTGTCCTGGCGGATGTCCGGGCCACAGCTCGGCTTGAACGTCTCGTGCGAGAAGGCTATCATTTCGCTCTTCTGCGTAAACCGGAAGTCGCCGTCGGCATCCTGAAGGGCATAGACACGGTATTCGCCAGGGGCCACACCCTTGATGACGAAATGGCCGTCGCCATCTGTGCGTGCAATGCGCATCAGCGGTTTGGTCGTGAAGGCAGAGTCGGCCATGTCATCGTAGAGTCCGACGCTGATGCCCTGAATGGGTTCCAGCTTGTCGGCGCTGAGCACGTAGCCGGCCACCTCGAAGGTGTCAATCTGCTCGCCGGTAGAGAATGTAAAGGTATAGCTGCCAAGGGGGTTGCCCTCGTTGTTGTCGCTGATGGCGTCGCCGAAGTCAATGGTATAGGTGGTGTTGGGCTTCAGCGTGTCAACGAGGCTGACAATGATTTTCTTGCCTTGCGTCTTGATTTCGGGAACCTCCAGCTGTGGTGGAGAGACAATGACGTTCTGGCTGGCGTTTTCCAGTTTGATGAACTCGTCGAAATAGATGGTAATCTTCTTCTCCGTCACATTGGTAGCCTGGTCGGCAGGCGTGCTGCCCAGGATGCGCGGCGGGTCGTCGTCAAACCATCCGCCGTCCGGCGACCCCATGCGGGCACAACTGGAAATGAAAAATGAAGCATGAAGCATGAAGCATGCTGCTACATAAAGCAGCCACCTCATCTTGTTCATTTCGGACTTTTTCGTTCCTTTCTGCTTTAGTGCGGAAGCAATTTTTTCATTCTTCATTCTTCATCTTTCATTTTTCATCTTTCATTTATTCCCAGCAACTGCTCCATTGCTTCCCGCTCGTTGCTCAGTCGGGGCACCTTGTGCTGTCCGCCCAGTTTGCCACGCAGCTTCAGCCAGTCGTTGAAGAGTCCCTTGCGGGCCTTGATGATTTCCAGGTGTTGCAGGGTGATGTCCTTATAGCGCTTGGCCTCGTAGTCGCTGTTCAGTTCCTGCAGTTTCTTGTCCAGGAGGCTGGCAAACTGCGACAGGTCGGCCGGTTCGCGCGAAAATTCGATGAGCCACTGATGGCGGCACTTGGCCTGCTGGTCCATGAACACCGGTGCGGCGGTGTACTCCAGCACCTCTGCCCCCGTCTGCTCGCAGGCATAGGCCAGTCCCTGCTCGGCATTGTCGACGATGAGCTCTTCGCCAAAGGCGTTGATGAAGCTCTTGGTACGTCCGCTGATGACGAACTTATAGGGATTGGTAGAGGTGAAGCGTATGGTGTCGCCTATCATGTAACGCCACAGCCCGCACGAGGTGCTGATGAGCATGGCGTAGTTCTTGTCCTTCTCGACGCCCCAGAGAGGGACGATGTTTCCGGATTGTCCGGATTGTCCGGAATTTCCGGAGAGTTCCATGAACTCGTAGAATACGCCGTAGTCCAGCATCAGTAGCATGGACTTGTCGGCGGGGTCGTCCTGTATGCCAAAGAAACCTTCACTGGCGTTATAGGTTTCCATGTAGTGCATGTTGGGCGAGGTGATGAGTTGCTCGTACTGCTTACGATAGGGGGTGAACGCCACACCGCCGTGGAAAAACACCTCGATGTTGGGCCACACCTCTTCCAGATGCGTCTTGCCCGTCAGCTCCATCACGCAGTTCAGCACAGACAGCATCCATGAGGGCACGCCGCTGATGTTGGTAACGTTCTTGTTGATGGCTTCGCGGGCAATCTGTTCGCGCTTGATCTCGAAATCGCTCAGCAGGGCCGTCTTCTTCTTGGGTACTCTGACCAGGTTGACCAGCGGATTGATGTTTTCAATCAGGATGGCGCTGAGGTCGCCTACCAGCGAGCCAGCCACATTGTAGTTGGGGGCGTGGCTGCCGCCCAGAATCAGGCCTCGCCCGTCGAACATCCGTGACTTCGGGTTGTTGCGCAGGTAGAGGGCCACGGAGTCGAATCCTCCGGCATAGTGAATCTTCTGCAGTCCCTCGTCGCTGACGGGTATGAATTTCGACTTGTCGTTGGTGGTACCGCTCGACTTGGCATACCACCTGACACGTCCTGGCCACAGCACGTCCTGTTCGCCGTGGCGCATGCGGTCAATGTCACCTTTCAGTTCCTCGTAGGTGTTGACGGGCGTCATGCTGACGAAATCCTCGTAGCACTTGATGCGGTCAAAGGCGTGGTTCCTGCCGTATTCGGTTGTCTGTGCTGTATGTATCAGGTGGCGCAGCACAGCCTCCTGCAGTGCCTTACCCCCGTTCTGATGCTTCTCCAAAGCCCTTTGACGGGGTATGAATACATTACTTATAATATGAGTCAGACTCATGATGCATGCGTATTTTTGCCTGCAAAATTACACAAAAGCATCGTAACGGATGAATATTTTACGTTTTTTTATATTATAACGTGTCAGATATAAAACTCTGACGCGTCTACCCAACCGGCACGGAGCGCATACTTCACAATTTCGTGGGCGGTATTGACGCCGAGCTTGCGGAAGATGTTTTTCCGGTGGGTGGTAATGGTGTGAATGCTCGAGAAGCGGTCACTGGCAATCTCTCTGGTGGTCTTACCCAGTGCAATAGCCTTTACAATCTCAATCTCAGTGGCGGTCAGCACTGAATGTTCTTCCTCCTGCTGCTCCTTTGTCAGGATGATTTCCATTGCGCGCTGACTGATGTAGCGCTTCCTGTTGGTAGCAGCCTGAATGGCTTCACGGATGATGGACATGGGCTCGCTTTTAAACACCACGCTAAAGACATGGGAGGCGTAAACGGTCTTGCGGAGAATGGCCTGGTTGAGATCGTCGCTGAGGAGTATCCATGATGCCAACGCGAAACGCTCACTGACAATGAGCAGATTGTCTTCGTCCAGAAAATCGAAAAGCGTATAGTCCAGGATGACCACTGCATCCTCATGCTCTTTCAGCAGCTGGATGAGTCCGGCCTTGTCGGAGGTGCGCAGCACGCTGTTCGTTTCGTCTTGCCGGAGCAGACTCTGTAGTGCAAAGGCGGTCAGCTCCTGATTGTCGGCTATAATGTAATGTCTCATTGTTGTGTCGGTCATTTCAATTTTTCGCGGCAAAATTACAAAAAGTTGCGGAAAACAGCAAATTTTCTCCTTTCATTTTTTGCTTTTCACTTTATTGTTGTACCTTTGCAGCTAAATTATTGGAAATATGGAGTCAAAACTGGTTATTTATAATACGCTGACGCGCCAGATGGAGCGCTTCGAGCCTTTGCATGCACCCCATGTGGGCATGTATGTTTGTGGACCGACAGTCTATGGTGACCCGCATCTGGGCCATGCCCGTCCTGCCATCACCTTCGACTTGTTGTTCCGTTACCTTAAGCATCTGGGCTACAAGGTGCGCTATGTCCGCAACATTACGGATGTAGGTCACTTGGAGCACGATGCCGACGAGGGTGAGGACAAGATTGTCAAGAAGGCCCGGCTGGAGCAGCTGGAACCCATGGAGATAGCGCAGTACTATACCAACCGCTACCATTACTATATGGACCAGCTGAACGTGCTGCGCCCCTCTATAGAGCCCCATGCCACCGGCCACATCATTGAGCAGCAGCAACTGGTGCAGCAAATCATGGATAACGGCCTCGCCTATGAGAGCAACGGTTCGGTCTATTTTGACATCGTGGCTTATAATAAGTGGGTGGCGAGTACCGGCTCTCAGTACAGGTATGGCATCCTGTCCGGACGCTCGCTTGAGAATATCAAGGACGAGAGCCGCGAACTGGCCGGTGTCGGCGAGAAGCGCAATCCGGCCGACTTTGCCCTGTGGAAGAAGGCGCAGCCGGAGCACATCATGCGCTGGCCGTCGCCATGGAGCGACGGCTTCCCGGGCTGGCATTGCGAATGCACAGCCATGGGGCGCAAATACCTTGGCGACGAGTTCGACATCCACGGCGGCGGCATGGACCTGGTGTTCCCTCACCATGAGTGCGAGATAGCCCAGGCACAGGCTTCGATGGGGCATCCTGCCGTGAAATACTGGATGCACAACAACATGCTGACCATCAACGGCAAGAAGATGGGCAAGTCGTACAACAACTTTATTACCCTCGAACAGTTCTTTACAGGAAAGCACGAGTTGCTGGAGAAGGCTTATTCGCCCATGACCATCCGTTTCTTCATCCTCTCTGCCCACTACCGTGGCACGGTGGATTTCTCGAACGAGGCACTGGTTGCCGCCGAGCGCGGTTTGGAGAAACTGATGAATGCCATTGGCGACTTAGAGCGCATCAATGCCTCGCAGGCTTGTGATGCTGAGACGGAGCGCATCGTCAAGAGCTTGCGCCAGAAGTGCTACGATGCCATGAACGACGACTTGGCCACGCCACAGGTTATCAGTCATCTGTTCGAAGCCTGCACCGTGGTCAATAAGCTGGTTGACCATAAGGCGACCATCTGTGCCGACTGCCTGAAGGAACTCTCCGAGACCATGCACCTGTTTGCCGAGGACATCCTGGGACTCAGCGTTCAACGTTCATCGTCCAACGCCCAGCGTGAGGCAGCCTTTGGAAAGGTGGTGGACATGGTGCTCGAATTGCGTGCCAAGGCCAAGGCCGACAAGGACTGGGCCACCAGCGACAAGATACGCGACGAACTGGCCGCTGCCGGCTTTGAGGTGAAGGATACCAAGGACGGCGTGACGTGGAAGTTGAATAGGTGATAGTTGAGAGTTGATAGTTGAGAGTTGACAGTTCAATGTTCAATGTTCAACGTTCAACGTTCAATGGAAAACGCGTCGCGTGTCAGGTAGAGCGCTATCATGTCTTTCCACATTTTGCGTTCCGACATGTAAACCAAACCTTTGTGGGGGCCACGTGGCCCCCACGAGTTTTTCATGATGTAGTAGGGGCGTCCCTCTTCGCTCTTGGCCATTCCAACGATGCACATGGCGTGGCCACGGCTCTCCCAGCAGACGGGGTGCCGATGGCGCAGGGCACGGTTGACATGCTGCTTCAGGGTGTCTATCGGCAAGTTCAGCAGCCGGTTCTGCTCCCAGTTGTCGGGAACGGGAACGACAATCTTTTTGTTATAGGGTGAATCAGGAAAACACGTCAGCGACAGATACTCGTCAGGGGCACAGACCGAATGGGCAAACTCCTGTGGGGTATAGCGTGCTCCAAGCATGAAGACCCACCGCGGCGTGGGCAGGTCGTCGGTAGCATCGTCGGGCAGCACGTCGTAGGGCACGATGCCGTGCTGCCCAATCATGTTGAGCAGCGTCTGACCCATGGCGCGCTGTGGATGTTCGGTGTTTGGCGATGGGTTGAGGTGCATCAGGCGTCCGATGTAGACGGGTGACAGGTTGACGGAATCGCCCCTGAGCAGGTGTTCAGTTTCTATCGTGGCCAGCATGGCATAAGCCCAGCAGAGCTCTGACTTGCCCTGGTCTTTTATGGGTGTCATCGGCAGCAGCAGTTCGTTGGTGAACGTGTGCTGCTGTTTGCGTCCGCAGGCCGCCAATAGCGTCAAGACTGCCAGCAAAAAAGTCCATTTTAAGTTCATGGCTGCAAAATTACGAAATAATTATCAATTATCAATTGTCAATTATTAATTATTTTGTACCTTTGCACCCATTCGGTATATTATATATAATATGTGTGACATGGCGAAGATTTTAAAAACCATATTGGCTCTTGGTTGCTGGCTGTTAACAGCCGGCATAGTGGCAAATGCAGCACCACCCCTGCGTGGGCTCCAGGCGATGAAGCAGACCGACGGCAGCGTCATCGTCCCGGCAGGAAATGTTGTGACGCCTCATTTGCTTGAGGGCTATTGCCGGTCGCAGGCCGCTGTGGGCAGTGGGCTGTACCTGCAGCATTCCGGTGCGCCGCGCATCCTGACCATCCTGGCTGCCTTCCAGGATGTCGGCTTCACGGTCAACAACCCCGAGCAGGCATTCTATCAGTATCTGAACGGTGAAGTGCAGGAGAATCTGGGTAACAGCAACCACCTGAACCTTGCCAGTGTCCGGCGGTACTATGAGGTGTGCAGCCGTGGGCGGTTCTCGCCGCAGTTCGATGTCGTAGGGCCTGTGGTGCTGCCCCAGAAAATGAGATACTATGGCGGCAGTAACGACACGGGGTCGGACGACCGTTTCTACGAGTTCTGCCGCGATGCCATGAACCAGGCCAAGCCGCTGGTCAGCGACTGGAACGCATACGATAACGATCAGGACGGAAGGGCAGAGCTGGTATGCATCATCTATGCCGGTTTCGGGCAGAACCAGGGTGGTGCCGACAGCACCCTTTGGGCCAAGGCGGCTACCGAGAATCTGCGGGTGACCGATGACCTGACCATTACGCGCTTCAACTGCTGCGCGGAGCTGTTCCATCCGCAATATCCTACGCATATCAATGGCACTGGTGTCTTCATCCATGAATTGTCACACTGCATGGGACTGCCCGACCTCTATGCCACGTCGGAGCGAGCTTATGTCAACAACCAGGGCATGGAGACGTGGAGCATCATGGACTACGGACTCTATAACCGCAACGGCTATGCTCCCTGTGCCTTTACTGCCTGGGAACAGGCGGTAATGGGGTGGACGGAGATAGAAGATGTGGCAGGCATGATGGTTGAGGGACAGTGGCAGGTTGACGGCCTGCTGCCCGTCATTGACGGCGGCAAGGCTTACAAGATGGTGAATAGCGACAACGACCGCGACTACATCGTCATGGAGAATGTCCAGAGGAAGGGACTGAACCAGTATGCCTCAGGTCACGGGCTGCTGGTCTATCATGTCGACTATCCGTATGCCAGCGTCAATATGAGCGATAATCCCAACAACAAGCCTGGCCACCCCTCGGTGGCCGTTGTCCCAGCCGGTGGGACACTTATCAGCAGTTATCTGCGCGGCAAGGGTAAGACCTATAGCCATGACGAGTGGCTGCAATCGCTGGGAGCCTCAGTCTTTCCAGGCACCAGCGACGTTACGACGCTCGACGACCGCATGGCGTTGCCCAATTACTGTTTCTATGCTGGCAGCAAGGCCAAGGCCACGGGGCTTAAGCTCTCCGAGATTAGTGAGAGCGCTGAGTCGGGGATGGTCCATTTCGTAGTATCCCTTGACAAGACGTCAGGAGTGGTGGGTGTCATGTATCAGGAAAAAGACCATACGTGGTACACCCTTGACGGCCGCAGGTTGCACAGCCAACCGTCCACCCGTGGCGTGTATATTCATCAGGGGCGTAAGGTCGTGATACGGTAGCGTCACTCCTCGCCAAAGATGCCTATCAGGGCCGTATTCGTATAGTTTTTCAACTTGTCCGACAGGTCAGTGATGACATTGCTGTTCTTGTCCTGGGTGCTGTTGTCGAAGGTGTATTGGAAATCGCCATGCTCACAGCGCCCGGCACCGTATGGGCCGGTCACCAGTGACGGCACTTCGGCAGTGGCCGTCGGCGTGTACTGATAGAAATCGCTGCTGGTGTCGAAGTTGTTATAGCCCGTGCCGCCCTGTAGTGTCACGACCTCGGCAGGCACCTGCTCCTGGCGCTCGGTGGCTACGTAGGCATCGAAGTGTTTGCTGTATGTCGCGTCGCCAGCCTTATAAGGTTCGAAACTGGTTTGGCCGACGATGTAGTTGTCAAAGGCTTTGATGATGCCGCCATCCTCGCTTGAGAACGTGCCTTTCGTCTCGCTGGAACTGCCCACACCGTTGTGGATGTCGGAACCCTGCTTCGAGATGAGCATGGGATATTTGCAGTTGCGGAAGTAGTTCTTCTCCACGAAGATACATGAGCCTGTCGTGGCACCGGTGCCGTATTTGGCATTGCCGTCGAAGTAGTTGTTGAATACGTGCAGGTGCTGTGACATGCGGACACGCGGATGGCGCGAGTCAGAGTGGTCGTACCAGTTGTGGTGATAGGTGACGTAGTCCACCTCGTCACCATTCGAGTTCAGGTGGCACTTGCCGCTGTCCCAGAAATGGTTGTCGCTGACGGTGCAATACATGGTGCCCTTGACGTCGAACGAACCGTCGCCTTTGGCCTTGTCGCCACCCTTGTTCTGGCCGTAGAAGATGTCGAGGTGGTGGCCCCAGATGTGTTCGTTGTTCGTGTCGAAGCTGATGGCGTCTTCGGGGTGCATCATGACGGCAAAATTGCGCAGCTCCACATAGCGGCAGTTGCGGCACAGCACGCCGAAGCCGTGCAGCGTGGCATCGTTGCCCACACCCTCAATCGTCAGATTCATGTTCTGGCTCTTGCCCTTCACCTGCAGTCCGATGGCCGAACTGGCCAGCTCTGGCATGTCGTCCTTGGCCAACTGTCCGATGATGCGAATGGCCAGCGGGCGGGTCTCTGCTCCCTTCTCGTATGCTCTCAGGATGTCCTGAATGCCCGTGCGCGTCTCCTCCTTCTTGCCGGTATTCATGCCGAGCGTGATGGTCTTGGCATTCTGTTTGGTGACATAGATGATGCGTGCTCCGGCCTTCAGTGTGCCATCGTTGTTGTAGGCACCGATGCCCTCGCTGGTCTGATGGTGGGCATAGCCGTCGCGGTTGATGGCGCGTACGCTGAGTTCGGCGGTTTCTGCGGCACAGGCTTCAAACTCGCGGCCGTCATCGCCGACGGGTACGACTTTCATCCGGTAGGTGCCTGCTGCCAGTCCCAAGGCATCGGCGCGTCCATAGCTGCCGTAGTCGCGCACCAGCTGTGTGTCTATCTGCTGGTTGTTGACGTAGACGTGGTAGGTCTTGATGCCACTCATCTTCTCAAACTTCACATAGGCCGATTCCAGCCAGCCTTGTGCTTCCCGGATGGTGACCTTCGTTTCAGCATTCCCTTTATTGAAACTGACGCGTGCCACGTTATTGTTAAACGTATAGTCGCCTGCTTGCTGGCGTACGGTAATACTGCTTCCTGCAACGTCAATGCTGTTGAGCGCTTCTGTGTCGTAGTAGCGTTTGGTGCCGTCTTTCAGTGTGACGACGGCTTGGTTCTTCTGCGGATTCTGGCTTGCCGAAAGGTCGGCAGTGCCCTGTGCGTTTACAGTTAAAAAGGTGAAAAGGTAAAAGGGTAAGACCTTCAACCATCCCCCAACCTTTATCTTTTTATGAATATATCCCATCTTGCTTTCCTTATTTTTTAGTTTTTTACCTTCTTACCTTTCATTATATAGATGCCTCGTTTCAACGGTGCTTCATTCAGTGGTTTCTTTCCATCGGCCACCCTTCGCCCTTGCAGGTCGTAGATGCTATTCTCCAGACTCTGGGACGGGGTGGGAGAGGTGGCTTTTGGACTGTTGATGTTTGTCGTGTTGCTGAAGTCTATCACCAGTGTCTGCATGTCGTGCGTCGTTTCTGGTGTTCCGTCATTGTATCTGAGGTTCACCAAGTCGCCGCTGAAGGTCATCTGTTTCACCTTCTTTGCATCAACCGTTGTCACGTCCTCCTTCGTCGTGTCCTGGGCCAGCGTGACTATTGCCGACAGCCAGCAGCCAGCAGCCAACATCCAAAATCTTTTCATCGTGTTTTTTGTTTTTGTTTTAGTATATTAAAGAAATGTACTGTTTCCTCACTTAGTACCCCGACCGAGAATCGAACTCGGAACTAAGCTTTAGGAGAGCCTTGTTATATCCATTTAACTATCAGGGCAACACTTTCTGGCTGCAAAGGTACGAATAAGTGAGCAAAAAGCCAAATTTATTTGGACTTTTTCGAACGTGAGTACCTTCCTGCGGCGCAAAAAGGTACGAATAAGTGAGCAAAAAGCCAAATTTATTTGGACTTTTTCCTTTTTTTATGATTAAACGCTTAGAGATTCTTGCGGTAGCAGCGGTGACGACGGTGGATGACAGACTCCAGATACTGCCACTGTGAGAGCACACCCTCGTTGGTCTCCATCTGCGGTCCGGTTTCTGCCCATTCGAAATGGTAGCGCTGGAACCACCGTATCAGGTCGTCGAAAATCAGGGCATTGGCTCCTTTGCTGCGGTATTCGGGCAGTACGCCTATCAGTAGCAGGTCAACAATCTCCGTGCGGTGCCATTTCAGTATTTTCAGCAGGTGCCACCAGCCGAATGGCAGGAAACGGCCGTCGCGCGTCTTCTGCATGGCGCGGGAGAACGATGGGAAGGTGATGCCGAAGCCCACCATCTTGTCGCCGTCAAAGACGGCCGTGACAAGATTGAGGTCGGCAATCTTGATATAGTTGTTCACCAGTTTGTCAATCTGCTTGTCGGACAGTTGGCTGAAACCATAGAGGTCCTTATAGGTGGCGTTGAGCAAGTCGAAAACCTTGCGGCCATAGCCTTCTTGTATCAGTTCACGGCGTGTAAACTTATGGACACGCAGGCCATAGCGCTTACGTACCATCTCGGTAATTTTGGCAAATTTGTCAGGCACGACCTCGGGGACCTTTACCTTCATCTCCACGTAGTCGTTGTCTTTTTCGAACCCGGCCATACTCTCCATGTGTTTGGGATAGTATGGGTAGTTATAGTTGACATACATGGTCGACAGCTGGTCGAAACCCTCTATCATCATGCCTTCCCGGTCGGTATCGATGAAACCGAGGGGGCCTACAATCTCTGTCATGCCGTGCTGTAGTCCCCACTGCTCGACGGCTTTCAGAAGTGCCTCAGACACCTCCTTGTCGTCAATGAAGTCAAACCATCCGAAGCGTACTTGCTTGCGGTTCCATCGCTCGTTGGCCCGATGGTTGATGATGGCAGCCACGCGGCCAACCATCTTTCCGTCTTTGAAAGCCATCAGATATTCCGCATCGCAACACTCGAACGAAGGATTCTTGTCCTTTCTCAAAGTGTCCATTTCATCGGAAAACAGAAAGGGTACGGCACAGTCGTTGCCCCGATACAAGTCGTAGTGGAACTGCACGAACTGCTTCAGTTCCTTCCGGCTGGTCACTTGTTTGATGTTTACTTTACTCATTGCCTGCGGTCTTTTAGTTTTGCAAAAGTACAACAAAATGTTGAAACAAGCAAATTTCAGTCTCTTAATTTTTCAATGTAATGCCATAATTGCTGATAAAAGGGGTGTCGTGTCATGGTTACGCGGTCGCCAAGAATAATGAGCTTCATGCGAGCGCGGGTGATGGCTACGTTCATGCGTCGCAGGTCACGCAGGAAACCAATCTGGCCGTCGTCGTTGCTGCGTACCAGTGAGATGACGATGATGTCGCGCTCCTGCCCTTGGAA